>JBAQCT010000162.1:0-9383 GCA_049294375.1 Gallionella sp. | reverse complement strand
GTCAGAGCTTGTAAAAAATTCTACTGCGCTCGACATTCTGGGTGCGTGTGGTGCTCGCCATCCTCATGTATTTCCATATACATTCCGGTGGCTGCGCTCCAGCCGCACCCAAACTGACTTCGCTCGTAACGAATTTTTTCACAAGCTCTCAGCGTTTGGCTGCGGCAGCTTTGCTCTCATCCTCGGCAGCCCGGGTGATATACCACTGCTGGCCGATGGAAAGGATGTTGTTCACGATGGAGTACAACACCAGCCCGGCGGGAAAGAAGAAGAAAATGATGCTGAAGGCAATCGGCATGATCTGCATGACCTTGGCCTGTATCGGATCGGGCGGCTTCGGGTTGAGGCGCATCTGGATAACCATGCTCGCCCCCATGACCAGCGGCAGGATGTAATACGGGTCTTCCGCCGACAAGTCGGTTATCCAGCCGAAAAATGGCGCATAACGCAACTCCACGCTCGCCAGAATAGCCCAATACAAGGCGATAAAAACCGGGATTTGCACCACGACCGGCAGACACCCGCCCAGCGGGTTGATCTTCTCGGTTTTGTACAGCTCCATCATGGCCTTGTTCAGTTTTTCCCGGTCGCTGCCGCATTGCTGCTTGATTTTTTCCAGTTTGGGCGCGACCACGCGCATCTTTGCCATGGAGCGGTAACTTGCCGCAGACAGCGGAAAAAACAGCAGCTTGATCAGGACGGTCAACAGAATAATGGCAATACCCCAGTTGTGCGTCCAGTCAAAAAACAGCGCCATGACCCAGAACAGCGGGGCGGAAAGGACGGTCAGCCAGCCGTAATCCACCGTCAACCCCAGTCCCGGGGCGATTTTGTCCAAGTTGGTCTGGGCCGGGCCGACATAAAGCGTGGTGCCCACCGTCGCTTGCTGCCCGGGATTGATGGCTTGGGCAGGCAAGATTACCCCCACCGAATAGGCATCACCGTCCAGTTTGCGCGTGAAATACTCGCGATTGGCTTTTTCCTTGGGTAACCATGCCGCAACAAAGTAATGCTGCAATATCCCGATCCAGCCGTCTTGAGCCTGCTTGGGATAATCGGTTTTGCCCTTTTCTATTTCCGGAAACTCTACCTTCTGGAACTTCTCCTTGTCGGTATAGACGGCAGCGCCGACATAGGTAGGCAAAAACGCGGAGCTGCCGGCCAGCGCGGCGCTATCGCGAATCAACTGGAAGTAGCTGCTTGTCGCGATGGGCTGTTGCCCGGCGTTTTCCACTTCATAGGCCACATCGACCAGATAACTCCCTTTGCGAAAGGTCATTACCTTGGTTACCTTCAGCGCAAAATCGCCCTCTGCCTTCAACCGCACCTGCACCTGGTCGGCATTTCCTGAAAGCTCATACCGGTCTTGCTCCGGAACGAACGAACTGGTGTGGTTGGGCAACCCGGTTCCGAGCAGACCGCTTTGCGCGACATAATTATGGGTACCCGCGCCGCGATGAAAAAGCACCAGCGGCTTGCTTTTGTCCAGCGCATCGGGATGTTTCAACAGTGCCAACCGGCTGATGTCCCCGCCAATCGTGCTGATTTCTGCCTCAAGCGTATCGGTCTTGACGTGCACCGTCTTGCCGGCGGCTTGCTGGGCGGGCTGCTGAACAATAGCGGGTGCAGCCACGGCGGGAGCCTGTGAAGCAGCAGGAATGGAAGCGTTCGGGATAGAAGCCGGGGACGTTGTCGCCGCCTGCGGCTTCGTCGACGCTTCACTGGCTGGCGCGGTTTGCTGGATGTATCGTTCCGGATACTGGTGGCGTTGCCAGCCATCCCAAACCAGCCCCAGCGAAAACACAAAAATCAAAAACAAAAAAAGTCTATGCAAATCCATGATCGAGCCTGAATGTTTTATGGTGCGGGGTCGTATCCGCCGGGATTCCAGGGATTGCACCGCAACAATCGTTTAATGCCGAGCCACCCCCCCCTCACCACACCATGCCTCTCCAAGGCTTCACAGGCATAGTGGGAACAAGTTGGAGTAAACCTGCACGTTGGCGGACTAAGCGGGCTGATCAGGTATTGATAGCCATGCACCAGCTTGATCACGATTCTGCGCATCTGTTTTCTACCCGGCTAAACAGCGTTTTTAAATTTTCAGCTGACACGCCATGCGGGTCAGCGCGCTTCACCATCACAACCACATCAAATTTGCATTGTTTGACGCGGTGTTGGCGGAATGCCTCCCTGATGATTCTTTTTACTCGGTTTCGATCTGCTGCGCCGGATAGCGTTCTTTTGCCCACCATTATTCCAAGCCGGGCATTTTTCTGGCCGTTGGGCACAAAAAAAATCTTGAGGTGCCTGTCGGATATGCTTTCGGCACGGACAACATGGTCAAAACCGTTTTCGCGCAACAACCGGTGCGCGGCGGGAAATCTGGCCGAGGGGCTGGATTGCGAAGCAGCTATATCAAACCGCGAGTTTGGCACGGCCCCTAGCGCGACGTGCATTGATCACCGCGCGTCCGCCGCGCGTTTTCATGCGCACCAAGAAGCCATGGGTGCGTTTTCTCTTAACTACGGATGGTTGGTATGTGCGTTTCATGTTTTTTCCCGGGTAAATCGTAAAACGCGGCATTACAAAGCCTTCGGGCGCGTCTGTCAAGCATATTTTACTTTATTGCTTGTGGATAAGTTTCAGCTTGCCCTGTAGAATGTCGCCACTTTCTTTACAAAAAAACCCCATCCCATATCTCCACGTAACCATGCAGGACATTTCTTTTTGGGATTCATGCCTCCGCTCGTTTGAAAAGAGCCTGCCGCCGCAACAATTTAATTCGTGGATCAAGCCATTGCTTCTCAAAAAAGAAGGCGGTTCGCTGGTGCTTACCGCGCCGAACAGCTTCACTTTAAAGCTTGTCCAGGAAAGGTTTTTACCGGAAATCAGCCGCCAGGCAGGCTTGGTCTACCCGCGAATACCACCCTTTGAATTCCGTGTCCTGGAAGCAGATCCCGCAGACAAACCAAACAGCGTTGCCCCCGAAAAAAGCGCGCCCGCGACCCCTTCGTCCAGCAAGCCGAAAGTCGAGGCTTCATTCCGCAGTTACGGGAAGATCAACCCGAACCTGACCTTCGATAACTTCGTGATCGGCAAGGCCAACCAGCTTGCATTTGCCGCCGCCACGCAAGTCGCGGAATTGCCGGGAGCATCCTACAATCCCCTTTTTATTTATGGCGGAGTGGGGCTGGGAAAAACTCATTTGATCCAGGCGATAGGCAATCAAATCAAGGCAAATACCCCGCAAGCAAAAATCTGCTACATGCATGCCGAGCGTTACGTTTCGGATGTTGTGCGCGCCTACCAGTCCAACAAATTCGAGGAATTCAAGCAATATTACCATTCGCTCGACATCCTGCTGATCGACGATATCCAGTTCTTTGCAGGCAAAAACAAGACCCAGGAAGAGTTCTTTTACGCGTTCAACACGCTAATCGATTCGCACAAGCAAGTTATAATGACCAGCGATACCTTCCCGAAAGAAATTGCCGGTCTCGATAGCCGCCTGGTTTCGCGTTTTGGATGGGGCCTTACGGTCGCCATCGAGCCGCCCGAACTGGAAATGCGTGTTGCCATCCTGCTGAAAAAAGCCAATCTGGGAGGCTATGCGCTTGATGAAGCGGTCGCCTTTTTTATTGCCAAACACGTCAACTCGAATGTCCGGGAACTCGAGGGAGCACTGAAGCGCGTCGAAGCGTATGTCAAATTCCATTGCCGGACCATTTCCGTTGAAACGGCGAAAGAGGCCTTAAAAGACATATTGATCGCGCAATTCAAACAGATATCCATTGATAATATACAAAAAACAGTTACCGACTATTACCGCATCAAGATGGCGGATCTTTTATCCAAGAAGAGGACAAGGAACCTGACACGACCAAGACAAATAGCCATGTCCCTCGCGCGCGAACTGACAACCATGAGCCTGCCTGAAATTGGCAACGCTTTCGGCGGGAAGGATCACTCCACCGTCATTCATGCCTGCAAAACAGTAGAAAGCCTCAAGACATCGGATACAACTATCGATGCCGACTATAAAATTTTGCTTCAGACTTTGCGAGGATAAAGCTGTGGATTTCATGTCTTCATAATGTGGATAATTTGCATGTTTACCCCAACTGCAAAAGTTATCCACATTTCGCCCGTCAATGCCCAACAGTAATTCTCCTTGGTTTGTTGGGTTGTATTTCGATGAATTAAAAGGGGTTTTTGGGTTGTTAACACTTTTGGTTAAAGTATATTAGCTCTTATTAAGGATTTATATATTATGTTTATTGAACAAGTAGAAAAAGAAACCATACTCAAACCGCTGCAAATAGTCATCGGCATTGTCGAACGAAAGCAAACGCTACCCATATTGTCGAATGTCCTGATTGAAAATCAGGAAGGCAAAGCGCGTTTTACGGCAACGGATCTGGAGATACAGATTACAACCACCGTTGATCTGGGCGCCGAAAGCGCAAACACGGCATCCATTACCGTGAATGGCAAGAAATTACAGGAAATCCTGCGTGTTCTTCCCGACCAAAGCAAAATCACGATAGACACCAAAGAGAACAAGGCGCAAATAAAATCGGGCAAGAGCCGCTTCAGTTTACAAACCTTGCCTGCGATGGATTTCCCGAAATTGAGCAATCAGCTGGAAAACGCCAGGAAAATAACGCTGGCGCAAAAGGAACTAAAGAGATTGCTGTTCTCCGTCCAGTATGCGATGGCGCAGCAAGATGTGCGCTATTACCTCAACGGGGTCTTGCTGATCGTTGAAGGTGACAAGCTCAAGGTCGTAGCCACCGATGGGCATAGGCTGGCATATAACGCCGGAACCATCGAGGGGAACTACGAAAAACAGGAAATCATCCTGCCGCGCAAGGCTGTCATGGAATTGTCCAAGCTATTGGCGGACAGCGACGAAGGCGTCGACATTGAGTTTTCACAGCAACAAGTCAAGGCCACCTTCTCAGGCATCACGCTGACGACCAAGATAATCGAAGGGAAATTCCCGGACTACGAACGAGTCATACCGAAGTACGACAACCACCTCAACATGGAGCGGATCGTGGTGCAACAAGCCTTGCAGCGCGCCGCGATATTGTCCAACGAGAAATTCAGGGGCGTGCGCTTTGTGCTGACCGAGAAAAATCTCAGCATCCTCAGCAGCAACAGTGAGCAGGAAGAGGCGCAGGAAGAGATCGAGACCGACTATCACGGCGAGCCGCTGGATATCGGCTTCAACGTCAATTATTTGATGGACGGGTTGAACAACATCAGCAGCAGCACGGCCACCTTCTCGTTCGGCGACCCGAACAGCAGCATCCTGATGACCATGCCGGATAACCAGGAATTCCGCTATGTCGTCATGCCGATGCGCATTTAAATGTTCCACGTGAAACAGAAAGCAGATTAATTCAATGAGTGACAATTACGACGAATCGAGTATCCAGCAACTTGAAGGGCTGGAGGCCGTACGCAAACGCCCGGGCATGTACATCGGCGATACGTCCGACGGCACCGGCCTGCACCACATGGTGTTCGAGGTGGTAGATAACGCCATCGATGAGTCGCTGGCCGGTCATTGCGATGACATCAAGGTCATCATTCATGGCGACAACTCGATCTCGGTGGCGGACAATGGCCGAGGCATCCCGGTCGGCATCAAGTTCGATGACAAGTTCGAGCCGAAGCGCTCGGCGGCCGAGATCGTGATGACCGTGCTGCACGCCGGTGGCAAGTTCAACCAGAACAGCTACAAGGTGTCGGGCGGCCTGCACGGCGTCGGCGTAAGTTGCGTCAACGGCCTGTCGGAGTGGCTGAAGCTGGTGACCTACCGCGACGGCAAGAAATACGGCTTAGAATTCAACCGTGGCGCGGTCAAGGATCGCCTGCTCGAAGTGCAGAACGGCGTCGAAGTTTCGCCGGTGCGCAGCTTGGGCGAAACCAAGAAGCGCGGCACCGAGGTGCATTTCCTCGCCGACAAGGAAATCTTCGGCAACGTCGAGTTCCATTACGAGATACTTGCCAAGCGCCTGCGCGAACTGTCATTCCTCAATAACGGTGTGAAGATCGAGCTGGTTGACCAGCGTACCGGCAAGAGCGAGAACTTTGCCTATTCCGGTGGGGTGCGCGGTTTCGTCGAGTACATGAACAAGAGCAAGTCCGTGCTGCATCCCAAGACCTTCCAAGCCTGTGGCGAAAAAGACAATATCACCGTCGATGTTGCCATGCAGTGGAACGATAGTTATTCCGAAGTCGTGCAGTGTTTCACCAATAACATCCCGCAACGCGATGGCGGTACGCACATGACCGGCTTGCGCATGGCGATGACCCGTGTCATCAACAAATACATCGAAGAGAACGAACTGGCGAAAAAGGCCAAGGTCGATACCTCCGGCGACGACATGCGCGAAGGGCTGACCTGCGTGTTGTCGGTCAAGGCGCCTGACCCGAAGTTTTCCTCGCAGACCAAGGACAAGCTGGTCTCCAGCGAAGTGCAGCCCGCCGTGCAGGAAGTGGTGGCGCAAAAACTGGCCGACTATTTGCAGGAAAATCCGATCGACGCCAAGATCATCTGCGGCAAGATCATCGACGCGGCCCGCGCCCGCGAGGCCGCGCGCAAGGCGCGCGAACTGACCCGGCGCAAGGGCGTGCTGGACGGCATGGGCCTGCCCGGCAAGCTGGCCGACTGCCAAGAAAAAGACCCGGCGTTGTCCGAACTGTATCTGGTCGAGGGCGATTCCGCCGGCGGCTCCGCCAAGCAGGGTCGCGACCGCAAGTTCCAGGCGATCCTGCCGCTCAAGGGCAAAATCCTCAACGTCGAAAAGGCGCGCTTCGAGAAGCTGATCGCGTCGCAGGAGATCGCCACGCTGATCACCGTGCTGGGCACCGGCATCGGCAAGGACGAATACAACGCCGACAAGCTGCGTTACCACCGCATTATCATCATGACCGACGCGGACGTGGACGGCTCGCATATCCGCACCCTGTTGCTGACCTTCTTCTACCGGCAGATGCCAGAGCTGGTCGAGCGCGGCCACATCTACATCGCCCAGCCGCCGCTGTACAAGATCAAGCAGGGCAAGGACGAGCGTTATCTCAAGGACGACCAAGAGATGAAGATTTACATGCTCAAGTCCGCGCTGAACAACGCCGTGCTGCACCCGTCCGCCGACGCCGCGCCGATCCAGGCAGACGCGCTGGAACTGATCGCCAAGCAATATTTCCTCGCCGAAGCGGTGATCGACCGGCTGTCGCGCTTTACCGCGCCAGAAGCCAGCCACGCGCTGCTGATCCTCCCTACCCTGTCGCTGGACGATACCAAGCAGGCGCAAGCCAGCGCGCAACTGCTGGAAAAGGCCTGCGGCGGCAACATCAAGGTGGTAGTGGAAACAGACGAAGCCGGCGAACATCGTCTGCGCCTGGAGAAGCTCTATCACGGCAACTACTCGGTCAGCTACATGGATCGCGACTTCCTGCACGGCAGCGATTATGTGCAGATCCGCCAGGCGGCCGACATCCTGAACGGCCTGATCAAGCCGGGCGCGTACATCGCCCGCGGCGAACAGAAACGCGCTGTGATCAGCTTCAAGCAGGCCATCGAATGGCTGCTCGAAGAAGCCAAGAAAGGCGTCAACATCCAGCGCTACAAGGGGCTGGGTGAGATGAACCCAAGCCAACTGTGGGAAACCACCATGGACGTGACCAACCGCATCCTGCTCAAGGTGCAGATCGAAGATGCGATCACGGCCGACGAGATATTCACCACCCTGATGGGCGACGTGGTCGAGCCGCGCCGCGCGTTCATCGAGAAAAACGCGCTGGGCGTCAAAAACCTGGACGTGTAAATTCATTGGGAGAGCCGTTTTGTGTAGGAGCGGGCCATGCCCGCGAATCCCTTGATCGTGGGCCGCCTCGACCAGCTCAGGAGACAGGCGCCCGCTCCTGCAAATCCCCATTACATTCTGTGATTTTTAGCACAGACAGCGCGACCCAATCCCGCTATTTTTCGCCTCCCGTCATTCAATAAAGAACACACATGAAATCGAACGCACTGACCAAAATCGCCCTGCTGCTCTGGGTTGCCACCATTGCCGTATTTGCCTGGTTCTTCATACGCGGCAACACTGCGGCGGGAACCGACGGGAGGATGGCGGTGATATTGCAGCCCGCCGAACGCGACTTTGTCATGCTCGAAATGCGCGGGTTGCTGGCTGCGACGCAGGAAATAATGGATGCCGGTAGCCAGAACGACACGCAGCGCATCGTCAAGGCGGCGCGCGGCGCGGGCATGGCCGGTACGGCAGAAGTCAACCCGGCGCTGATGGTGAAGCTGCCGATCGAATTCAAGAAGTTGGGCATGAGCCTGCACGCCGACATGGATGAGATCGCCAAGGCGGGCGAAGCCGGCAAGCCGGTGCCGGAACTGCTGAAAATGACCTCCAATGCGCTGGCGAAATGCGTGGGTTGTCATTCGGCCTGGCAGATCAAGGCAAGCAATTAAACCAATAGCCCATCGCATAATCTATTGAAGTGCAGATACGCGATTCAGTCACCCCCCGCGATATTGTGTCAAACTGGCATTGACTATTTGTAATCGTTCGATTACAATTTTCGCATGCTCTCAATCAAGCGCACCGACGAATTCAATGACTGGCTCAGCGGTATTCGTGATGGCATGACACAACGCCGCTTGGTGAAGCGTTTGCGTAAGGCCACGCTGGGCAACCTGGGTGATGTCACACCCGTTGGCGACGGCGTGTTTGAAATGCGCGAACACTTCGGGCCGGGCTGGCGCATGTACTATATCCAGCGCGGATCAGTGTTGATTGTGATGCTGGGCGGCGGCGATAAATCCACACAAGCTGCCGATATTGCCAAAGCCGTGAAACTCGCGGCGATGATTGAGGAGTAAACCATGACCAAGAAAATTCGCATTGCCGACCTGCCTGATTTTGATGCCGCCGAGTATCTCGATAGCGAGCAGGCGATTGCCGAGTATCTGACTGTTGTTTTGGAAGATAACGATGCATCCTTGCTGGCAGCAGCCTTGGGCGACATTGCCCGTGCGCGGGGCATGAGCGAGATCGCCAAGCAATCCGGGCTGACCCGCGAGGCTCTGTATAAAGCGCTCAGGCCGAATGCGCATCCGCGCTTTGATACGATCAGTCGTGTCTGTGCGGCGCTCGGCGTGCGGCTGGTAGCACAAGCTGTTCATGCGTGAGCCTCCATGGCTAACGCCTAACCCTGCGTTCAACCCGGACGGTAACCTTCCCCCAAAATAGTTGACACCTCCCCCTAACGGAACGGAGGTGTTTCATGGGCAAATCAAGACCGCCAAAAGTGCATCGTTACAGCATGCACTTCAAGGCAACCGCAGTACGGCT
>JBAQCT010000161.1:0-3138 GCA_049294375.1 Gallionella sp. | reverse complement strand
GAGCGGGCCATGCCCGCGAAATATTTTGTTCGCGGGCATGGCCCGCTCCTACAGTTCATTGAAACATCCGGGATACGCGCAGTTGCGGGGCATCAAGCCGCCTTCACTTCGTCAATCAGGTCGGGGTGGCGATCCAGCACCTTGAGCAGCTTCACCAATGCCAGCGGCGGTTTGGTTTTGCCGTTTTCATAGCGGGAAAAGGCATTGACCCCGCCGCCGAAAATTTCCGCCGCTTCGCGCTGGTCGAGCGCGAGTTTCTTGCGCACGCTGGCGATGAATGCGGGATCGACGATGGCGGCGTTGACCTGCTTGTTGAATTCCAGCATCAAGGCCATGGTACGGACGGATTCGGCCATATCCGTGATGGATTCGCCGCATGCCGGACAAAAATCGGCAGTCACCATCGGAATAATGGTGGTTTCACCTTTGTAGGTGTAGGGCTGGTCGCGGGTGTCATGCACCAGCTCAGCACCTCCGCATACTGGACATTTCATCTTCATAGCTCCTTGAAAGACACGATGAGCACGTCATCAACGACCGTCAGTTTCAGGTACACATCGCCTGCCGGCGTGCTCGGGCGGTACACGTCTTGCCAGATCGTATGGTCGGCGTGGGTAGTCATGCTTTTGTAAAAGTCCGACGGCGTAAGCGCCATCACCACCGTCAACATGCTGGGATAGTCAAACCCCAAGGCAGCACCACCAGCACGCGCCGACAGGGTTGCACGCACCTCGCCCGCCTCGACCAGCGCCTTGACGGTAGGCAACTTGCAGTACGGGGTACGTTTCTCCATGAAATACTAACCTAGTTGGTTAAATTTGGCAAGTTGGTTAATGCGCCGCCAGCATGGATTGGCGGACGAGCGTGGACTGGCGCAGGGCTTCAAACACGGCATCGCGCTGTTCGAAGCGTGTCAGCGCATCCAGCCCGCCCAGCGTGCGGAACTGGTTCGCGGTAAAAATGGTGATGTCGTCCGCCATGAAACGGCGCAACGCGGAGGCATCTTCGGCGAGCAACTGTGTGGTGGCGTCGAGCCATTTCTGCTCGTTGTAGCGCAGGTTGAAACGTGCGGCGATGGAATCCACGGTATCGGTGACAATGGCGTCGCGCGTCGGCAGAGGCCGCTTGCCGACCGCGCCATATACGAACGCGGGCGTGGTGGCCGGGACGCCGTAGGAGAGCACCAGCTTGTCCGGCGAGTAATACATTTTCGGGCGATGGAAAAAACGCTCGTTGACGATGGTTTCGACGGCATCGTCGTCCTCGGCTTCGATGGCGGCCTGGAGTTCCGGCGTGTTGTCGACGAAGTCCCTGATGTCGCGCTCGTAGCCGCCGCGAAAGGTCATTACGTCCACCTTCTCGCCATCCGGCCCGACGATGCGCACTTCCTCGCTGACCAGCGTATCCACGCCTTCCCACACCGGAATGACTTTTTCGCCCGCACCTTCACCGCCGCCACCCGGATCATCTGCGGTAAGCGGCGGCTTGCCTGTGCCGGTGTCGATGCGCGTGGGTTTGCCCGTGCGCTCCTCGGGCAGCTTGAGCGGCGCGGTGTAGTCGTATTCTTCTTCAAAATATTCCGCGACGGCGCAGAAATCCAGCAGAAAGAAATGCTTCTTTTCGTATTCGGTGTTGCCGATCCTGAAGGTAAACAGGCGCGTGCCGCGCCCCTTGATCTGGATGTATTCGGTTGGCGAAAAGATCGGGCGCATTAAACCGATATTGAGCGCATCGCGGCAGTTGTAGCCGGTGGAGAGCATGTCCACCGAGACGGCGATGCGCTCGCCGCGCTTGCCGTCGCGGAATTCCTTGGCGATGGATGAGGCATCCGGTATGCGGCTGGTGATGGTGACGGCAATGCCGGGTTGAAGTTCGTTGAAGATTTTGGTGAGCGTGGTGGCGTGGGTCTGGTTCACGGCAAACACGATGGACTTGCCGATTTTCCCCGCCGGGTCTTTTTGCGCTTCCTTCAAGAACGCTTCGCACATGACGCGGTTGCGCGCGGGGGTAAAAACTTTTTTCTCCAAATCCTGAACCTTGAAATTTTCTTCCTGCTCGTTGACGGTGACCGCCCAGCCGGATTCTTCCAGCGCTTTGGTGGTGATGTCGGAGCGCAGGTCGAAGATTTTCGGCAGGCACAGGAATGGGCCTTCCGGGTCTTTCACCGCATCGATGATGTCGTAGCGGTAGGTCGGGAAGCCGGGCTTGCAGCCGAAGTAGTTGTAGGTGTCGCGCAGCAGGCGCGCTTCCAGCGATTTCGGGCTTTCCTGCTGCAACTGTTCGACGTTGATGTTTTTCAAATACGCTTTGGGCGTGGCGGTGAGGCCGACGCGCGTGGCCTGGAAGAATTGCACGACTTCGCGCCCATCGCCATAAATCGAGCGGTGCGCCTCGTCGTTGACCACGAGGTCGAAATAGAACGGGGTGAATTCCTCGCGGTAGCGCCGATCCATCATCAGCGATTGCAATGTCGCCACCACAACGCAGGAGCCGAGCAATTCGCCCGGCCTGCGCCGCGCGGTCTTGTACAGCACGGGTTTGTATTCGGCGAGGACGGTGTTGAAGTCTTCAAGCGTTTGTTTGGCGAGCTCGATGCGATCGACGATAAACAGCACACGCTCGGCGTTGCGCGTTTGCAGGAAGCGGCGGATCAGTGCGGCGCACAGCAGCGTCTTGCCCGTGCCGGTGGCCATTTCTAGCAGGAATTGCCGCTGGCCGTTTTCGTCGAATTGCCTCGACACGGTGTCCAGCGCATTGATCTGGTAGCGGCGCACGCTCAAGTCCGGTTTGAAGGCTTTCAGGTAATCCTGGGTGATGTGCTCGCTCATCAGGGGGCGCGGCGGTTGCAGGTTCTTGAGCCGCAAGCGCTCCATGTCTTCGCGCGATGGCAGGCGTTCGATCCGGTAAGCGTCACGCCGGTCGGCGCGCTGGTAATTCCAAAAGTAATGAATTCGACCATTGGACAGAATGATGAACGGAGCGGTCAGGTTTTCCGCATAACCGCGCGCCTGCTCGAGGGTGTCCTGGATTTTGTGTAAACGGAATTTTTAATGCTGCGGCATCCGTTCCTCGAACTGGATAGTAAAACGATTCAGCGCCGCTTTCCAGTCTCTTATCGGCATCGTCCATTTCCGGCTG
>JBAQCT010000160.1:0-1759 GCA_049294375.1 Gallionella sp. | reverse complement strand
TGGCGACCGATTAGTTTGACTGTGGCATTGCCGAGATTGGTGATGGTGATAGTGTAGGAAAACACAAAACGGTTGCCCGACTCGTCGGACTGCTCAGGCAGGTAATTTACTTGCGTCTGAATGATGAGGTCATGCTGGTTGCATTGTTCCATTTGCGGCATTTGAACCGATTTCTGTCTGCGTCGCAAGATGCGAATGTTGAGATGTACCGACATCAAACAGAAATATTACTGTTGGCCTCAATCAATCGCTTCCGCAACCGGCCGCTAAGAGTGCCCGGTAATTTCTGCGAGATTCCAGCGTGGCTTGGCATTGAAGCGATAGTCTTTATTAACTTGTTGCTGTGCAAGACGTAGCGCCCCGGCGAAGGCGATCATCGCGCCGTTGTCGGTGCAGAATTGCAAGTCTGGATAAAACACTGTGCCGCCGCGCTTGCCGATATCTTCGCTTAAGCGGCGGCGTAACAGCTGATTCGCGCCTACGCCGCCCGCCACGACCAATTGGCTCAACCCGGTCTGTGCCAAAGCGGCGCGCGCCTTGTGCGCCAGTACGTCGACGATGGCTTCTTGCGCGGCGTAGGCGATATCAGCACGGGTCGCTTCACGGTTGTCGCTTTGCTTTACCAGCATCAACACCGCCGTTTTTAATCCGCTAAAACTAAAATTCAAGTCACCACTGTGTAACATCGGGCGCGGCAGCTTGTATTGTCCGGGGCGTCCCGATGCTGCAATCTTCGCCAATGCGGGCCCGCCTGGATAACCCAAACCAAGCAGCTTGGCGCTCTTGTCGAAGGCCTCTCCGGCTGCGTCATCCAGCGTTTCACCGAGCAAGATGTATTGCCCCACGCCATCCACGCGCATCAATTGTGTATGTCCTCCGGAAACCAATAAGGCAACGAATGGAAATTCCGGTGCTGGATCGGATAATAAAGGGGAGAGCAGATGGCCTTCCAGATGATGGATGCCAATGACAGGAATGTCGCGCGCGTAAGCCAGCGCATTGGCGACGCTGGCACCGACCAACAGCGCGCCACCCAAGCCCGGCCCTTGCGTATAGGCGATCGCATCGATCTGGTCGAGTGACACATCGGCTGCGTGCAAAACTTGACGCACCAGCGGGATGACGCGCCGGACGTGATCGCGCGAGGCGAGCTCCGGCACGACGCCGCCATATTCACTATGCATGGCGACCTGCGTATGCAACGCATGCGCCAATAGCCCGCGTCCCATTTGGTAAAGCGCGATACCGGTTTCATCGCAGGATGATTCAATTCCAAGTGTAATCAGTGACATTTTTTTGCTTCTCGGATGGTGTGGCATTGTAATGAATAACCTGATCGAACAGAGTAACCGGAATTTTTATCAAAATATTTCAAAAAGGTGTTGACGAGAACTTTTCCATCTCTATAATGCGCACCTCTTCGCTGCCGGGTGGTTATTCCGGGTAGCCCGATCTTTAAAAACAAAACGAACAACCGACGAGTGTAGGCGCTTGGTTTTTGGGAAGTTTCTGTATTCTTAGGGATATGGAAACGACTTTAAAAATATAGTAGTAACCTACACGAAGTCGAAAAGAATCATGTCAATGATTCACTTTGAGTAGGACCGGTTCAGCAGTGAACCAAAACAGGAATTGAACTGAAGAGTTTGATCCTGGCTCAGATTGAACGCTGGCGGTATGCTTTACACATGCAAGTCGAACGGCAGCACGGGGCAACCTGGTGGCGAGTGGCGAACGGGTGAGTAACATATCGGAACAT
>JBAQCT010000159.1:0-2120 GCA_049294375.1 Gallionella sp. | reverse complement strand
CCCTGTTGCAAACCGGATGGTTTGCGATTGTTTTTTTGCCCCCTGAATTTTTGTGGTGCTGGCCAATGTGCCGGCAACGATTATGGCGATGCCGTTTTCCCGTGTGCGACAATGAGGCGCATATTTTTCACGACCACCTGGAGTCAGACGCGTCTCAGGGATTAAGCAATGAGCTTCTATTGCGCTGAACTGCCCTATCAATCCGATGCTTCGCGCTATTACGCCGCGTTGGCCGATTTGCCTTGGGCAGTGTGGCTGGATAGCGGCGGGATGGCGCGCTATGACATTCTGGTTGCTGCACCGCATCGCACATTAGTGCTGGATGAAACAGAAGCGCAAGGCGATCCGTTTGTCATGCTGCGCAACGAACTGGGGGAGCCGTGCGCATCCGTAACTGACGTGCCGTTTGCCGGCGGTGCGCTGGGCTATTGGGGCTATGATCTGGCGCGCCGGATGATGGTCTTGCCTGACATTGCGCAGGCCGTCGGGCAACTGCCCGACATGGCAATCGGCATTTACGACTGGGCGGTAGTGCTGGATCATCGGCAGCATACCGCGCGGTTGGTATCGCATCAGCGATTTGCCGAAACGGCACAATTATTGCCGCAGATATTGTCCCGCCTGCAAAGCGGGTTGCCGCTTCCCTCGGATACCTTTCGTGTGCATGGGGAAATTACTTCCAACTTCACTCATGACAATTACGCGGCTGCATTTGCGACAGTGCAGGATTATTTGCGGGCGGGAGATTGCTATCAGGTCAATCTCGCACAATGTTTCAGCGTGGAGGCTGACGGCGATGCGTTCTGCGCATATCTGGCGCTGCGCTGTCTGAGCCCCGCACCATATTCGGCCTTTCTGAACTTGCCACAGGCGCAGATTCTGTGCGCCTCGCCGGAACGCTTCGTCAGCGTTCAGAACGGCAAGGTGGAAACCAGGCCGATCAAGGGCACGCGTCCGCGTGGCAGCGATATGCAGCAAGACCGTCTGCTTGCCGAAGAATTACACAAACATCCCAAAGACCGTGCAGAAAACTTGATGATAGTTGACCTGTTGCGCAACGATCTGGGCAAGAGCTGTGTGGCCGGTTCGGTGCGTGTGCCGAGATTGTTTGAGGTGGAAAGCTTTGCCAATGTGCATCATCTGGTCAGCACAGTGGAAGGCCGTCTGGCAGCAGGGCGCGATGCGCTGAATGTGCTGTGTGACTGCTTTCCGGGCGGATCCGTTACCGGTGCGCCAAAACTGCGCGCCATGCAAATCATCGAGCAGTTGGAACCGGGCAGGCGCGGGGTATATTGCGGAGCCATCGGCTATGTCGGCTTTGACGGCAATATGGACAGCAATATCGCCATTCGCACACTGGTGTATGGAGGCGGCAAGGTTGATTGCTGGGCCGGTGGCGGTATCGTGGCCGATTCAAACCTGGAGGAGGAATATCAGGAGACGCTGCACAAGGCATCCGCCATGCTCAGGCTGTTGCGGCAATATGGAGGCGAGTGCGCTTATGAGATATAACAAAAAGGCCTGTTTCAGCAGCCGGTTAGGAACTGCATGGTTGGGCAGCTATAATCCGCGTTGCCACATGTGGAAAGAAGGCAAATGGGATATACGTTGTTGCAACGAATCTGCGCATCCGTAAATTGGCATTTTGATTTGTTGCAGCTCAATTCGGCTTGTCCTGCGCTGAAGTCTCAATATTCTGTGCAAAAGACATAATTTTCGATCGGATGAATACGTCATGGCGCTTCAAGCGGTACAAAAGCCAGAGTGTGATGCGGTAGCCTGCCAGGATTGCGGCCTCTATCAGCTTTGTTTGCCCATGGGGCTGAACAGCGCCGACACAATACTGCTTGACCGCTATGTAAAAAGGAAACGCGTTGTCAAGCGCGGCCAGATCCTTTACCGCCTTGGCGAAGAATTTACCTGTGTTTATGCGATCCGCAGCGGATCGGTAAAAACTTGTATTTCAACCGCTGACGGCCGGCTGCAAATTACAGGTTTCCACATTCCGGGCGAGTTGCTTGGGCTGAGCGCCATAGACGAAAAGCGCTATAACTGCGATGCGGTGGCGCTGGAAACGACCTCAGTGTGTGAAATTTCCGCAGATTGCTTCAGGGATCTGG
>JBAQCT010000158.1:0-12485 GCA_049294375.1 Gallionella sp. | reverse complement strand
CCACCGGGCAATCAATTGGAGCCGTTGAAAGGCAACCGGCGCGGGCAGCACAGTATCCGCATTAACGACCAGTGGCGGATATGTTTTGTGTGGAAGAATGATGGCGCGCACAACGTGGAAATTGTGGACTACCACTGACAGGAGAAATGAACATGACCAAGATGCTCGAAGAGATACACCCCGGCGAAATTCTGTTGGAAGAATTCATGAAGCCCAAGGGAATCACCGCGCGCCAGTTGGCTGCCGATATTGATGTGCCACCCAGCCGCATTAGCGACATTGTGAACGGCCGCCGCCCGATCACCGCAGATACCGCCCTGCGCCTCGGTGTGTATTTTCAGATGGATCCGCGCTTCTGGCTTAATCTGCAATCGGAGTTCGATATGCGCATGGCGACGCGGGTACTATTGCCAAAGATTGCCCCGCGCATCCGGGTATTGCACGCCTAGCCAGCTTTTGTACTGTATGCCATCACCGGCACTACATGGGTTCAATCGATGCTGTTGAGTTCGACAGTTACGAAGCAACACTGGAAAGATCCCAGCGGGAGTGGATGGAAATTATCAGTCAATTTGGAAGGAAGAAGTTATGACCAAAAAAATCGTTGTTCGCACTGGCGATGTCGCGGGATTTTTTGATCGCGCAAAAAATGCCGCACAACGCGCCGATCAAGGCGGCGAATTTGACGGCAAGGTGACGCTGTCGTTTGAAGACCCGCAGAAAATGTTCACGGTGCTTTCATCGTCGCGCCGCCGCTTGATGCAGGAGATCATGCAGGAGCCAAAAACCATCAACGAGTTGGCCGGGCGGCTGCACCGCGACCGTTCAGCCATTACCAAGGACGTGGGATTGCTGGAACGGATGGGGCTGATTATCTCCCAGCGCCAGAGTAACCCCGGTCACGGAGTCAAAAAAATTGTCAGGGCAGTAGCTGCGAAAATTGAGATGGTGGCGACGCTTGGCTAATGTCAAAACGGCTGTTAAGGGGGCAGTTGATGCGCAAAAACTATTGTGACGCTGCCCCCAATAGTTTCTAATAGTTCAACTCCCCAACACCCTATCAAGCTGCCCTTCCATATTCAATCCGCCATCATCGAGATACACAAACCGGAACACACACTTCCCGCCGCTGCTCGCCGCCCACAACTCGCCGACCTTGCGTTTCTCGATCTCGTGAGGGTCGTTGCGCAAATGTGCGCCCTTGTATTCGATCACCGCGAGTCGGCCATCCATCAGCTCGGCAATAAAGTCGGGGAATGTTTTGCCTCGCGCCGTCGGTAGCCAGAACCCGAAAGGTGCCTGATCCAGATTGCGTATCCAATGCTTCACTTTCGGATGACGATCAATCAGGCGCGCGCACTCGAACTCTTCGCCCTTGTCCTTCAAATCCGCGATGACCGGGTAATAGTGCTTCTTGAATTCCCAGCGCCCGGCATAGCGGCTACCGGCATGGGCGGGGTAACCGCCTGGGGTAAAGTTGAAGGTGTGCGTCCAGTCCGGCTCGATTTGCCATCCGCCATCCAGCACCAGTTGCTGGAACTGCGTCTTGGCAGCGGCCTCGCGCATGTCGGCGATTTGCGCGTCTATGCGGCGCGCCAGCACAAAGCGCATGCGCGCAAGCGCGTTGAGCGAAACACGCTGATCGTTGAGCAGATAATTCACCACCGCCGACAGATATGCCAGCAGGTGCGCTTGCACGATGTCCGGTTGCCGCACTTCACGATTCAGCCAGCGCACCAGATCGTCGGTCGTGATATTGACGCTCACCGCATCCAGCGCAAGCTGCCCGACATCTGCCGAGCGCATCTTCACCTTCTTCTGCTGGTCTATGTAAATCTCGAATCCATTGTCCGATTCCACCATCTGAAAGCCCGGCAACGATACCGGCTGCGCCAGCAGATTCAAATCCACGCTCTCCAGCACCGCCTCGCGCTCCAGCGGGAATAGCGGCGCTTGTGCATCACTCCGGTAGCCGAGCGGCGGCACGGGTGCGAAAGGCACACCGCGCATCGAAGGCGCAGACTCCGCCGCCACGATTGCATTATGCTGTGTCACTTTCTGGCGTATCAGGTCTTGCTTCTTTTCGCTGCGCTCGGAGGCCAGCAACAACTTTTCTACCGTCTCATCCACATGGCCCGTGAGCGTCACCAGCGAACCTTTGCCGGTGGGCGCGGGTGCGATAGTCACACCCGCCGCATGTTGCAACCCGGCAGCATTGCTGACTTCAATAACCGATGTTACCGGCGGCAAGGCGGGCGCGGGCTTAGCCGGATCGAACAACGGCATTTGCGGGACGATCATCGAGGCCACATCCAGTGCCTCGAAACCCATACCGGATACCAGCCTGTCCACCAGCGCGGTGGCCGCATGAGCAAACACCGCTTCGCATACATGCGCATAAGCGCGGTTGAGCGGCTCGCGCCCACGACGCGTCGCATAAGGCATACGCAACACTCGGCCCAGCAATTGCTCCACCGCCGTGGCGGAAGACAACGGCTGCAACGAGCACAACACGTAGGCAAAAGGACAATCCCAACCCTCGCGCAATGCCTGCACCGTGATGATGTAACGCAACGTGGTCGCGGGCGAGAACACATCTACACCAGCCAGATCACGCTGAGTGCCGGTGGCGATGGCAATCTGCTCTTCCGGGATATGCAGCTCGTTAATCAGGTGCTGGCGCAATGCTTCCGGCGGCACTTCATCGTTCGCGTTCTGCGCCTGAAACAAAACAATCGGTCGCACGTAGGCATCACCGGCAGCTTGCGCCTGTTGTGCTTCGGCCTCCAGCCACTGGCGCGTCTGCACCGCACCAAACACCGCCGCCTGCCAACCCTCCGCATGTTCGCGCAGCGTGATCGGCAGCTTGATCATGTTTTCCGCCTGAAGCTCCTGCGCCGAGACGTGATACAGCACATTGCTCTGGTGCGGCAGCGGCGTGGCCGTCAGCTCCAGAATCGCGGAAGGGTTCAGGCGTTTGAGCGCGACAAAACTTTTATCCGTCCGCGTGTTGTGCGCCTCATCCACCACGATCAACGGGTTGTGCAACGCCAGCCAGTTGGCGAGCGAATAACGCGGTTGCCCGATGTAGGCCTTAAGTATCGGGTTTTCATCCGTCACATCCTCCGCCTTCACATAGGCATCGGGCACGGCAGACAATTGCGCCATTTTTTCTGCCGATAGCGATTTGAAGTGCCGCTCGAACGCCTCGGAAAAAGCATACACGTTGCGCGTATCCGTCTGCTCCACGCGGAAGCTCTGTATCGTCGCCACCACCACAATCGTGTGCCGCCCCCAATCGGTCGGTGCCAGCGTGCTCACCTGATCGAGATCGCACACCTGCAAACGCTGGCCGTAGGCTTCCTCAAGGGCAGAACGGTAAGGATGCCCCGGCGTCTGCAACGCGGTTAGCGTCTGCGAACGGATCGCATCCGAAGGCACCAGCCACACCGCTACCGGCGCATCGTTCGATTGCCACTCGCGCGCCATGTGTACGATGGCGTGCGAAGCCAACAGCGTCTTGCCGCCGCCGGTGGGAATGCGCAGGCACACGCAGGGAATCTCGCCGAATGCGGCGGCCTGATAGGGTGCGCCCACCTGTCTCAGATAAGCGCTGGCTGCGCCCACCTGATTCGCATCATGCAAAAATTCTGATAGCGCCGTCAGCGCGGCAGACTGGTAACTCTTGAGCGTCAGGTCGGCCATAGTTATTGCGCCTTTATTTCATCAAAACGGAGATTCATTAAACTGTTCGTGGTGAGCTTGTCGAACCACATGCACCGTAAGGCCACGCCCTTCGACAAAGCCTTTAGTCCTGAGCAAAGTCGAAGGGTCTGGGCGAACGGTGCTATTAAAGTTTCCGAAAAGCTCATCATCGCGCCTTCACATCGTAAGGAATGTGTTTGAACGTCACACCAGCCGTAGCCAGCCGTGCCGCACCCAGGCGGCACGCCTCGCCGTAAATGACCTTCTGCCCGTCATGCGGACAGATGCGGTCTATCGCTGCCAGCACCTCGTTGGTCAACACATTGCCCGATGCCGGACGCTTGTCGCCGAGAATGCCGTTGAACAGCAGATAGATTGCGCGCCCTTCATGCACCCCGAGCAACGGAGTCTTGTTCCCCTCGTGCTTTTTCTTTCCCTCCCCCCTCGCGGGGGAGGGGTGGGGGAGAGGGGGTTCGGTCAAAGGCGCGCCCGTCTCTTGCATCCACACAAAACCCCCCAGCGTCGCGAAGCGCACCGCCGGATGGATGCTGCCATCGGCATTGAACATCGGCTCGCCCAGCCGCAGGAAACGGAACCCGCCACCGCCCTGCCAGTTCACCACCTGCGAGATGCCGCCCTGCTCGCCCTCGATCACCTTTTGCAAGCGCGGGATGCAATGCGTCTGTGCATGTTCGCCCATCTCGATGCCGATCCAGCGCCGCCCCATCTTGTGCGCCACGGCGGCGGTGGTGCCGCTGCCGAGGAAGCTGTCGAGCACGAGGTCGCCGGGGTTGGTGGCGATGTGAATGATGCGTTGAATTAGCCGCTCAGGCTTTGGTGTGGAGAATGGAACGTCTCCTGGAAAAAGTTGAGTTATCTCTGATTTGGCTTGCCCGTTGGTGCCAACCTCAGAATGCGCCCAAAAGGTTGAAGGCACCAAGCCTTCTTGCACTTCTGTGAGAAATTTCTTTACACGAGGGACGTTACTTCCATCTTCGCCAAACCAGATGCGGCCATCTTCTACCGTTTCGTGGAAGCGAGGTTCTGTATAGAGCCAACAGCGGCCAGATGGGGGATCGACCTTGCGGCCCGAAGGCGTAGTAATAGTAAAAAACTGCGCCTCTCGGCGACCTTTCTCAGCCTTTGCATGAGCAGGCAGTGATGCCCATACACCGCGAGGGTCATTGTCAGGATTTGTAAATCTTTCGAGCTGTTCCTCTGACGAAGGCAATGGATTCCGAATCTCTTTCCAGCCATCCCTATTTTTGGCAAAGAGCAGAATGTGGTCATGCACAGTTGATATATCGGTACGATTTTCTCTGGTTGGAGTTTTTTGCCAAAACACGTTTGCAACAAAATTAGCCCGATTGAAAAGCTCATCCATCAGCACCTTCAGATAGTGCCCTTCGTTGTCGTCTATGGTCACCCAGATACTGCCGGATTCATGCAGCAGTTCGCGCAACAGCACGAGACGCGGATACATCATCGACAGCCACTGACTGTGTTCGAGGTTGTCGTTGTAATGCTCGAACGCGCTTTTGGTGTTGTACGGCGGGTCAATGAAAATACACTTCACGCGACCGCGATAAAACGGCAGCAGCGCCTTGAGCGCATCGAGGTTGTCGCCCTGAATCAGCAGATTCTCCGCATTGCCGTCGCCGTGCTCAGACACGGGATCGAGTACGCGGTACGGCACTTTGTCAGATATGGTCAGCGCCTCGGCGCGGTTGAGCCAGTCTAGCGTGGGCATGAGTTAACGACTTTCACTTGCAGCATCAAATTTTCAACCTGTTTTTATAAACGCCGCCGCCGATACACCAAAGCGCGCAGCCAGCGCCTAGTTTACCGCACGTTGAACTCGCGTTTGCAGCTTATTGCCATCGCGCTGACCCTGCTGGTTGCGCCGCCGCAAATATCAAGGTTTATAAAGCATTAAAACTCCGTTAAACTTCGGGTTAACGGGAGAGGCAGGGTTATGGCAACACAATCAACAATAGAGTGGACTGAGCAGACGTGGAATCCAGCGACCGGCTGCACGAAAATATCGCCGGGATGCAAGCACTGCTACGCGGAGGTAATGGCTCGTCGGCTTCACGCCATGGGGACGCCCGGATATGAGAATGGTTTCGGCTTATCGATCCAGCCGGAACGGTTGCTTCAACCAGTGCGACGAAAAAAGCCAACCGTCTATTTTGTAAATTCAATGAGTGATCTCTTTCACGAGGAGATTCCAGACAAGTTTCTGGATCGTGTATTTGAAGTTATTCGACAAACGCCACAACATACCTATCAAATTCTGACAAAACGGGCTGATCGTTTGCCGCTGTATTTTAAAGATCGCTACTGTCCAAAAAATGTTTGGCTTGGCGTATCGGTTGAAGATCGGGAATATGGTGTTCCTCGTATTGATTGCCTGCGCCAGGTTGATGCACACATTCGCTTTCTATCTGTTGAGCCATTGTTGGAGGATATAGGAAAAATTGATCTTGCCGGAATTCATTGGGTGATTGTCGGCGGTGAATCGGGGCCAAAAGCACGCCCCATGAAGCCGGAGTGGGTTGAGAAGGTGAAGCGGCAGGCTGATAAAGCTGGCGCTGCATTTTTCTTCAAGCAGTGGGGCGGATGGAGTGCTGACGGAGTTAAGCGCCACAAAAAAGCGAATGGTCGCATTTTCCGAGGCCGAACTTGGGATGCATACCCGCAGGAAGATGGCACTACAATGCTTTGAGTACGTCCTTGGCAATTTTTAAAGCTAGCCCGTGGGCATTAGGCTTGGGGTTGGAGGCGGCAAAATACAACGCAAAAAGTGGCGCACCGCTGGGTTTTTTCGAATCGCCAGCTTGATATAAAACTTTGGGTTCGGTTACTGCTGGAAATAGCCCCTTGAGGCGAGACGACACATACCTCAGCATGTCGTGGTGGTCTGCCTCGCGAGAGTCGCCGCTTTCGTTACCAAATAAAACTGTCTGTCGTTGTGGCACATAGAATTTTTGCCTCCACTCATCGGTTCCCAAGATGCGCGTAATTGCATCCGCTTTGTCAGCATCTATTGCATCTGCATTTTTGGCTGTCTGACGATACAGACCTGAGTAAGGAAACAAATACCAGACATCAATTGCACCAGTCTGAGCAATGGCTTCCAACGTTGGCCATTCGACATGAAGACCATAAGGATCGAGGAAAAGTACAGCTCGTGTGTTCCGCCAGTCGTATCTTTCGCAAAGCGCTTTCAATGCGACATTGGCATCATCGTGGATAATTTCAATGTCCTTGCCGGGGTATTCAGCTTGCAACGCTTTAAGCGATACCAGTTTCTTTGCTTTCAACTCAATAAAGATAAACTTGTGAAATGGTGGATTGGCTTGTAACGCTCTTCGTGCAGAACCATCCACACTGGTTCTTTCCCCACCAACCGTGATGTCGCAGCGGCCAGTTCCCGCGAACGCATCAATGTAAATCCGTGTGAAGTTTTGTCGGCTCAATGCATTGTTGAAAGCCACATGATATTTCTCCAATGCTTCCAGTTTGCCGAGTGTCCACAAACCTCCAAAGGAGTGTTCATCATCCGGTGATTTTTCATCTTCAAACATCGCCATGCAATTCCCCTTTCTAACAATTAGAAAGAATTTCCCCTTCGTTGTGGCGACCCGATAATGCAACCATGCAAGCCTGTCCACGCCCCATTTTTACAAGTGCTGCTGGCAGTCTTCCATGTTTTATAAACTCCGCAGCAGGAGCAGCGCACTGCGAAGTTTACTCCACGCCAATAGGTTTACGCCTTCTTCATTGCCCAAACATTATTCAGCGTCGGGTTGCGGACTCGCTGCCGCTTAAGATTATCCTGTTCCCAGCCATCGATGCTTGCGCGGATGTCGGCATTGATGTTCCCGGCGAGGTAATAGCTGTGCTCTACGAACCCATCCACGACGGGTGTGCAGTCGATTTGATGAACCTTGTTATGCAGCAGTGCCGGGTGCGCGGCTCCGGTGTGCCCCAGCCTTTCCGGGTTGCCCTTTGTGAAATCCGATACCCACATCGCCTTGTCTTCGCGGTTGTGGTAAATCGAGACATGGCGCGCGATCTGGGTGACTCTTTCCAATGGTTGCCCAGATTCCAGCGCGGTGTCATCCACATCCGGCGCGCATAGGAATACATGCTCGAAGATTCGCGGCAGGGTGTTTCCGGGGGTGTGGTCGAAGGTTCGTGCGAGCGCGCTTTGCAACAGAAAATTGCCCATTGAGTGGCAGAGCAAGTGAATGTCCTGACCGCACAATTCGCCGCCTCCTTTTTTTGCGCGGTCGCGCAAGTCGGCGAGGAAGTCGCGCGCTTTCAAAAATGCGCGCCCCACTGCCGCACCGGAGCCGGTTGCTTCGGAGCGGTCTGATTTGTACGATGCCCAAGGCAACGCCATTCCGTCGGATGGCCAGGTGAATAATATGACGGCTATATTTTGCGCGGGGTCTTTGGTGGGGGCGTTTTGCAGCATGATTTGCAACGCCAATGCCGACCCCACGGCCTCGTACCACGATACGTTAAAGCCATGTATGTACAGGAGCACGTCGCTGCTATTTTCCATAGCGGTCTGCACGTCCGAGAACATGGCTCGCGAGCCGAACTTGGCTTCTTTTTGAGCGGTGTCTGCTACGTGATTGCCGATGGTTTCTTCGTAGGCGGTAATTTTTGCATTTTGGGCGCAGGCCGCTAAATGCTTTCCGAGGTTTTCGCCGTCGCCAACCCCGCAGCCTTCAATTCTGGCTTTCAGGTGCTGTTCGACTGTTTTTTCATCTGCGGTTACGGTCACTACGCCGAAGCGAAGATTCTCCATCCCATCGTTGCTGAATTTTGTGCCGTATGAATCCGGATGCCAGCGGTCTTTGCCAACGTGGTTGCGGTTGGTGGCGAAGTAGAGTCTGTGTTCGGTCAAGTGATCCCCCTTTGAACAAGATGCTGGCGCTGCTTCCCGTTGCTCTCTCTTCAATCCGCTCCCGCAAGCGGGAGAGGAGGCGAAGGTATCGCTATGCGACTTATCGCGATAACGCGGGAATCGTTCTTGCGCCAGCTCCTATTCTGGGGGGTTCCGCCGGTTGCCCCGTACCGTGCGTGCGGTAGGGTGTGCGTTGCGGCGGGTTTGCAAGAGGGGCGAACTGTAATAGCTATGCCGGGATATTGTCAATGATGCCGGGAGGGGTATGGCTATCAGGGCGTATGCCATACGCCCCTACTTCAATCGGTGAAGCCGCATTCGCGTTGGTGGCGGATGGCGAGGATGAGTGCCACATTGCGGGCGACATCGTAAGCGTAAAGCGCTACATATCCATTGCGACCGCGTGCGATCACCAACTCACGATAGTTTTGCTCGACAGTGCGTCCGACCAATGGATGTTGTTTCAGGATGCTTAACCCATCGATCAGAATACTTATGGTTTCATTTGCGGCATCGGGATTTGTGTCGAGCAGAAATTCGGTTAACCGCTTGAGGTCTTGAGCTGCCTGTGGGGCAAAGACGAGGCGGGTCATCAGAGTTTTTTGGTTTTTGGCCACTTGGTTTTTTTTCCGTCAACTTTTGCCTTGAGATAATCGAATATTTCGTCTGCCCCGTAGATCAGGCCATAGTCTGCGACTTCCTGTTCTGCCTTGACGGCTGAGGCGATGAAAGACTGTCGGCGCTCTGCTAATGTTGTTTGGATAGCCAAAGCTTCGACCATGAATGCGTGCGGTGCTTTGCCTGAGGCCTGTGCGGCAGAGGTGATGCGCGCTTTCAGTTCTTCGGGTAGTTTCAGTGTGGTGCTGGTTGCCATGAGGCTCTCCTTGCAAAAGTGTTACCAAAGTAACACCCTGATGCAGGCTCGTCAATTGGTCGTGCGGGGAGGGCGGGTGCGGGGCGATATAATGCGACTCTTGTTGTGACTGTTTGCGTTTTTAATTTTTCTGGAGTCATCTTGTTCAAGCTCATTGGTGCTATTGCGGGTTATTGGTTGTTCGGGTTCTGGGGCGGGTTGCTCGGGTTTTTTGCCGGGTCGTTTATCGACCGTATCAGGGTGTATGGCTCCGGCGGGATGAACCCGATGCAGAATGCGCTGCGCCAAGCGGTGTTCCTCGAGACGGTGTTCCTCTCGATGGGCAAGCTGGCGAAGGCGGATGGGCAGGTGTCTCAGGAAGAGATCGCGCATGTCGAGCAGTTCATGCAGAAGCTGGGCATGACCGCAGAGCATCGCCAGCAGGCCATCGCGTTGTTCAAGCAGGGCGCCGATCCGGCGTTCGACATCTATCCAGCCTATCAGCGGTTCATTTCCGTTTGCGGGAATACGAGGAATCTGCGGGAAGTATTGCTGACCTACCTGATCGTGCTGGCGCTGGCGGACGGGCATTTCCATCCGGCGGAAGAGGCGCTGCTCACCGAGCTTGCCGGGTATCTCGGTTATGGCCCGGCTGCGTTCAAGCAGATGATCGAGATGGTGCTGAACCAGTCACACTTCGGCGGTGGGCAGGCCAACGCAGCAGCAGCGCTGGACGATGCCTACAAGGCGCTGGGGGTGACCAAGGACAGCACCGATGCGGAGATCAAGCGCGCCTACCGCAAGCTGATGAGCCAATATCACCCGGACAAACTGATGGGGCAGGGTGTGCCGGAGGATATGATCGCGATGGCTACCGAGCAGGCGAAGGAGATTCAGCTCGCGCATGATCTGATCAAGAAGAGCCGGGGGATTTGAATTTTCTTTGATACGGGGGAACCCGTTGGTGTGCCGATAGGGTTTGTTCAGCGTTTTCTTAGCTGGATTCCCGCTTTCGCGGGAATGACGGGGCAATGGAATATTTGGGATAAAAACAGGCTGCACGGCTGCGCCTAACCCAAATACAATACGCCCGTTATCGCCGTTTTACGATGTCGGGGATATAACAGGGTCAGGGAGAAAAACACCATGAGCAAAAAGGCCGCGACACCCGACAAATCAGAAAATCATCTTGTGGTCTTTCAGGAAAAGGCGATCCGCCGCACATGGCACAACGAGGAATGGTGGTTCGCCATCGTGGATGTGGTGGCTGTCCTCACTGATTCTGTCCAGCCGGAAGGATATGTTAAGGATTTGCGACGTCGCGACAAGGAGTTAGCCAAAGGGTGGGGGCAAATTGCCACCCCCCTTCGGGTTGAAACAGAAGGGGGTGTGCAGCGTGTTAATTGCGCCAATACCGAAGGTTTATTCCGCATTATCCAGTCCATACCCTCACCCAAAGCCGAACCCTTCAAGCGCTGGCTCGCGAAAGTGGGTTACGAGCGGGTGAAGGAAATCGAAAATCCGGAATTGGCCAGCGCCCGCGCCCGTGAGTTGTATCAGGCCAAGGGTTATCCTCAGGCGTGGATCGAGAAGCGGCTGCGTTCGATTGTCGTGCGCGGAGAATTGACTGACGAGTGGAAGACGCGTGGTGTGCAGGAGGGTAGGGAATATCCATTCTTACTGCCGAAATTGCCCGCGCTACCTTTGGTGTGACGCCCGGTGCGCATAGTCGCCTTAAAGGATTGAATAAGGCCAAGACCGGCAACAACCTGCGCGACCACATGACCGATCTGGAGTTGATCTTCACCATGCTGGGTGAGGCAGGTACCACGGAAATTGCGCGGCGCAAAGATGCGCAAGGTTTTTCCGACAACCGCAAGGCCGCCAAAGAAGGTGGCACCATCGCGGGCGATGCGCGCAAGGCGCTGGAGGCCAAGAGCGGAAGGCCGGTTGTGAGCAAAGAGAATTACTTGCCGCCGCCTTCAAATACCTTGTCGCTGAAAGATATTGTTCCCGCGCTGCCCAACAAGAAAAAAACAGCCTCAAGGCAGAAGAAACCAAAGGGCGTTAAAGCGTGAGTGCTATGCGGAAATTAATCTCTTCGGGTTGAATTCCCCGCCGCTTGCGGCGTAGCGTTTTTCGTAGGGTGGATTAAGCGCGTAGCGCGAATCCACCGGAACAAACGGTGGATACACGCCTTCGGCGTTTTATCCACCCTACCCATACCACACTGCTTGTGGCGAGGTGGTTTATTGTATCTGGAACGCATATGGCGTCTGCGTGGCTATAAAAAACAGGCTGCACGGCTGCGCCTAACCCAAATACAATACGCCCGTTATCGCCGTTCAAGATATGAGGAATTCCCGGAAATGATAGGTCGTCTGACAGGAATATTGCTGGAGAAGAACCCGCCGCAGATTTTGCTGGATGTGCAGGGGGTGGCTTACGAGCTGGATGTGCCGATGAGCACTTTCTACAACCTGCCGGTGCTGCATGAGAAGGTGGTGCTGCACACGCAGCTCATCGTGCGCGAGGACGCGCATTTGCTGTACGGTTTTTTGAGCAATGAGGAGCGCGTCGCGTTTCGCCTGTTGCTCAAGATCAGCGGGGTCGGCCCGAAGCTGGCGCTGTCGGTGCTGTCCGGTTTGAGCCTGAACGATCTGGCGCTGGCGGTGGCGAACAAGGAGGCGGGTCGCCTGACCAAGATTCCCGGCGTGGGCAAGAAGACCGCCGAGCGGTTGCTGCTGGAATTGCAGGGGAAATTTGCGGTGACCGGCGCAGGCTCGTCGCAGGGCGCGGCGGTGGCGTCGTCCGGCAGCGATATCGTGAATGCGTTGCTGGGGTTGGGCTACAACGAGAAGGAAGCGGATTGGGCGGCGAAGCAATTGCCCAAGGATGTGAATGTTTCGGATGGCATCCGGCAGGCGCTCAGGTTGTTGTCGAAGGCTTGATTTGCAGAGGGTGCATCAAAAGTGTTGGTGATGCTATCGGTAGCGTGCGCTG
>JBAQCT010000157.1:0-11036 GCA_049294375.1 Gallionella sp. | reverse complement strand
TTCGCCCAAATGCAAGGCGCGGAAAAAATTTTAGTTTCGGCCAACCTAAAGGTTACCCTACACTGAAACTTCGTTTTGCCGCGCCGCATATGGATGATATGTAAGCAAGAAATTTTTTGCGCAACGCAGCAGTTGGGATGAAATGTGGATTTTTAGAGGTTCCCTACACCCGCTCACCCTGATGCTTCGACAGGCACAGCGCGCTGCCGATGGCATTCCGGCGTTTTGTGTTGCCCCACTCGCCGCCCATCGGATGGCGCGGAGAATTTTTCGGGTTATCATGCGCGGTTTACAGGGTTTCTGCACGATAACCCCGCCTGCGGGATTGTGCGAAGCCTTACATAAGGTGCAAGACGGTTAACCATGCGGAAAAATTGGCGTAATTTTCTGAATTTTGTGCGCTTTATCGCGACACGCTTCGATCAGGATCGCTGCATCCAGGTTGCGGCGAGCCTGACCTTCACCACGCTGCTGTCGCTGGTGCCATTGATTACCATCGCCTTCGCGATGTTCTCGGCATTCCCGCTATTCGAGGAATTCTCCGACCAGATCAAGGCTTACGTGCTCAGCAACCTGATGCCGGAAATGTCGGGCAAAATCATCACGCGGTATATGCAGCAGTTTGCCGAGAGCGCGATGCGCCTGAAAACGGTCGGCCTCGTGTTCCTCGGGGTGACGGCCATGTTGTTGATGCTGACCATAGATCATGCGTTCAATACGATCTGGCGTGTGTCGCGCCCGCGCCCATTGCTCAAACGGCTGGTGATTTACTGGGCGGTGCTCACGCTTGCGCCTTTGCTGATCGGCGCGAGCCTTTCGCTGACCTCGTGGCTGATCGGGTTGTCGATGGGCTATGCCAGGCAGATTCCCGTGTTCGGCGTGGGTTCGCTGAAGATATTGCCGGTGCTGTTCACCACGCTGGCGTTCGCGATATTGTTCCGGCTGGTGCCGAACAGCTATGTGCCGCAGAAACATGCGTTGATCGGCGCGGTTGTGGCGGCGGTCATGTTCGAGTCGATGAACCGCATGTTCGGCTATTACATCAGCCATTTCCCCACTTACAAGGTGGTGTATGGCGCCTTTGCCAGCGTGCCGATTTTCCTGATGTGGATTTACCTGTCGTGGCTGGTTACCCTGCTGGGTGCGGTAATCGCGGCATCCTTGTCGCATTGGGGCGCGCACACATCGAAAACATCGCCTTCCGGCCAGCTGCTGGATGCGTTGCGCGTGTTGCAAATCATGGAAAACGGCTTACAGCAGGGCAAGGTGAATTCCTTTCCGGAAATGTCCAAATCCCTGCGCCTCGGTTATGACGCGCTGGAAGAAATTCTCGACAGGCTGGAAAGCGCGGATATCGTCCGCAAATCGGATGGGAACGCCTGGTTGCTAATGCGCGATGTGGGGCATATCCGCGCCAGCGAATTGCTGCGCCTGTTCGTGCTGCATCAAGGGCCGTTGCCCACCGGGAAAAGCGACGACCCGTTGCAGCGATGGTTTGCAAATAGTGTCTGGCAGCTCGAGCAAAACGCCGACCTGACATTGCGGGATCTCTTTGCATACAGCACGGAGTACTCCATGTCCATTTCAAGGGAAAAATAACCCGACAAGGGAGCGTAAATCTCCCCTCTACAGGCTTGACATGGGTTCCGGCCAGCAGCGGCGCGGCATATTTCCGGAGTATTTTGTCAACCAATGAATTTTTAGGTGCTCCCTTTTGAGGGCGAACCGTTTTACGGTATCATCACGCATCATGACCAAGTATATCTTCATCACCGGCGGCGTGGTTTCTTCACTGGGAAAGGGCATCGCCGCCGCTTCCCTCGCCGCCATCCTCGAATCGCGCGGGCTCAAGGTGACGATGCTCAAGCTCGATCCCTATATCAACGTCGATCCGGGCACGATGAGCCCGTTCCAGCACGGCGAAGTGTTTGTCACCGAAGACGGTGCGGAAACCGACCTGGACTTGGGGCATTACGAGCGGTTCATTTCCGCGAAGATGCGCAAAGCCAACAATTTCACCACCGGGCAGATTTACGACAGCGTGATCCGCAAGGAGCGGCGCGGCGAGTATCTGGGCAAGACGGTTCAGGTAATCCCGCATATCACCAACGAGATACAGGCGTTCGTCGAGCGCGGTGCGGCTGCCTCGCATGACGGCAACGCCGATGTGGCGATCGTCGAAATCGGCGGCACGGTCGGCGACATCGAATCGCTGCCGTTCCTCGAAGCGGCGCGGCAAATGGGGCTGCGCAAGAGCCGCAACCAGGTCGCTTACGTGCATCTGACGCTGGTCCCCTATATCGCCACAGCGGGAGAGTTGAAAACCAAGCCGACGCAGCACAGCGTGCAGAAATTGCGCGAGATCGGTATTTTTCCCACTGCTTTGGTGTGCCGCGCCGACAGACCGATCCCGGACGACGAGCGCGCCAAAATTTCGCTGTTTGCCAATGTGCGCGAAGAGGGCGTGATCTCGATGTGGGATGTGGACAGCATCTACAAAATCCCGCAAATGCTCAACCTGCAAGGCCTGGATCGCATCGTCTGCGAAGAGCTGGCCATCGACGCGCCGCCTGCCGATCTGTCGGTATGGGCAAAGCTGGTCAATGCGCTGGAAAACCCTCAACACCGTGTCACCATCGGCATGGTCGGCAAATATGTCGACCTGACCGAATCGTACAAGTCGCTGATCGAGGCGCTGCGCCATGCCGGGATACATACTTCGACCAGGGTGAATATCGAATACATCGATTCGGAAGATGTTGAGGCTTCCGGCACACAAGGCTTGACGCATTTCGACGCGATTCTGGTGCCGGGCGGGTTCGGCAAGCGCGGCACCGAGGGGAAGATTGCCGCGATCCGTTATGCGCGCGAAAACAAGATACCGTACCTGGGCATCTGCTTGGGGATGCAACTCGCGGTGATCGAATATGCGCGCCATGTTGCGGGCATGACCGATGCGAACAGCACCGAATTCAACCTGGAATCCGAGCACCCGGTAGTCGCGTTGATCACCGAATGGCTCGACCGCGACGGCAAGGTGGAAACGCGCAGCAGCGATTCCGATCTGGGCGGCACGATGCGCCTCGGTTCGCAGCGCTGCCCGGTCAAGCCTGCCACGCTGGCACACCGGATTTATGGCGACGAAGTGAACGAGCGGCATCGCCATCGCTATGAAGTAAACAACCATTACGTGCCCGTGCTGGAACAGGCCGGATTGATTATTTCCGCGCGCACCCCTTCCGAGGATTTGCCGGAGATGATGGAATTGCCGCAATCCATGCACCCGTGGTTCGTCGGCGTGCAGTTTCACCCCGAGTTCACCTCCACGCCGCGCACCGGGCACCCGCTGTTCAAGGCCTTCGTCGAAGCGGCCTTGCAGCGTCAGGCCGCGTATACGGCAGAGAAAGTGGCGGCATGAATACGGTGCGGGAAGGGCTAGCCCGACATCATCATGAAAGTTGTGTGCTATGAAGCTATGTAATTTTGATGTGCAGCCCGGATACGGTAGCGCGGAGCGCGCGGTGCGGGAAGGGCTAGCCCGACATCATCATGAAAGTTTTGGATTATGAAGCTATGCGGATTTGATGTCGGCCTAAATAAGCCTCTGTTCCTGATCGCCGGGCCTTGCGTGATCGAATCGCAGCAAATGGCTTTGGATACTGCCGGACAATTGAAGGAAATCTGCCGCGAATTGGGTATCCCGTTTATCTACAAGTCATCCTACGACAAGGCCAATCGCAGTTCGGGCAAATCGTTTCGCGGCGTGGGCGTGGATACCGGGTTGAAAATCCTCGGTGAAGTGAAGGCGCAACTGGGTGTGCCCGTGTTGACCGATGTGCACAGCATCGAAGAGATCGAACCGGTTGCGGCAGCCATAGACGTGCTGCAAACGCCCGCGTTCCTTTGCCGCCAGACCGATTTCATCCATGCTGTGGCCAGCGCGGGCAAGCCGGTGAATATCAAAAAGGGGCAGTTCCTGTCGCCGTGGGATATGCAGAACGTGGTGCAAAAAGCCCGCGAGGCCAGCGGGCAGGACAACATCATGGTGTGCGAACGCGGCGCTTCGTTCGGCTACAATAATCTGGTGTCGGACATGCGCTCGCTGGCGGTGATGCGCGGCACCGGTTGCCCGGTCGTGTTCGACGCGACTCATTCGGTGCAACTGCCGGGCGGACAGGGAACAGCCAGCGGCGGACAGCGCGAATTCGTTCCGGTGCTGGCGCGTGCAGCAGTGGCAGCAGGAATTTCCGGCCTCTTCATGGAGACGCACCCAAACCCGTCGCAAGCCTTGTCGGATGGCCCGAACGCCTTTCCGCTCAAGCATCTCAAGTCGTTGTTGCAGACGCTGAAAGTGCTGGATGAAGCGGTCAAGCGGCAAGGGCTGATCGAAGAAAAACTTGATTTGAAAAATAGCTGATCACGAAAGGAAAATATTTATGAGCGCAATCGTTGACGTAATCGCCCGTGAAATACTGGATTCGCGCGGCAATCCTACCGTGGAAGCGGATGTATTGCTGGAGTCCGGCGTACTGGGACGCGCCGCCGTGCCGTCCGGTGCATCCACCGGCACCAAGGAAGCCGTGGAGCTGCGCGATGACGACAAGCAGCGCTACCTCGGCAAGGGCGTGCTGAGGGCGGTGGAATATGTAAACACCGAAATCGCCGAAGCGATCATCGGCCTCGATGCCGCCGAGCAAGCCTTTATCGACCAGACCATGATCGACCTCGATGGTACGGAGAACAAGGGGCGTCTCGGCGCAAATGCGATCCTCGCGGTGTCGATGGCCGTGGCGCGTGCCGCAGCGGAAGAAAGCGGCCTGCCGTTATACCGCTATCTGGGTGGCGCGGCACGCATGGAGATGCCGGTGCCGATGATGAACATCATCAACGGCGGGGCGCACGCCGAAGGCGGCGCGGACATCCAGGAATTCATGATCGTCCCGGTGGGCAGCCAGAGTTTTCGCGAGGCATTGCGCTGCGGCGCGGAAGTATTTCATCACCTGAAAAAAATCCTGCACAACCGCGGCCTCGGCACGACGGTCGGCGACGAGGGCGGTTTCGCGCCCGCATTGGGTTCCAACGAGGCGGCGCTGAAAGTCATCGTCGAAGCCATCGAGGCGGCGGGATATGTGCCCGGCGCGGATGTGGCGATCGGCATCGACGCCGCCGCCTCCGAATTTTACAAGGACGGGCAGTACCACCTGAAAGCGGACGGTCTGACCCTCAACTCCGCGCAGATCATCGACCTGTACGCCACCTGGGTGGACAAATATCCGATCATCACCCTCGAGGACGGCATGAGCGAGCATGACTGGGACGGCTGGAAACAGCTCACCGCGCGCCTCGGCAAGAGCATTCAATTGGTCGGCGACGACGTGTTTGTGACCAACACGAAAATCCTGCGCGAAGGCATCCGCCAAGGTTTGGCGAATTCCATCCTCATCAAGGTCAACCAGATCGGCACGCTGACCGAGACTTTTGCCGCCATCGAGATGGCCAAACGCGCCGGTTATACCGCCGTGATTTCGCACCGCTCCGGCGAGACCGAAGACTCCTTCATCGCCGACCTCGCGGTCGCGACCAACACGATGCAGATCAAGACCGGCTCGCTGTCGCGCTCCGACCGCATGGCGAAATACAACCAACTGTTGCGTATCGAAGAAGACCTCGGCGATAGCGCATCTTATCCGGGACGCGACGCGTATTACCAGTTGGGCTGATGCGCCGTGCAGTCACACTGATACTGGCTGCGTTGCTGCTGTTGTTGCAGTACCCGTTGTGGCTGGGCAAGGGCGGCTGGCTGAAAGTGTGGGATTTGAACCAGCAGGTCGAAGCCCAGCAGCAGGCCAACCGGCAAACGCAGGCACGCAATGCCACGCTGGACGCCGAAGTACGCGACCTCAAGCAAGGCACCGAAGCCATCGAGGAGCGCGCACGCAGCGAACTGGGCATGATCAAACGCGATGAAGTGTTTTTCCAGGTACTGGAAAAACCGCCTGCTCAAATGGATGCAACACAGGCAGCACAACCATCTTCATCTGCTGCTTCCAGCGTTTCCGGAATACAGCTGCGCCAAGCGCCCTGATTTGCCAGGGCAATAGGTTTGGCAATAGGTTTGATTGACATGCTGGAACAAAAGTTGTCAAATGAATATTATGTGTAGTGATGGATTCATTTCGCAAGGAGAATAAGCATGGCTACCATATCCAACAAACCTGCATCAGAAGCCGTTGCTCCGCTGCCAACCGTCGCGTTGGTGCCCGGCAAACCGGAAACCAGGATGCGCTTGTCGACGATCATAAAAAAAGAAAGAGAAGAGCAAAAAGAGCAGGACAAGAAGCTCGACAACAATCAAAAACAGGCTCAATCTTCCACGGTCGTCAATATTTCCGCCAAGGCCAAGGAGTTGAACCGCGCTGCACCGGTCGATCAGACGTCTTCGACGGCAAAAACCGGCAGCGCTACCGACCAGACTGCCAAGATTCCCGGCAAGGAAAATGAAGCGGAGCGCCCTGCCGCAGCAGTTCAACCGCCTGCCAATGCGGGCAACACCACCACCCGCCCAAAGACGGTATAGGCTTCAGCTCTCCTTATCCGTGGGTAGTCGCGAGGTTGCACAACGCTGGCAGAGGCAGGTTTTGTTGCGCTGCGCTTCCGGCACTTCCGCGATAATGGCCGGATCGATCTCGACCCCATGACACCAGCACGGCGCCTCGATGTTTCCGCTCTGCGCGAGGGCACATTCGTTCGGGTTGCCGCAAAGCGGACAGGTACAATTTGGTTTCATATGCCGATCATCGGGTAATGAGTTACTCCGATTCTATTTCAAACGCCGGGTAGCCCGCCATATGCGCCTCCCGATGCGGGGATCAATGGGAGTATCTTGCCAGAACTATCCCAATGTAATGGCATCTAATTTGATGGGAACATATGCTTTTTCGCTCAAACGCTAATGGAGGATATTTTCATGATTAACACCCTTTCACCCAATAACCTGAACAATTCGCAAAACGCGCAACTTACAACATTTCAGCGCATGGGTTCCGGGTCGCGCATCAATTCGGCGAAGGATGACGCTGCGGGATTGGCTATCGCCGCCAGCATGACATCGCAGTTGAGCGGAAGTAGTCAGGCCATGAGGAATGTCAATGATGGCCTGTCTCTTACCGATACAGCAGGCGGCGCATTAAGCCAGATTTCAGATACCCTGCAACGCATGCGCGAACTTACCGTTCAGGCAGCCAACGGGACAAACAGCGCCGGCGACCTGCAAGCGATCCAGGGGGAGATCAACCAGCTCGCGCAAGGCCTCGATCAAATCGCTGGCAACTCGCAATTTAACGGGCAAAACCTTCTCGACGGCACCTTCAGCGGGCAAATTCAAACGGGCGCAAACCCGGAAGATACGGAGACGCTGAGCTTGGGAAATGCCTCCAGCCAGGGGTTGGGCGTATCCGGCCTTGATGTCACCAGCCAGGCGGGCGCAGCCAATGCGCTCGACTCGCTGGATAACGCGATCAGCAGCGTGGGGGCGCAACAATCGACCATCGGTGCAACTCAAGCGGCGCTGAACTCCACATTGGCGAACCTGAGCAACACCTATGAGAACATTGCCGCCTCCAGGAGCCGCATCAGCGATACCGACTATGCCAAGGAATCGTCCAACCTGACACAAAACAATGTGCGGGCGCAGGCATCGTTAAAAGCTCTGTCGATCTACAATTCAATGCAGAAAAACGTATTGGACTTGATAAAGCCTTAGCCCGTTGTGGAACATCATGATATTTTCCCTTACGCTGGGTTGAATGGTTCCATTATGCGCAAAGTATTCGTAGGGTGGATTAAACGCGTAGCGCGAATCCACCGGAACGGGCGGTGGATACACGCCTTCGGCGCTTTACCCACCCTACCCAAGACCCCGTTGCTTGCGGCGGGGTGGTTGTATGCCGCACTGGCATTCGCGTTGTGGCCAGCATCGGGTCATGCCGAACAGGATGACCTGTCGGATCTGGCTGCCGAACCGCCCCATGTGATCGCGCTGATGAAAAAAGCCGTGACGCTCGAACTCGCCGTACACGACTCCCAGGAAATGTGGAATGCAGCCACGCTGTACTGCGAGGCTTCTCGGCTCGGCAGCATTGAGGCCCAGTACCGGCTGGGAATGCTTTATGCCTTTGGCAGGGGCGTGCCGGAAAATCGCGCATTTGCGGCCGCCCTGTTTTCGCTGGCCGCCCATCAGGGCCATGCACAGGCGCGGGATATGCTGGAAACCGTCCAGTTGCGCACCTCGGAATTGCCGGGCTGCATGAACGATGCGTCGGTGTTGCCCGAGCGCCCTCCTCTTGAACCCGCGTATATCAAAACCGAAGTGATGCAAGCCGGTATCGATCAACGCCTCGCGTCGCTGCCAAAAAGCAAAAAATGGGTGATCGACCTCGTGGGCACGCTGTCGGGCTGGTACTCGATCGACCCCAAGCTGGTGCTATCGATCATCAGCACCGAATCGAATTTCAATGTAAGCGCGAAATCGAACAAGGAAGCGCAGGGGTTGATGCAACTGATCCCCGCCACCGCCGAGCGCTTCAACGTGCGCAACGCTTACGATGCGACGCAGAATATCAAGGGCGGGCTAAAATACATACGCTGGCTGCTTTCCTACTATCGCGGCAACGTGATGTTGACGGTGGCCGCCTACAATGCCGGAGAAGGCAATGTGAACCGCCATAAGGGCATACCGCCCTTTTCGGAAACGCGCAATTATGTCCGCAAGGTGATGGAATTGTACAAACGCACCACCCACCCCTATGACGAACTCTTGACCCAGGCCTCGCCGCTGATTGCCCGAAAGAACTGACTTGCCGGATCAACCATGCCAGATCAGCCATGTCAGATCAACCATTGACTGCGGAATGAAATTAGGCGAACCTTCAAAAATACAAACGAAGCCGGTACTGCAACCTGCCCATACGAACCCATGCCCGCTTGAGGCATAAAACAAACCATCTGGAGCAATCATGACTCTCTCTTCCTATCTCAGCGACAAGCCGGTCATCGGGGCGCGCGTTTACCTGCATGCCTCCTCCCAGATCATCGGGAATGTGCGCATCGGCGATGACAGTTCAATCTGGTGCAATACGGTTCTGCGCGGCGACGTGAACCATATTGCGATCGGACGATGCACCAACGTGCAGGACCTGACCATCGGGCATGTATCCCACAAAACCCCGGATAAGCCTGACGGCTCGCCACTGATAATCGGCGATTATGTGACTGTCGGGCATTCGGTCATCCTCCATGGATGCACGATTGGAAACGAGTGCATGATCGGGATGGGCTCGGTCATCATGGACGATGCCGTCATTCCGGATCATGTCATGATAGGTGCGGGCAGCCTGGTTTCTCCGGGAAAAGTGCTGGAAAGCGGGATGCTGTATGTAGGGCGCCCCGCAAAAGCCATTCGCGCGCTGACACCCGAAGAAATCGCCCATTTGAGGTATTCAGCCGAGCATTACGTGGAAGTGAAAAACAATTACCTGAACAGCCCGTAATTCTATCAACGGCAATTCATCCACGAAAAACACGAAAGGCACAAAATAAAACAATAAATTGCATTAGCTTGATGACTCACCCGTTGGGTATTCATTGGCAGCGTGGAGCACTTTGAATTTTTTCGTGTTTTTCGTGACTTTCGTGGACAACTGCTTTTTCTAGGATTAATAGAGCGTTATTGAGCTTTCCATATAGAAGACAACAACACGGCTCAAGCGATGATTTCGACTGCCGTTCCCGCAGGCGTCATGTCAAACAATTCGATCAGGTCGGCGTTGCGCATCCGAATGCAGCCGTGCGAACCGGGAGCGCCGAGCCGCACCGAGTCCGGCGTACCATGGATGTAAATGTAGCGGCGCATCGTGTCGTTTTCCCCCAGCCGGTTGAAGCCGGGCTCGCAGCCGGAAAGCCACAGGATGCGCGTCAGTATCCAGTCGCGCTCCGGAAACTGCGCACTCAGCTCAGGCGTGTAGATTTCCCCGGTCGGGCGGCGGCGCACGAACACGGTATTTTCCGGCTGCCCCGCGCCGATCTTGGCACGGATGATGTGCTTGCCGCGAGGCGTGCAATGACTGCCGCACACCTCGCCCGCGCCGTTCGCGGCGGTGGAAACGCTGTAGCGGCGCAGCAATTTTCCCGCATCGTCGAGCAATTCGAGCTGCTGCGCGGCAATGTGGATGTTGATCTTCATACTACCTCGTCATTCCCGCGCAGGCGGGAATACAGACGATTAAACGAACCCAACGCAGTTGGACAACATCCTGATTTTGTCCGCTTCGCGGAATTCTTGAATGACTGGATTCCCGCCTGCGCGGGAATGACGAAAATACTATCGGCATGAATTCACACACTCCGTTGCTGCGCGCGGCGCAGCACAAAAAAATTGCTCAGCATTGCACCGCATTCCTCCGCCAGCACCCCGCCCGTCACTTCGGTGTGGTGGTTCAACCGCAACCCCTCCCGGCCTCCCCTTATCAGGGGAGGAGAACAGGCTCCCTCCCCTGACAAGGGGAGGGCTGGGGAGGGGTTTAACTCTCCAAACGCATCCATCACGCTGCCGCACACGCCGGTCTTCGGGTCGCGCGCCCCGTACACCAGCCGCGCGATGCGCGCATGCATGATCGCCCCGGCGCACATCAGGCAAGGCTCCAGCGTGACGAACAGCTCGCAGCCCACCAGCCGGTAATTGCCCAGCCGCTGCGCCGCGTCGCGCAGCGCCATCATCTCGGCATGGGCGGAAGGGTCGTGGCGCGAAATCGGCGCATTGAAGCCGCGCCCGACGATCATGCCATCTTTCACTACCACCGCTCCTACCGGCACTTCGCCGGCGGCCTGCGACTGGCTGGCTAGATCAAGGGCGTGGCGCATGTAATCGGCATCTATCATTAAAATGTTCACTCGGGTGAAACAGGCGGCAACCGTAGCATAACTTCCGTTGTTTGACGAGATTGTGATGCGATGGATCGCGTTGTGGAAGGTGGTTATTC
>JBAQCT010000156.1:0-37208 GCA_049294375.1 Gallionella sp. | reverse complement strand
GGGGAAATCCCCCGAAAAACACCCCGACTGTGGGGTGTGGAAGAAGAAAACGGGCAATTTCGCCCATGAAAAACAGATGCGCCTAATCGGCTTCTGAATGTCGGGGCTTATTCAGCGCATCCTTAATTAATATAAAGTCTTGCATGATGCGCTCCGAATCCCGTTCGCGTATGACAAATGGACCGGGGCAAACCTAAACCGGCTTGCAGAAGGGCGTAAGCGGAAAAAGTAGCTAATCCCACCCAAAATTTATTGCATGGATGAGACACCGGACACCGGTGCAAAACCAACCCCGCGCCCACCGGTTCGCGCCGGACGGCGGCGCGACTCAGGCAAAAATATTTGGGAATTTTCAGAAAGTTTGAGACTTGCCAATACGCGGTTGGTAAGCTCTCATCGTGGGCAGGTGCGTTTGCGGTGCCTGCTTGAGAACAGCTAATGTTGCTCAGGTAGGTTTGGAACTGGTTTGTTCCAGCCTAATGATTGAAGATGGTAGGATTCAATCAAGAAATAAAGGTTGGCCAAAATAAAGAAGTTTAGGCTGCTGTGTGTGGCACTGAAAAAAGCCTTGTACGCATGCTCGGGATAATCACCGTCAGTGGCTGGCGGAAATCGGATAGGGGCATCTGCAATTTTTTCTGACCAGCCTGGTACATCCTTAAATCGCTTAATCAAAATCTGCCGAACAATCCTAACAGAAGTTAAGAACGCCAATGCTTCATTCGCAAGCCTAGCACCATCTGAAGGGCGTGACGTGCCCTCTTTGATTAATAGAGGGCTAGTTTCCATAATTGCTTTAGTAAAAGCGGCGGCGATTTTATGCCGGTCAATGCGATGGTCTAAAATATCCGGAAACTTGCGCATCTCGGCGTGTATGCACAGCCGAGCAGCATCGTAGGTACTTTGGAGGCAATCCTGCCAATTAGGACGCCAAATTAGCTCGCTATAGCGGCTAATCAAGCGATCACCGTAGGGCATTATTACTGATGTCGCAATCTCACGGAACTTTACATCATCCATACAGCTAGCGACTACATCCCGCGTGGATCAGTAAAATCAACCTCTTCGATAGGGATTTCGTTGTTAGCAGAACGAACGTAATTCTTAAATTCTTCGTCTGTTTGCGGCTTGGCTGAGAGAAACACCTCATCACCAAATGGGAATGCAGGGTCAAACTGCTGGTTTGGACTTGCTTGCATAAAAGTAGTCATAATTTAACCAACTTCCTCCGTAGAGTTTTCTCACTATATAAGCAACTACTGGCTTGCAAATGCACGGATAGAAGCGTTAATCAGCCGCTATTCTTTGCTTGTTATCGACAGTTTAACAGGGAAATTTAGGTAGTCCTAATTGCCAATCAGCATTATTTGCCGCATAAATGGCGGCGGGGGGCGGATTCTACAGGAAATTCCTAATCCGTCAAACCGTCTCAATAGATGAAAAGATGGGAGCACTTTCTACAATTCTACGGTATGGCCGCGCTGGCACTTGGTTTCAAGTGTGATAGAATGCGCGCCTTTGTAGAGGTACGGCAGGCTAACTACTTGATTTAATGATTTTCTGGCTAGGACTGAAAATCCTTGTGTCGGTGGTTCGATTCCGCCCCGAGCCACCAACAAAATCAGGGCTTGCAGCGATGCAAGCCTTTTTTGTTTGTGTGCCCCAGCAGGGCACTTGCTTTAATGGTACTTGCGGCTCAATTCATGAACTGCAGTAGCCAGCGCCGCAGCATGATCCGGGTTGGTGTGTTGCGAGATGCCGTGACCGAGGTTGAATACGTGGCCGCTGCCATAACCGTAACTGGCAAGGATGCGCTCGACTTCAGCATGGATCGCATCAGGTGAGGCGAACAGCACGGCGGGATCCATGTTGCCCTGCAGCGCAACCTTGTTGCCGACCTTCTGCCGGGCGATACCCAGATCCATGGTCCAGTCCAGCCCGATTGCGTCACAACCCATGTTGGCGATGCTCTCGATCCACAGGCCACCTCCTTTTGTGAACACGATGGACGGGATACGCATGCCATCCTTCTTTTTGATCAGGCCATCGATGATGCGCTGGGTGTAGGCTAGCGAAAATTCTTGGAATGCCGCATGCGACAGCACGCCGCCCCACGAATCAAAGATCATCACCGCCTGCGCGCCGGCTTCGATCTGCGCGTTCAGGTAGGCGGTGACCGCCTGCGCGGTGACGTCGAGGATGTGGTGCATCAGCTTCGGCTCGTTGTACATCAGGGTCTTCACCTTGGCGTAGTCGTCGCTGCTGCCGCCTTCGACCATGTAGCAAGACAATGTGAACGGGCTGCCGGAAAAACCGATCAGCGGTACGCGGCCGTCCAGCGCCTTGCGGATTTGTGTCACGGCATCGGTGACGTATTTCAAATCCTTACCGATGTCCGGCACGCGCAATGCCTTGATGTCCGCTTCCGTCTTCAGTGGGCGCTCGAACTTTGGGCCTTCGCCATCGGAAAAATATAGCCCGAGACCCATCGCGTCCGGCACGGTGAGGATGTCCGAAAACAGGATCGCCGCATCCAGCGGGAAGCGATCCAGCGGTTGCAAGGTCACTTCGGTCGCGAAGTCCGGGCTCTTGCACAGGCCGAGGAAACTGCCGGCACGCTGGCGCGTGGCGCGATACTCCGGCAGGTAACGGCCAGCCTGGCGCATCATCCACAGCGGCGTGTAGTCGGTCGGCTCACGCAACAGGGCGCGCAGGAAGGTGTCGTTTTTCAGCTTGAAGTTCATGATTGTGTGTTTTATCCCTGTAAGATTCCGAAATTCAGTTGTCCACGAAAATCACGAAACTACACGAACGAAACGTTTTCGTGCTTTTCGTGTATTTCGTGGACTGTTTTGTAGTTATCGCGGCAATACAGACGAGCCCATCAGGAACTCGTCTACCGCGCGCGCACACTGGCGTCCTTCGCGGATCGCCCACACCACCAGCGATTGGCCGCGGCGCATGTCGCCCGCTGCGAACACCTTGTTAACGCTGGTCTTGTAACAACCCGCGCCATCGGTTGTGGCCTTGACGTTGCCGCGCGCATCTTTTTCTACGCCAAACGCATCCAGCACCTGCTGCAGCGGATTGACGAAGCCCATCGCCAGCAGCACCAGGCCGGCCTTCAGTTCGAATTCGCTGCCGGCGATTTCGCACATTCTCCCGTCTTTCCATTCGACGTGCACGGCACGAATCTTCTCGACCTTGCCGTTCTTGCCGACAAACTCCTTGGTGGCGATCGCCCAGTCGCGCGCGCAGCCTTCTTCGTGTGAACTGGAGGTGCGCAGCTTGAGCGGCCAGTTCGGCCATACCAGCGACCGGTCTTCCTTTTCGGGTGGGCGCGGCATCACTTCGATTTGGGTGATCGAGGCCGCGCCGTGGCGGTTCGAGGTGCCCACGCAATCGGAACCGGTGTCTCCGCCGCCGATCACCACCACATGTTTGCCTTTTGCACTGATCGGATTCTTGCTGTCACCCGCTACTTCCCTGTTCTGTGGGATCAGGAACTCTAGCGCGTAATGCACGCCGTTCAGTTCGCGCCCCGGCATCGGCAGGTCGCGCGGCTGCTCCGAGCCGCCGGCGAGGACCACCGCGTCGAATTTTTTCAGCAATTCGTCCGGTGCGACCGTTTTTTTCGCATCGTTCGCCACGCCCTTGCTCGGTGTATCCTTGCCGATGAAGGTGTTGGTCTTGAATTTGACGCCTTCGGCTTCGAGTTGCGCTATACGCCAGTCGATCAGGCGCTTGTCGAGTTTGAAGTCCGGAATGCCGTAGCGCAGCAGGCCGCCGATGCGGCTGTTTTTTTCAAATACGGTCACATCATGCCCGGCGCGCGCCAGTTGCTGCGCCGCCGCCAGCCCCGATGGGCCGGAACCGACCACGGCAACTTTCTTGCCGGTCTTCTTTGCCGCAGGCTGCGGCAACACCCAGCCGTTCTCGCCACCCTTGTCGATGATGAAGTGTTCGATGGACTTGATGCCCACCGCATCGCCGTCGATGTTCACCGTGCAGGCCGCCTCGCAAGGCGCGGGGCAGATGCGCCCGGTGAACTCGGGGAAGTTGTTGGTGGAATGCAGCACGTCCAGCGCCTCTCGCCAGTTGCCGCGGTACACCAGATCGTTCCAGTCAGGGATGATGTTGTTGACCGGGCAGCCCGAAGTGCAAAAAGGAATGCCGCAATCCATGCAGCGCGCGCCCTGCACCTTGGCCTGCTCGTCGCTCAGGTGCAGCGTGAACTCGCAATAATTCTTCAGCCGCTTTGCCACCGGCAAACTGGACTCGCTCTGCCGCTGGAATTCCATGAATCCCGTGATCTTGCCCATTATGCGGCCTCCTTCTGCTGCGCCGCGATTTCCTGCAGGGCACGGCGGTATTCGGTTGGCATGACCTTGATGAATTTGGGCAGGTATTGTGTCCAGTGATCCAGAATGTCCCTGGCGCGCGCGCTGCCGGTATGCTGCCAGTGGTTGCTGATGAACTCGCGCAGCACCTGTTCATCCTCCTTGTTCAGGTGGTTGAAATGCACGCGGCCATGCGCTTCCACTTCGCCGGTTTCGCTGGCCTCGGCCTCGGCAGGGACGGGTTCGAGTTCCACCATCGCCAGGTTGCAACGCTTCTCGAAGCTGCCATCTTCATCCAGCACATAGGCTACGCCGCCTGACATGCCTGCGGCAAAGTTGCGCCCGGTCTGACCCAGCACGATGACCATGCCGCCGGTCATATATTCGCAGCCGTGGTCACCCACGCCTTCTACCACCGCAACGGCACCGGAATTGCGCACCGCGAAGCGTTCGCCGGCGACGCCGCTGAAATAGCATTCGCCGGAGGTTGCGCCATACAGTACGGTGTTGCCGACGATGATGTTCTCGTGAGCGGCGATCCTGGCTTCCCTGGGTGGCATGATGGCGATGCGTCCGCCACACAGCCCCTTGCCCACGTAGTCGTTGCCCTCGCCGCGCAGCTCGAACGAAATGCCGTGCGCGAGAAACGCGCCGAAACTTTGCCCCGCCGTACCGCTGAACTTTACGTTGATGGTATCGGTGGGCAGCCCCATCTGGCCATAACGCCTGGCGACTTCATGCGACAGCATCGCGCCGGCGGTACGATTGACGTTGCTGATCCCGCTCTCGATAGTCACCGGTTTCCTGTCGTTCAGCGCGCCTTGCGCTTTGGCGATCAGGGTGTTGTCCAGCGCCTTCTCCAGCCCGTGATCCTGCTGCTCAGAGTGACGGCGCGCCACGCTGGGCGGCATGTCAGGTTGATGGAATATTCTGGAAAAGTCGAGCCCCTGAGACTTCCAGTGGGCGATGCCCTGTTTGACATCGAGCAGGTCGCTGCGCCCGATCAGGTCGGCGAACTTGCGGATGCCGAGTTGCGCCATGTATTCGCGCACCTCTTCGGCGATGAAAAAGAAGAAGTTCACTACATGCTCCGGCTGACCGGTGAATTTCTTGCGCAGTTCGGGGTCTTGCGTCGCCACGCCCACCGGGCAGGTGTTGAGGTGGCACTTGCGCATCATGATGCAACCTTCCACCACCAGCGGAGCGGTGGCGAAACCGAATTCGTCGGCACCCAATAGCGCGCCGATCAACACGTCGCGTCCGGTCTTGATCTGGCCGTCCACCTGCAACGCGATGCGTCCGCGCAACTGGTTCAACACCAGTGTCTGCTGCGCTTCGGCCAGTCCCAGCTCCCACGGCGTACCGGCGTGCTTGATCGAGGAAATCGGCGATGCGCCGGTGCCCCCGTCGAAGCCGGATATGACGATGTGATCTGCCTTGGTCTTGGCCACGCCGGCTGCAACCGTGCCCACTCCCACTTCGGAAACCAGCTTGACCGAAATCGAGGCGGACGGGTTGGCGTTCTTCAGGTCGTGGATGAGCTGCGCAAGATCCTCGATCGAATAGATGTCGTGATGCGGCGGCGGCGAAATCAGCCCCACGCCCGGCACCGAGAAACGCAGCTTGGCGATATATTCGGTCACCTTGTGGCCGGGCAACTGCCCGCCCTCGCCGGGCTTGGCGCCTTGCGCCATCTTGATCTGGATCTGGTCGGCGCTGGCGAGATACTCGGCAGTCACGCCAAAGCGGCCGGAAGCTACCTGCTTGATGCGCGAACGCAGCGAGTCGCCCGCCTTGAGCTCCCGATCTTTTGCGATACGGCCCTTGCCGATGACGTCAGACAGCATTTCGCCGCCGTTGAACGGCTTGTAGCGCGCCGCATCCTCGCCGCCTTCGCCGGTATTGGATTTGCCGCCGATGCGGTTCATCGCAAGTGCCAAGGTGGTATGTGCCTCGGTGGAGATCGAACCGAGCGACATCGCGCCGGTGGCAAAGCGCTTGACGATCTCCCTGGCAGGCTCGACTTCCTCCAGCGGCACGGCTGCACCCGCCGGCTTGATATCGAACAAACCGCGCAGGGTTTTAAGCCTGGTGCTTTGCTCATTGATCGAACGGGCATATTCCTTGAAAGTCGCGGCATTGTTGGTGCGCGTGGCGTTTTGCAGCTTCGCGATGGTGTCCGGCGTCCACATATGCTCTTCGCCGCGCACGCGCCACGCATATTCGCCTCCTGCGTCCAGCGCATTGGCCAGCACCGGGTCGGCCCCAAAAGCATTGCGGTGGGTGCGCACCGCCTCCTCGGCTACTTCGCGCAAACCGATGCCTTCGATCTGGGTCGCCGTACCGGTAAAATACTTCTCGACGAATTCCGCATTCAGGCCGATTGCCTCGAAAATCTGTGCGCCGCAATAAGACTGGTAAGTGGAAATGCCCATCTTGGACATCACCTTCATCAAGCCCTTGTTGATTGCCTTGATAAAATGTTTTTTGGCCTGCTTTGCGTCGATTTGCTTGTCACCGGCCTTGGCGGGCAGGTCCATCGCCACGATGGTTTCGTAAGCCAGCCACGGGCACACCGCCTCGGCGCCATAGCCTGCCAGCAGCGCGAAATGATGCACTTCGCGCGCCGAGCCGGTGTCCACCACCAGGCCGGTGCTGGTACGCAAACCGCCATGCACCAGATGATGGTGTACTTTGGAACAGGCCGCCAGCGCGGGGATCGCCACACGCTGCGCCGACACCGCGCGATCCGACAGGATCAGTACGTTATAGCCGTCGGCGACCGCCTGAACGGCAGCGTCACACAGAGCCTGCATGGCTTTTTCGCAGCCTGCCGCGCCTTGCGTGGCCGGGTAGGTCATATCCAGCACCAGCGAGCGATAATGCCCTTGGGTGAGCTGGTCGATGTTGCGCAATTTTGCGATATCGTCATTCGACAATACCGGCTGATGTACCTCCAGACGCAATGTCGGCTTGTCTTCATCGATACCAAACAAATTGGGTTTCGGGCCGATGAACGAGGTCAGCGACATGACGATTTCTTCGCGGATCGGATCGATCGGCGGATTGGTCACCTGCGCGAACAACTGCTGGAAATAATCGTAGAACGAGCGGTTCTTGTTCGACAGCACCGGCAATGCGGCATCCGTACCCATCGAGCCGATGGCTTCCTCACCGGCATTGACCATCGGCATCAGGATGAACTTGATGTCTTCCTGCGAGTAGCCAAATGCCTGCTGCATATCCAGCAGGGAAGCGGGGGCACGATTTTTCGCGCCATTGCTACTGCCTGCCCCGGGCAGGTCGCCCAGAAAATAGCGCGACTGCTTGATCCACTGGCGGTACGGCTTTGCCATCGCGAGCTGGCTCTTCAACTCGTCATCCTCGACGATGCGCCCGGCCTGCATGTCGATCAGGAACATCTTGCCCGGCTGCAAACGCCATTTCTTGATGATCTTGTGCTGCGGAATATCCAGCACACCCATTTCCGAAGCCATCAGCACCATGTCGTCATCGGTGATCAGGTAACGTGCGGGACGCAGCCCATTGCGGTCCAGCGTCGCGCCGATCATGCGTCCATCGGTGAACGCCACCGCCGCCGGGCCGTCCCACGGCTCCATCAGCGCGGCGTGATATTCGTAAAAGGCGCGCCGCTCCTCGTCCATCAACGGGTTGCCCGCCCACGCTTCGGGGATCAGCATCATCATCGCGTGCGGCAGCGAATAGCCGCCGATCACCAGCAATTCCAGCGCGTTATCGAAACAGGCCGAATCGGATTGACCTTCCACAATCAGCGGCCAGAGCTTATCCAGGTCTTCGCCGAGCAGCTTGGACGACATCGCGGCATGGCGCGCGGCCATCCAGTTCACGTTGCCGCGCAAGGTATTGATCTCGCCGTTGTGCGCGATCATGCGGAACGGATGCGCGCGGATCCAGGTTGGGAAAGTGTTGGTGGAGAAACGCTGGTGCACCAGCGCCAGCGCGCTGACTACGCTCTTGTCCTGTAAATCGAGATAATATTTGCCGACCTGGTCGGCCAGCAGCATGCCCTTGTAGACGATGGTGCGCGCCGACAACGAAGCGATGTACAAACCCCGGTCACCCGGCAAGCGCCGCACTGCATGCTGCACAATTTTGCGTATCACGAACAGCTTGCGCTCGAACGCATCGACATCGGCACAATTTTTACCGCGTGCGATGAATACTTGGCGCATGATGGGTTCGGCCTTCTTGACGCTCTCTCCCAGGCCGGATCTATCCACCGGCACATCGCGCCAACCCAATAACTGCTGCCCTTCGGCGGCAATCGTTTCGGCGAGAATCTGCTCGGAGGCCGCGCGATTTTTCGGATCACGCGACAGGAACAACATCCCCACGCCATAGCTGCCGACCGCAGGCAATGCGATGCCCTGCGCCGCGCATTGCGCGCGAAAAAACGCATCGGGAATCTGCAACAGGATGCCCGCGCCGTCGCCGGCCAGCGGATCGGCGCCCACCGCACCGCGATGGGTCAGGTTTTCCAGTATCTTCAAGCCTTGACTTACCATGTCATGGCTTTTGTGCCCCTTGATATGGGCGACAAATCCAACCCCGCAGGCATCGCGCTCCTGGCGCGGATCATACAGACCTTGCCGGGCAGGCAAGGAAGGTTCGCTCACGGTGTCTCTCAATCGGTGTTCCTCAATCAATTCATCAAAGCCAAAAAATGGCGGCATAAACCGCCATGTCAAAATACTAAAGCGAAAGGGTGGGAATTTTACCCTGCTCCGCAACTATGGGCAACCGCCCCGAATGCGCGGGCGGTACGGAGAAGTGGAGTTTTACCGGCGTTTTTGATTATGCGCCACCCGCATTCGAGCGGGTTTCGTGCACCTGTCCGCGCATGCTAAAATCGAGCCGCGCCCAATCCTGTTCCGATATATATAGACTGCCGAGTATTAGCCTTGCCGATTTCCTGGAATATCCCCCTGGTCTTCATGTCCGTGCTGATTGCAATCATCGGTTCGGTCGTCACGCTCGACCATGCGCAGCGGATGCGTGAAACCGGTGGCCGCATAGCGAAGCTGTGGATGATCTCGGGCGGCATTGTCCTCGGCATGACCGTCTGGGGCACACATTTCGTCGGCATGCTCGCATTTCATTTGCCCATCCCGCTTTCCTATGATCCGGCATTGACCCTGTTTTCCATCCTGCCGGCCATTGCGGCAACACTGTTGGGTTTCTGGACGCAGTGCTGCAAAACTAGGCTCGGCGCCAAACATATATTGATCGGCGGGCTGCTGATGGGGTTGGGCATCAGTGCGATGCACTACTCCGGCATGGCGGCACTCAGGATGTCGCCGCCGATAGGCTATGACCCGCCGATCGTTGCCTTGTCCATCTTCATCGCCATCGTTGCCTCGTGGAGCGCGCTGCTGCTGATGCACCATGGCGAGCGCATCAATCTGCCGCCCCTGCCTCGCCTGCTGCTCAGCGCAGTAATCATGGGCCTGGCGATTGCCGGAATGCACTATACCGCGATGTTCGGTACTCATTTTCAGCCGGACAGCCTGTGCCTTTCCGAAAACATGGGCATCGAGCCGGACGAGCTTGCCGCGTTGATGTCCTTGGGTTTGATGATCCTGTTTGGGGGTAGTTTTTTCCTGATCCTGTTCGACAAACAAGTGGCGCGGCGGGATGCGCAGGTGCTGGCGGGGCTGGTGCTGGCCTTTTCCCTGATGCTGACCTGGCAGTTGTGGAATAACGCGCGGCAAAATGCCTTGCATATACAGGAAGTCGAATTCGAAGGGCGCGCGCATGAGATCAGTGACAATATCAATAAGCGCATGAAAACCTACGAGCAGGTCATGCGCGGGGTGGACGGATTGTTTTCCCATAGCGACATCCCCGTCAGCCGCAGCGAATTCCACGACCACATCGCCAGGCTGCGGTTAAAGGAAGAATATCCGGGCATCCAGGGCATCCGTTTCGTGCCGATCGTGCCGGATGCGGCAAAAACCCGGCACATCGCCGCGATGCGCAAGGAAGGTATGACCTCCTACAACATCTGGCCGGGAGGCAAGCGCGGGGTTTATGCGCCCGTCGCCTATGCAGAGCCGTTTGACCCGCGCAACCAGCAGGTCTTCGGGTACGACATGCTTTCCGACCTCGAGCATCCCCGACCCGAAGACTCGTTGCCGGGGTTGCGCCGCGCTGCCGCCGAGCGGGCACGCGATATCGGCGATTTTTCCATGTCCGGAAAAATCAGATTATTGTTCGAAAGCCGCGAAGACTTGCAGAATGGCGCAGTGATGTTTTTGCCTGTCTTCAAGCATAACGCCCCGCGCGATACCGTTGTCGAACGCCGTGCCAACCTCATCGGCTGGATCGTTTCAGTGTACCGGATGGGCGACCTGATGGCGGGCATTCTCGGTACGGGCAATATGATGTTCGATATCAACATCTACGACGACGGCAAGGTGTCGGAAGAGATGTTGATGTATAGCTCGGCCGACAAGGGCTTGTCCGGCAATAAAGATGCGCGTTTCCAGCACAATGACGCTATCAGAATCGGTGGACGCAACTGGATGGTGCAAATACGCTCCCGGTCCGTTTTCGACGAACAACTCAACCTGGGACAGGCACGGGTTATTGGCATCAGCGGTATCGCCTTCAGCCTCTTGCTCGCGTTGCTTACCTGGTTCCTGGTGTCCGCCCGGGCGAGCGCATTGCAGGCGGCGGCGGCGCTGGAGCGCGCGGGCCGCAAAAACGAGACGCTGCTGCGCACGGCCAGCGACGGCATCCATATTTTCGACCTCGACGGCAATGTTGTGCAGGTGAACGATGCGTTCTGCCGCATGCTCGGCTATACCTCCTTCGAGTTGCTGTCCATGAACGTGTTGCAGTGGGATATGCAGTGGACGAAAGAGGAGCTGCTGGCAAGGATCGCCGCGATGACCGCGAGCAATGCGGTATTCGAAACCCGGCACCGCCGCCGCGATGGCAGCATCATCGATGTCGAGATCAGTGCATCGCGGGTCGAGATCGACGGGCAACCGCTGATCTACAACTCGGCGCGCGACATCACCGAACGCAAGAGAGCCGAAGAAAACCTGCGCAATAGCGAACACAGGCTGAGGGAAGCGCAGCGCGTCGCCCATATTGGCGACTGGAATTTCGATCTGGTCGGCAATGTGCTGACCTGGTCAGACGAGATTTACCGCATTTTCGAAATCGATCCGGAGAAATTCGGCGCTTCCTATGAAGCCTTCATGGAGGCGGTTCACCCCGACGACCGCGAGCTGGTAGATAGCGCCTATACCGAGTCGGTCCGGAACAGGACAACGTATAACATCGAACATCGCCTGCTGATGAAGGACGGGCGGGTGAAATGGTTGAACGAACGGGGCGAAACCTATTACGGCGAAGATGGTAAGCCATTGCGCTCTTTTGGCACGGTACACGACATCACCGAGCGCAAGAAGACGGAGGCCGCGTTCCGCACCCTTGCCGGAATCGCTGCGGCAAACGTCGGCGCCTCGTTCTTCCAGAAAGCGTCCAGCAGCTTGTGCAATTTGCTCGAAGCGGATTGCGTCATCATTGGCAAACAGGTCGGTGAGAACAGGATGCAGTCTCTGGGCATGCAGCTTGACGGCAAGCAAATAGAGCACTTCGAATATGAGCTGCCCGGTGCGCCATGCGATATCGTCACCCGCGAAGGTTACCGCGAATACCCCGAGAATATCCGCCAGTTGTTCCCGTTGGATAATGACCTGATAGAGATGGGCGCAGAATCTTATATCGGCGTGCCCACGCGGGGTAACGACGGCAAGGTCAACGGCATACTCTGTGCCGTTTTCCGGCACAAACTGACTCCGCAGCCAATGCGAAGGGAGGTCATGGAAATTATCGCCGCCCGGGCGGGTGCGGAGATCGAGCGCCAACAATCGGAGCAGGCATTGCGCGAGAGCGAGGAACGCTGGAGTTTTGCGCTGGAGGGCGCCGGCGAGGGCGTGTGGGATTGGGACATGCAGACCGGCAGGGTGGAGTATTCCAAACGTTATAAGGAAATGCTGGGCTTCCCGGCAGATGTGGGCTGGAAAGGCCTCAACGATTGGACAGAGCGCGTCAATCCGGAGGATTTGCGGCATGCGATGATCAATCTGGAAGAATATCTGGACGGAAAATCGCCAACGTATATTGTGGAATACCGCATGTTGTGTGACGACGGCAGCTGGAAATGGATATCTGCCCGCGGCATGGTGGTGAGCCGCGCCGATGATGGCAGGCCGCAGCGCATGATTGGCACGCACACCGACATCACCGAGCAAAAGCAGGCAGCAGAGGCGGTGCGCATAAGCGAAGCCCGGCTGCGGCTATTGCTGGATTCTGCCTCCGAAGCGATCTACGGGATCGACATGGACGGGAATTGCACGTTCTGCAATCCCGCGTGCCTGCAGATGCTGGGCTACCAATATGCCGACGAGCTGATCGGCAAAAATATGCACAAACTGATTCATTATAAGCACGCAGATGAAGCACCTTTTCCGGTGGAAGAATGCCGGATTTACCAGGCATTTCGGGCAGGCAAGGAAATACACGTGGATGATGAGGTGTTCTGGCGGGCAGATGGCAGCAGCTTTCCTGTCGAATACTGGTCGCACCCGCAATGGCATCACGGCGAAGTCGTGGGCGCCGTGGTCACCTTCATCGATATTACCGAGCGTATTCTGGCGCAGGAAAAGCTGCTCACCCTCTCCAGGGCCGTGGAGAACAGCCCTGCCAGCGTGGTCATCACCGACCCTGACGGCAACATCGAATACGTCAACCCGAAGTTCACCCAAGTTACCGGATACACCGCGCAGGAGGCCATCGGACAGAACCCGCGCATCCTGAAATCCGGCGATTTCTCGGCGAAATTTTACGAGAAGCTGTGGCAAACCATATTGGCTGGCAATGTGTGGCAGGGAGAATTCCACAACAAGAAAAAGAACGGCGACAGTTATTTCGAGGCCGCCACCATCTCGCCGATACGCGACGATAAAGGAAATATCGCCCATTTCGTGGCGGTCAAGGAAGATGTCACCGAGCGGAAGCGGTACGAACAGGAGCTGAAAAAATCCATGGCCGCCGCAGAGGCCGCCAACCAGGCCAAGAGCGAATTCCTCGCCAACATGAGCCACGAGATACGCACGCCGATGAATGCGATCATCGGATTCTCGCATCTGTGCCTGCAAAACGAGCTGGCTCCGATGCAGCGCGATTACCTGGAAAAAGTTTACCGTTCGGCAAACTCGCTGCTGGGCATCATCAACGATATCCTGGATTTTTCCAAGATCGAGGCAGGCAAGATGGAGGTGGAAAAAACGCCTTTCCAACTCGACAATGTGCTGAGTGGCGTCGCGGCCGTCACCAGCCTGCGCGCCGAAGAGAAAGAGATCGCGCTCCTGTTCAACAGCGGGCTGGATGTTCCAAGAACCTTGATTGGCGACCCGTTGCGGCTCGGGCAGATACTGAACAACCTGGTCGGCAACGCGATAAAATTCACTACTGCGGGCGAGGTTTCGGTGCAGGTCAGGGTAGAAAGCCAGACTTTAGGGCAAGGCGAGGCACCGGGGCATATTGTGTTGGGCTTCGCGGTGCGCGATACCGGCATCGGCATGACCCCAGAACAAGTCGGCAAGCTCTTCAAGTCATTCAGCCAGGCCGATGCCTCCACCACGCGCAAATACGGCGGTACAGGGCTTGGCTTGGCCATATCAAAACGCCTCGTGGAGCAGATGGGCGGGACGATGTGGGTAGAAAGCACACCGGGAAAAGGCAGCACCTTCGCGTTCAATCTGCCATTGGCTTGCCCGTCCGGCGAGGGCAGGACGATACCGGATTTGAGCGGGCTCAAGGTGCTGGTAGCGGACGACAACAACAGTGAGCGCCGCCTGATGCTTGATTATCTGGAGTCTTTCGGCATCAAGGCGGTAGCGGCTGCCAATGGCCGCGAAGGGTTGGCCGCGATCGAGCAAGCCGACGAAATGGGGCATCCATTCAGCGATGCAATAGTGAACTGCGACCTGGCTGACATGAGCGGGCTGGAGATGACGCGGCAAATCAAGAAGAAGCTGCAACTACGCCAGCGACCGCGCGTCATTTATCTTTCCGGGCATAAGCAGGAGAAGGCTCTCAAACAGGCGGTAAACGAAGAATTGCTGGATGCGGTGCTTAACAAACCCGTTACCGCCTCCATGCTGTTCGATACGATTGTGGTGATTAGCTCGAGCCAGGGCGGATTGTCCCTGCTCTCGGCGCAGGCCGACGAGAATGCCGGTCTTTCCGGTTTGCATGTGCTGCTGGCGGAAGATAATGAATTCAACCAGCAATTGGCTACCGCGTTGCTGAACCGCGCGGGTATAGAAGTCAGCCTCGCCCGCGACGGGGCAGAGGCGATCCAGATGGTGCAACCGGGGCGGTTCGACGCCGTGCTGATGGATATCCAGATGCCGAACATGGATGGCTTGGAGGCGGCGCGCAATATCAGGAAGAGCGCCGCTCTCGACAGTTTGCCCATCATCGCGATGACTGCCAACGCGATGACCGGCGACCGCGAAGATTGCCTCGCCGCAGGCATGAACGATTATATTACCAAACCCATACAAATCGACGCGCTGTACGCCGTCATTGCACGCTGGACGCAGCGCAATGTACAGCCTACCGGGACGGTTGTGCCAAAATCGCGGCATCCGTCAGGAGAGTTTCCCGGCCTGGATGCGGAAAAGGCGATAGCGCGCATGGGCGGAGAGGATACCTATCGCACCGTGCTCGAAAAGTTTATCCCCAACCAGAAAAGTGCCGTGCAATCCATAGAGGACACGTTCGCTGCCGGTGACCTGAAAACGGCGGAGCGTCTTGCGCATACGCTCAAGGGCATCGCCGCAACCATCGGGGCGACCACCTTGTCGGAATCGGCGCGCAGGCTGGAAATGGCCATCCGGGAGGATGATGCAGGAAGCCGCCAAAAATTGATTGTGGCTGCGGCAACAGAACTGGATCGGGTGATCGCCTCGGCAAAAGCCTATTTGCAAGCGCATGAGGTGGAGCACGATACGCTTGAGGCCGATCCAGCGCGGCTCGGCGCGCTTCTCGATCAACTGACATTGCAATTGCAGTCCTTCGATTCGCAGGCTGGAGACACCATGCGCAAGATCAACCGGAAGATCAAGGGTTCGGCAGTTGCGCCGCATTTTGCCCGGCTGGATCGCTGGATAAAAGATTACGATTACGAAAACGCGCTGGCGGAAGCACAGCGTCTTGCCAAAGAGATAATATGAACAATACAGAAAAAAACTCACTGCTCATCGTGGATGACACGCCGGAAAACATCGACGTGTTGCGTGGAATATTGGGCTCAGACTATACGATAAAGATCGCCAACAACGGCCCGTTGGCGCTGAAAATTGTGGCGGCCCAGCCTCCCGACTTGATCCTGCTGGATGTCATGATGCCCGGCATGGACGGCTACGAGGTCTGCCGCCAACTCAAGGAAAACGAAGCTACCCGTCATATCCCGATTATTTTCGTCACCGCGCGCGGGGAAGTGGCAGATGAAACGCTGGGCTTCGAACTGGGCGCGGCGGATTACATCACCAAACCCGTCAGTCCTCCCATCGTGCATGCCCGCGTGCGCGCACACCTGGCTTTGTCCAACCAGCGCCGCTACCTGGAACATCTGGTGGCGGAGCGCACCGGTGAACTGGAACGCAGCAACCGGCAACTGGAGAAGACCCATCTCGTCATGCTCCAGCAACTGGGGCGCGCGGCAGATTACCGCGACAACGAAACAGGTATGCATATCGTGAGGGTGGGCAATTTCAGCAAGCTGCTGGGGCTGGCATCCGGTTTTATGGAATCGCGGGCGGATCTGTTGATGTACGCGTCCATGATGCACGACATCGGCAAGATCGGCATCCCGGATCACATCCTGCTCAAACCGGGCAAACTGACGAAAGAAGAGTTTGGAATCATCAAGAAACACCCTGAAATTGGCGCGCAGATCATCGGCGACCACGATGCGGAAGTGCTGAAGATGGCGAAGCAGATCGCGCTGACGCACCACGAAAAATGGGATGGGCAGGGATATCCGGGCGGTTTGAGCGGAGAAGATATCCCGATTGCCGGACGTATCGTTGCGATAGCGGATGTGTTCGATGCATTGACCTGCGTACGACCCTATAAGCGCGCATGGCCGGTCGAGGTCGCGCTCGAGCTGATTACCAAAGAGGCGGGGAAGCACTTTGACCCCGGTCTGGTCAAGTTATTCTTGAACATGGAAACGGAAGTGCGGCGAATTGCGACCGAATACAGCGATGCTGCGGATGCCGCGCAAGAAAACAGAAGGGTGGCTTCATGAGCCAGGACAATGGCGCGAAACCAACCATCCTGGTGGTGGACGATACGCCGGAAAACATCGACGTGCTGCGCGGAATACTGGGCGAGGACTACACGATCAAGATCGCCACCAGCGGCGAGCTGACGCTGAAAATAGTTGCGGCGCAGCCTCCCGATTTGATCCTGCTCGATGTCATGATGCCCGGCATGGATGGATATGAGGTATGTGGGCAACTCAAGGCCAACCCGCGCACGCGTGCCATTCCGGTTATTTTCGTTACCGCCAAGGCTGAAACGGGGGACGAGGTGCAGGGGCTCGAACTCGGCGCGGTGGACTACCTGACCAAGCCGGTTGTCCCGGCCATCGTGAAGGCGCGGGTGCAGACCCAGCTCGCCTTGCGGCAGGCGCGTCGCGAACTGGAAGAAAAAAACCTGATCCTCAGCGACGAGAAAGAGTTGCTGGAGGATATCGTCACGAGAATGCGCTCGGCAAGCCCGTTCGATGAACGCAAGGTGCGGCACATCCAGTCATCGCTGGAAAGAACGGCAGGTGACATCGTCCTGTCCGCCTATCGTCCGGATGGCGCGCAGCATGTGCTGGTCGGCGATTTTTCCGGTCACGGCTTATCGGCTGCGTTTGGCGCACCGCTGGTGTCGTACATCTTTTACCATATGTGCGCCGAAGGTTGCACCATGCGCCTCATCCTCGAAGAAGTGAACCGCATCTTGTGCCGCCAGCTTCCCACGCAACTTTACATGGCGGCAGTCGCGCTCGAATTGCCGCTCGGGCGGGAGCAGGCCGTGGTGTGGAATTGCGGGATGCCCTCCGTACTCTGCTTGAGCTACACGCATGAAATGACCAGGATTGATTCCAGCAACTTGCCGCTGGGGATCAGCGAGGCGCTCGGTACATTCGAACATCGCACGCTGACCGAAATGAAACCGGGCATGTGTATCTACCTGTATTCGGATGGCATCACCGAAGCCGCATCGGCCAGCCAGGAACTGTACGGCCAGTCGCGCCTGGAGGCGCTGGTATCGCGCATTTACCGGGAGCAACTGCCGCTGGAAACGGTCTGGCGTGAACTGGAGGTATTCTGCGGCGGGCAAGGGCTGTCGGATGACGCGGTGATGGTTGAAACGACACTCTGATTACCCCAAAACGGCAATTCATCCACGAAGTGGGGTAAGCAGGCATTTCGCCAAAAGGCGAAAGCTCGCAAAAACACGAAAGGCACGAAATAAAACAATAAGTTGCATTGGATCGGTGACTCACCCGTTGGGTATTCATTGGCAGCACGGAGTCCTTTGAATTTTTTCGTGTTTTTCGTGGCTTTCGTTAACCAATGACTTAGCGCATGTTTTACCGCGCTTAGTCAGATGGCTAGTTAGTTCATCAGGACAACTGCTTTTTCTAGGATCACCTGCCGCCCTTATTTTTTCTTCATCGCGGCTTCGATTCTCTGGCACAGCGTTTTCAGTATCTTGATGCGCGCAAAATTCTTGTCGTTGGCTTCCACCAGTGTCCACGGTGAAATTTCGGTGCTGGTTCTGTCCACCATGTCGCACACGGCGTGTTCGTATTCATCCCATTTTTTGCGGTTGCGCCAGTCTTCTTCGGTGATCTTGAAGCGCTTGAAGCCGATCTTTTCGCGCTCCTTGAAACGCCTGAGCTGTTCGTCCTTGCTGATGGCCAGCCAGAACTTGACCACAATGATGTTGTGCCGAACCAGTTGCGCCTCGAAATCGTTGATTTCGCTGTAGGCGCGCATCCAGTTCGCTTTCGAGCAGAAACCCTCGACGCGCTCGACCAGCACGCGGCCATACCAGGAGCGGTCAAAAATAGTCACCCGCCCGCGCCGTGGGATATGCCGCCAGAAGCGCCACAGATAGGGCTGGGCGCGCTCTTCCTCGGTGGGTGCGGCAATCGGGACAACATTGTAATAACGGGCATCCAGCGCGCTGGTGATGCGCCGGATGGCGCCGCCTTTGCCTGCGGCATCGTTGCCTTCGAACATCGCGATCACGGTGATGTTCTTGAACTTCTCGCCGCGCGTCAACAAAGCGAGCTTGCCCTGATATTTTTCCAGTTCGGCCTGGAAATCCTTCTTGTCGATTTTCTGGCTGAGATCCAGCGTTTTCAGGACATCGAGCCGGTCGATGGAGGGCAGTGGTGGAGGCGCATGAACCTCAGTCGTTTTTTTGCCTGCCTCTTCCAGATGCTTGGTAATGGCATCGAGAATCACCTTGCCTATGGTTAAACTGCGGTAGCGCGGGTCGAAACCCTCGACGATGGTCCAAGGGGCTTCCGCCGTGCTGGTGTGGCGGATGACGCTTTCATGCACGACGCGAAACTTGTCGTACAGCTTGAAATGTTTCCAGTCTCGATCCGTGACACGCCAGCGGGTTTTCGGGTCTTTCTCGAGGTCTTTCAGGCGCTTTTCCTGCTTGTCCTTGGATAGATGCATCCAGAATTTGATGACCAGCGCACCTTCGTCGGTCAGCATTTTTTCGAGGCGTTTTGCGCGTTCCAGGCTCTGGTCGAGATCGGCTGTTTTGGTGATACCCATCACGCGGTTGAGAATCGGCCATGTATACCATGAGCCGAGAAATACGCCGATCCGGCCCTTCGGTGGAAGGGCGCGCCAGAAGCGCCACATCATCGGGCGATCCAGCTCCTCATCCGATGGCTCGCCCATGCCATGAGTCTGCACGAAGCGCGGATCCATCCATTCGTTGAGCAGGTTGACGGTCTCGCCGCGCCCTGCGCCATCCACGCCGCCGATCAGGACGATGACCGGGAACTTGGACAGCTTTGCCAGATCCAGTTGCGCTTCCAGCAAGGCCTCGCGCAATTTCGGCACCTCCGCATCGTAGGTGGCTTTATCTATCTTGTGGCCGAGTTCAGCAGATTCAAACATGATGTCCTCCCGGGTTTAAGAAATGTCTTTGCAAAAGTCAGGTGTGATAACCAGGCGCAATGTCACCAGCGCCGAGCCTTCATGTTCGCGGCTGTTGAACCACCACAGCGCGCCTTTCTTGATGCTTAGCGAATAATCGTTGCAGTCCAGCAATTGCGAAGCGACTTCGCCCAGCGTCGGCTGATGCCCGACCACCAGCACCGTGCCGCCCGCATCCGGCCATTGTGCCGCGCGCAATATGGCTTGCGCGGAAGCTCCGGGTGCAATGGAGGGTGTGACGGTGAAGTGGTCGGTAAGCGCGGCGGCAGTTTGCTGGGTGCGCGTTGCCGGGCTCACCAGGATGCGGCGGTGTTCGGGCAAGTGCCGGTGAAGGAAGGCGGCGATTTTTTCTGCCTGTTTAACACCTTTCGCTGTCAGTTTGCGTTCATGGTCGGGAGCGCCATCTTCCGCTTCCGCATGCCGCCACAAGATCAGATCCATCAAGGCTCCCCGAATATTGCGCTCCGGCCATAAGCATATACCGTATAGGCTGTTTTCACCACTTTAAATGCGAGGAGGACGGATATAACCTGGACGTAAACGCGGGGGCACATAACCTTCTCGCAAGAGTATTTCCGGTCGATCTGAAGCTACTGGAATGGGCTCTTGGCGTTCGCTTTGGCAATGGGTTCCGCTGGCGAGGCGGCGAGCTGCAGGATTAATTCATTCTGCGCGCATTTCAGTTTGGTGCGCCCTGCACTTTTGCGCCGGTAATGGCCATCGCAATCCATATCCCATGCCTGTGAATTGTCATGCAGGTAAATTTTCAGCCCCTCGTCGATCACGCGCTTCTTGAGCTTCTTATCGAGCACCGGGAAACACACCTCGATGCGGCGGAAAAAGTTCCTGTCCATCCAGTCTGCGCTGGCGAGATACACGTCGTGCTTCAGGTCGTTGCGGAAATAGAAGATGCGCGTGTGTTCCAGGAAACGCCCGACCACCGAGCGCACACGGATATTTTCCGACAAGCCCTTCACGCCGGGGCGCAAGGCGCAGACGCCGCGCACGATCAGCTCCACCTTCACGCCCGCCTGTGAGGCCTCGTAAAGCGCGTTAATGGTCTCCGGTTCCAGCAGCGCGTTCATCTTGGCGATGATATGGGCGCGCTTGCCCGCCTTGGCGAGGCGGGTCTCATTCTGGATAGCGCGCAACACCTCGCTGTGCAGCGAGAATGGCGACTGCCACAGGTGATTCAGTTTGCGCGCCTTGCCGAGGCTGGTGAGCTGGCCGAATACCTCGTTGGCATCCGCGCAAATTTCCTCGTTGCAGGTGAACAGGCCGAAGTCGGTATAGAGCCGCGCGGTGCGCGGATGGTAATTGCCGGTGCCGAGATGCACGTAGCGGCGCAACTTGCCGTCCTCGCGGCGCACCACCATCAGCATTTTGGCATGGGTCTTGTGGCCGACCACGCCGTACACCACATGCGCGCCCACTTCCTCGAGGCGGGTCGCCCAGTTGATGTTGGCTTCTTCGTCGAAGCGCGCCATCAGTTCCACTACCACCGTTACTTCCTTGCCGCGCTGCGCCGCGCCGATCAACGCCTCCATCAGTGCGGAGTCAGCGCCCGTGCGGTATACGGTCTGTTTGATCGCCACCACGCCCGGGTCGCTGGCGGCCTGCTGGATGAAATCGATCACCGGCTTGAAGGACTGGAAAGGGTGGTGCAACAGAATGTCGCCCTTGCGGATCGCCTTGAACATATCCGCGCCCTTTTTCTGGATCACCAGCGGCACGCCGGGCACGAAAGCGGGAAATTTCAGATCGTCGCGCGCCACCAGGTTGGGAATTTCCATCAGGCGCACCAGATTTACCGGGCCGTGCACGCGATATAAATCCTCCGGCGCGAGGCCGAATTCCTTGAGTAGCAACTCGGCGACCTGGGGCGAACAGGTATCGGCGATTTCGAGGCGCACCGCGTCACCGAAATGGCGCTGCGGCAATTCGCCTTGCAGGCTGAGGCGCAGATTTTTCATTTCCTCCTCGTCCACGAACAGGTTGCTGTTGCGCGTCACGCGGAACTGGTAGCAGCCGAGCACTTCCATGCCGCCGAACAGTTCGCCGACATGCTCGTGCAGGATCGACGAGAGGAACACGAAGCCGTGCGCGCAGCCGCTGATTTCCGGCGGCATCGGGATGGTGCGCGGCAACACGCGCGGAGCCTGCACGACGGCGCGCGCAGAATTGCGCCCGAAGGCGTCCTTGCCTTGCAGTTCCACGGCAAAATTCAGGCTCTTGTTGAGTACGCGCGGAAAGGGGTGTGCCGGGTCGAGCACGATCGGCGTCAGCACCGGCATCACTTCGCGCAGGAAAAAATCCCTGACCCAGGCATGTTGCGCCTCGTTCCACTGGGTGCGGCGCAAAAACCGGATACCCTGCCCGGCGAGCGCGGGAATGATGTCTTCATCGAACACCCGGTATTGCCGCTCGATCAACTGGTGCGCCTGTTCGCGCACCAGCTTGAGTGTCTGCATGGCAGTCATCCCGTCGGCACCGGTGGCGATGCTGCCCAGCTTGATTTGCTCCTTCAGCCCCGCCACACGGATCTCGAAAAATTCATCGAGATTGCTGCTGACGATGCACAGGTATTTCAAACGCTCCAGCAGCGGCACAGCGACATTTTCGGCCTGTGCCAGCACGCGGTGGTTGAACTCAAGCTGGCCGAGTTCGCGGTTCAGGAATTGCTGTGGAGCGAATTTTTTGGCCAAGGCAGGAGCGGGTCAGTTTTTGGGGGGTACATATCCTTGCGGCATTTCCGTGCGCCCGCCAAAGAAATAATTTTCCATTTGCGCGGCAAGAAATTTGCGCGCCTGCGCATCGGCGAGGTTGAGGCGGTTTTCATTCACCAGCATGGTCTGGAACTTGATCCAGCTTTGCCAGGCTTCCTTGGAAACATTCTCGAAAATCCGCTGACCCAGCGGCCCCGGGTAAGTCGGGCGATCCAGCCCTTCCGCTTCGCGCCCCAGTTTTACGCACTGTACCATTCTTGCCATGTTGTGAATCTCCGTGTGAGTAATTGTGTGCCGTAATTATGACACCGTGATGAATTTTTTGCGCGAGTCAGGTTTCGTGCCCTGTATTGCTTCGATCACGCCGACCAGTTCACTATCCCGCCGTATGCCGTGCCCAGCACGATCAGCCCGAACACGATGCGATACCAGGCGAATACGACGAAGGTATGGTTTGAGATGAAGTGGATGAAACCTTTTACTGCCCACATTGCCGCAATGAATGAGGCAACGAAGCCTACCGCGAATACCGGCAGATCGTCGGCCCGCAGCAACGCCCAGTTCTTGTACAAATCGTAGGCGGTCGCGGCAAACATCGTAGGGATGGCGAGGAAGAACGAAAACTCCGCCGCTGTCTTGCGCGACAGGCCGAAAATCAGCCCGCCCATGATCGTCGCGCCGGAGCGCGAGGTGCCGGGAATCATCGCCAGCGCCTGCGCAAACCCCACCTTGAGCGCGTCCGGCCAGCGCATCTCGTCCACCGAATTAATATGCGGATGGTAAGCGCGCTTCTCCACATACAGGATGATGAAGCCGCCGACGATCAGCGCGGTTGCGACGGTGATCGGGTTGAACAGCAGTGCCTTGATCGTGGAATGGAACATCACGCCCAGCAGCGCCGCAGGCAAGAAACCGATGAACAGCATTGCGGCAAAGCGCTGCGACGGTGCATCGTTCGGTAGCCCGAGCACCATCTTCGTCAGGCGCTTGCGGTAATCCCAGCACACCGCAAGGATCGCCGCGAGCTGGATCACGATCTTGAACACCTTGCTGGTTTCGTCGTTATAGCCGAGCAAGTCGCCGAGGATGATCAGGTGGCCGGTGGACGAGATGGGCAAAAACTCGGTGATGCCCTCGACGAGACCGAGAATGGTGGCTTTAAACAGCAGGGTGGTATCCATGATTTTCCTGAAAACAGGCCGTGATTATACCCGTGCACCATGCGAAGGTTGACTGCAAATGCGCAATCAGGAGCGTGGGCTGTTCAAGTCTGTTTGATCGGCTTCCCTGGCGAGCGCGCTACGGAATTCTTCGACTTTCTCGTGGAGATTGGCCGCATCGCCATAGTCCAGAAAACGCTTATAGCGCGAATGTGCGCCGAGGACTTTGCGCGCGTGCTTGATCGGGCAAAAATATTGTTCGGTGCGCGCCGTGATTTCTTGTGCGTAGCCCAGTAGCCCGACGGCGTACGAGCAATACATGCAATCCACTTTTTCGATGATATTCAGGTAGGCCAGATGCTGGTGATCCATCACGATATAGTTCGCGCGGCGGGCTTTGGCAATCCCGTAAATCGGGAAACAGGTTAGCTGATAAAAGCTGATACAGAGGTCGAACAATACCAGCGGGACGATCATGCCGTAGATGATCGGGGCGGTAAGGAAGTTTTGCGGGCGGACGGTCAGGAACCAACGGAAAACGCCCACCTTGAGCCGGAGGTGCGCATCCTTGATAGCTTGCTCGAACATCACGCGCTTCCCTTCGATCTGGTAGCGCAGGCGGCCTTCATGCTGTTCGATCGCCGTATGCAACTCGTCTTCAAGGGCGGTTATCTGGTCGAGAATTTGTTGGATCCTGTTGTTCATGGCAATTCCTTTTGCATTTGCACTCGCGGGAATGCAGTATAAGCGCAGCCAGTTTATTTACTGGTGTTATCCCAAATAATCCATTAGCCCGCCATTCCCGCGCAGGCGGGAATCCAGCCAAACAAACACGCCGCGAAGCGGACAAAACCATAGTTTTTGGCTCGCTACGCGAGGATTATTCAATCAACTGGATTCCCGCCTGCGCGGGAATGACGCAGTTTGTTGCTAATGAACTATTTGGGGTTATTTCAGTCGCTACCGTTTTTTGCTTCCGGGTTGCCTGTATTTTCCTTGCTGGCTTTCCCGTTTTTGGAGTGCCCCATCATTTCTTCGTCATCGTCCATCAATATCCGGCTGGCATTGCCTTCCATGTCCTCGTACTGGCCTTTCTTTACCGCCCAGATCAGCACGACGAGGAAGATCAGGCCGAAGAACATCATGCCGGGAATCAAGCTGTAAATCACGTCCATGGCTAGGGTTTCCTGAACAGAGTGCGGATGCGCGCCGCGTTGCCGATCACCACCAGCGAGCTGACCGGCATGGTGATCGCCGCCACCAGCGGCGTCACCATCGCCAGCATCGCGAGCGGTACCATGATTGCATTGTAAACAAAGGACAGTGCGATGTTCTGCTTGATGGTGCGCAGGGTGCGGCGCGACAGCAGGGTGGCCAGCCGCACCTTGTCCAGCTCGTTGTGCATCAGCACGATGTCGGCGCTTTCCACCGACACATCCGTTCCGGACCCGAGCGCGATGCCGACATCGGCGCGGATCAGCGCGGGTGCGTCATTGATGCCGTCGCCCACCATAGCGACCACCGCGCCGCGCTGTTGCAACTGCCGGATCACCTGATCCTTGTCCTGCGGCAGCACTTCGGCGATGACTTCCATGCCGCCCAGTTGCCGCGCGATCGCTTCGGCGACCGGCCTGCGGTCGCCAGAGAGCAGGGTCATGCCGATACCTGCCGCACGCAGTTCGTTAACCAGTTGCCGTGCATCGCCGCGCAGTTTGTCCGCCAGCGCGAACACGGCCAGATGCGCGCCACTCATTGCGACATGCACGCAGCTCATCGCCTGCGTTTCCAACTCATGTGCCTGCTCCTGTAGTTTTTCATCGAGCGCGACGCCGCGCCGCTTCAGCCATTCGGCGTTGCCGAGCAATACGGTTTGCCCGGCAGCTTCCGCTTCCACGCCCAAACCGGCGGTCGCCTGAAAGCCGGTCACAGTCATGTCGCGATAATCCAATTGCCGCTTCTCCGCTTCTGCAATGATGGCCTTGGCCACGCTGTGTTCGCTGTAGCGTTCCACTGCCGCCGCGCTGCGCAATACCTCATGCGCTACAACGCCGGGCGCGACATGCAGTTGCGCGACACTCATCTTGCCTTCGGTCAACGTGCCGGTCTTGTCAAACACGAAATGGCTTACTCTGGACAGGGTCTCCAGCACCAGCCCGTTCTTGATCAGGATGCCGTGTTTCGCGCCGAGGCCGGAGGCCACCGCAATCGACATCGGTGTCGCCATGCCCAGCGCGCAAGGGCAGGTGATAATGAGCACCGAGGTCGCCGCCATCAGCGCGACTTCAAAATCTTTCGTATTCCAGATGAAGAAGGTTAGCGTCGCGCACACCAGCGTGACCAGCACGAACCAAGGCACGATGGTGTCGGCGAGGCGCTGAATCGGCGCCTTGGAAGATTGCGCCTCTTCGACCAGCCGGATGATCTTCGCCAGCGTCGTGTCCTGCATCAGGGTGCGCACTTCCACCAGCAGCGCGCCGTTCGTGTTCACCGTCCCGGCTGAAACCTGCGCGCCGACCGATTTGCTCACCAGCGCGGATTCGCCGCTCAGCATGGATTCGTCCACCGAACTGTGACCTTCCAGCACGACGCCGTCCACCGGCACCTTGTAGCCGGGTTTGATCAGCACCCGGTCACCGGGTTTGACGCCGCGTATCGGTGTCATCTGTTCCTGTTCATCGCGCATCACGATTGCAACGCGCGGTTGCAGTTCCATCAGCCGCTTGGTCGCGGAAATCGCCTGATGGCGGAACATGCCTTCCAGATAGCGGCCGATCAGGATCACGAAAATCAAATTGGTGACGGTATCGAAATACACCTCGCCGATTTTGCTCTCGCTGATCGTGACATACAGCGAATAGGCGTAGGTAACGGAGAGGCCGATGGTGATCGGCAGATCCATGGTCAAGCGGCCGCCGCGCAACCCGCCGAACGCGCCGCGATAGAACGGGTAACCCGCATACAGCAGGGTCGGCGTGGCGAGCGCCAGGCCGATCCAGTGGAAGAACTCGCGGAACTCGTCGCGGTTCGCGCCGCTGTACAGCGCAATCGAAATCCACAGCATGTTCATCATCGCGAAACCGGCGAAAAACAACCGGAAGAGCATCGCGCGATTGGCCTTCTTGATGACGCCCTCGGCGCTCTCCGGATCGTAGGGCACGGCAGCGTAGCCGATCCTGGCGAGCGCGCGCAGCACGTCGGAGAGCTTGCTGCGCCGGTTGTCCCAGCGCAGGTGCAGCCGTTTTGCGGCCAGGTTGACGTTAGCCGACTGTACGCCGGGCACGCGCTGCAAGCCGCGCTCGATCAGCCACACGCACGCGGCGCAGTGGATGCCCTCGACGAGCAGATGGATATCGCGTATCTCGCCGGAGCAGGTGGTGAATTCCTGTTGCACTTCATCGAAGTCATAGATTTCGATGTCTTTGGGTGGCTCCGGCGGCGGGCCGAACAGCGCGCCTTCCGGCGTGCGCTGGTAATAGCCTTGCAGCCCGGCTTCGAAGATGGCACCGCACACCGACTGGCAGCCGAAGCAGCAGAAACGCCGCTCTGCGCCATCAATCTGTGCGCGGTAATCCGCTCCGGGGGCGATGGGCAAACCACAATGGAAGCAATTGCTGTTCAATGGGCGGGAGGCAGGAAATGTTTTTCCTCATGATAAACCCGGTTTGTCCGTTGAGCCATACTTGCGGGTTGTGTTTTTTATGCAGGGTGGAGGTGGATATTCGGCTAATGGGTTATTGGGGCTTGATTCAACCCATGATTCGCAGTTGAACCCAAAGAAAGCTGTTCACGAAAACACAAAAAAATCACACAGGCGCTTCACCGCAAGGTGAAAACCAGCAAAAATACAAAACTACTACATGCAGCAGATCGATACCCGCCCCGTGTCTTTAATGTGGGCGAGTTGCCATCATCGGATGGCGGTTTCAAGCTCAAAATGCAGCTTATTTTTATTCGACAAACGCGAAGATGAGGAAGACGAGAACGATGGCTATTCCGATAGCAAATATGGTCGACATTTGATACCTCCGTAATTTGAAAAACTATTGATAACCCAATAACCCTACTGCGAGAGGTATTTTAACAATCAAAAATATTGGATGTCAATATGATCAGCTTTGGCTATTTTGCGGTGGAAACTGAGAAATAGCGCCAGTGGCAGATGGCTGGGTTGCATATCTATACCGAGTGCGATGGTATGATGCGGAGAGTTCGCGGAAATTACACACATTCCAGTATGAATTTACTCAAAGCTCTCGCTACCATCAGCAGCCTGACGCTGGTTTCGCGCATCCTCGCGTTCGTGCGCGATGTGCTGATCGCGCGGATATTCGGCGCGGGGGCGGCGACCGACGCGTTCTTCGTGGCATTCAAGCTGCCCAACCTGCTGCGCCGCCTGTTCGCCGAGGGCGCGTTCTCGCAGGCGTTCGTGCCGATTTTCGGCGAGTACAAAAACCGGCGCGGGCATGACGAGACCAAGCTGTTGGTGGATCACGTTACCACCATGCTGGCGCTGATCCTGTTCGTGGTGACGCTGATCGGCATTGCTGCTGCGCCGATTCTCGTCTATATCAGCGCACCGGGGTTTGCGAAGGACGCGGAGAAATTCGATCTCACCGTGCAATTGCTGCGAATCACCTCGCCATACATTTTTTTCATCTCGCTGGTGTCGGTCGCGGCGGGTATTCTCAATACCTACAACAAATTCTGGGTGCCTGCTTTCGCTCCTGTCCTGCTCAATATCTGTTTCATCGGCGGTGCGCTGTGGCTGGCGCCGTACTGCGATCCGCCAATCATGGCGCTGGCCTGGGCGGTGTTTGTCGCGGGCATCGTGCAACTGGCCTTCCAGGTGCCGTTCCTGAAGAAGATCGGCATGCTGCCGAGTATCCGCTTCAGCCTCAAGGACGAGGGCATGTGGCGCGTTATCAAGCAGATGGGGCCAGCGGTGTTCGGCGTGTCCATCGCGCAGATCAGCCTGATCATCAACACCATCTTCGCGTCGTTTCTGGTGGCTGGCAGCGTGTCATGGCTGTATTACGCGGATCGCCTGATGGAATTTCCCAACGGGCTGTTGGGCGTGGCGCTGGGTACGATCCTGCTGCCGTCGCTTTCCAAATGCCATGCTGACAATAACACGGCGGAATACTCGAAATTGCTGGATTGGGGTTTGCGCCTGACCATCATGTTGACGCTGCCCGCCGCGCTCGCGCTGGGTATGATTGCCGTGCCGCTGCTGGCGACCTTCTTCCAGCACGGCGCATTCTCCGCGCACGACGTGCTGATGACGCGCGACGCGCTGGTTGGCTACAGCGTCGGCCTGGTCGGGATGATCCTGGTGAAAATCCTCGCGCCCGGTTTTTACGCGCGGCAGGATATCAGGACACCGGTGAAAATCGGCATCGCCACGCTGGTGGCTACGCAGTTGATGAACCTCGCCTTCGTCGGCTGGCTGCAACATGCCGGGCTGGCGCTTGCCATCGGGCTGGGCGCGTGTTTCAACTCCGCGATCCTGTTCCATCTGCTGCGCAAGCATGGCATCTACCAGCCTGAGCCTGGCTGGGCGATGTTCTTTGTCAAGATTTGTGTCGCCCTGCTGGTGCTCGGTCTCGTGTTGTGGTTCGGCATGGGCGCCGAGCAAAGCTGGCTGGAGCGCACGGGCTGGCCGCGCATCCTGCACCTAGCCGCACTGGTGGCAGGCGGTGTGGTGGTTTACTTCGCCGTGCTGGCCGCACTGGGTTTTCGTCCGAAAGATTTTTCCAAGCGAGCGACAAGTATGGAAAACAACCCGTAGGCCGGGCTACGCCCGGCGCGGCGGGCATAGCCCGCCCTACGATTATTGATCGGGAAATGGAATTACAGGCCAGCAGCGGCGCGTAGCGCCGCTGCCTTATCTGTATTCTCCCACTTGAATTCGGGTTCTTCGCGACCGAAGTGGCCGTAGGAAGCCGTCTTCTGGTAGATCGGGCGCAGCAGATCGAGCATCTGCACGATGCCTTTCGGGCGCAGGTCAAAATGTTTCTTGACCAGTTCCGCAATCTTCTCATCCGATACTTTGCCGGTGCCGTAGGTGGTGACCCAGACGCTGGTGGGGTGCGCTACGCCGATCGCGTAGGAAATCTGGATCAGGCATTTGCTGGCGAGGCCGGCGGCGACGATGTTTTTCGCCACATAGCGACCGGCATAGGCGGCCGAGCGGTCGACCTTGGAAGGATCCTTGCCGGAGAATGCACCGCCGCCGTGCGGGGCCGCGCCGCCGTAGGTGTCGACGATGATCTTGCGCCCGGTCAGGCCGCAGTCGCCCTGCGGGCCGCCGACGACAAAGCGTCCGGTCGGGTTGACCAGATATTTGATGTTGCCCTTCATCAGTTCCTTCGGCAGGATCGGCTTGATGATCTCCTCGATCACGGCGTCGATTGCGGACTGTTTCATCTTCGGGCCGTCGGACATTTCGGGTGAATGTTGGGTGGACAGCACCACGGTGTCGATGGAGTGCGGCTTGCCGTCGACATATTTGACGGTGACCTGCGATTTGGCATCCGGGCGCAGCCAGTTCATGCGACCGTCGCGGCGCAGTTGCGCCTGGCGTTCCACCGCGCGGTGCGCGAGGTAAATCGGCAGCGGCATCAGCGTGTCGGTTTCGTCGCAGGCATAGCCGAACATCAGCCCCTGATCGCCTGCGCCCTGATCCATGTTGTCGTCATAAGCCTTGTTGACGCCCTGCGCGATATCCGGGCTCTGCTTGTCGTAGGCCACCAGCACCGCGCAGCCCTTGTAATCGATGCCGTATTCGGTGTTGTCGTAGCCGATGCGCTTGATGGTGTCGCGCGCGACCTGGATGTAATCGACGTTGGCGGATGTGGTGATCTCGCCCGCCAGCACGACGAGGCCGGTGTTGCACAGCGTCTCGGCGGCGACGCGCGAGTGCTTGTCCTGCGCAAGAATTGCGTCGACGATGGCGTCGGAGATTTGATCCGACACCTTGTCGGGATGGCCTTCGGATACGGATTCGGACGTAAACAGATATTCGCTCATGGTTAGTTTGCCCTGTTGTCTCAAGAAATTAAAAGGAGGCGCATTCTACCAAATATGGTTAAATTGGGTAGCATTCTCGCTCCAACGCTCCAATGTGTGGATGATGCGATGGCGGGCAGTTTTTCAGTAGACGGAAAAGAGGAGGAATCGCATGTTGATCCTGCGTTTAATTCTAGTGCTGGCCGTGCTGTTGCTGGTATTGAGCGTCGCGATGTATATCTTTACGCGCAACCGCCGCTATCTTGCATTTGCCGGGCAGGTGCTGCGTTTTACGGTGCTCCTGTTGTCGATTTTTGCCCTGTTGTTTGTGCTGGAACGGTATGTGTTCACCGGTTGGAAGATATTGCTTTAGGTGTTCCCATCCTTCAAAAGCGCTCGCAACACCTTTTGCACGCAATCGCTCAAATCCATCTCGGATGTCTTTACTACCAGCTCTGGCGCATCCGGCGGTTCATAGGCCGAGGAAATGCCGGTGAACTGCCCGATTTCCCCGGCACGAGCTTTCTTGTACAACCCCTTCACATCGCGCTGCTCGCACACATCGATTGGGCATTGGCAATAAATCTCGATAAATTCGCCCGGCTGCACCATGGCGCGCACCTTGTTGCGGTCTTCGCGGAACGGCGAGATGAATGCCGTCAACACGATTACGCCCGCTTCCATGAAGAGCTTGGCGACCTCGCCGATGCGGCGGATGTTTTCAACCCTGTCGGTTGCTGAAAATCCCAGGTCTGCACACAGCCCGTGGCGTACATTATCGCCATCCAGCACGAACGTTCTGCACCCCATGAGGTGCAACTGCTCTTCCACGGCATGCGCGAGGGTCGACTTGCCTGCGCCCGAGAGACCGGTAAACCAGAGGATGGCCCCGCGATGCTCGTTCATCGCTTCGCGGCGCGCGCGCGTTACCGTGGCATGGTGCCACACGACATCACCGGAGGTCAGATTACCGGGGGCAGGATCGCAGGAAACAGGGGGGCTTTCATTTTTCATGGGCTGTTCGGTGGTGTAAATTATTGCAGGTTATCGGCAGGGTGCCGCGATATGCGCCAAGCATAAACCTGGAGAAAACAGTTGTCCACGAAAGGCACGAAAAACACGAAATGGTGTAATGGAATTGGAAATTTCTGAAAAACTCAATTGCATATTTGGATTGCGCCGGAGATCGTCGGTTCTTAATGTTTTTGATGCGAATCACCTTTGGGGTAGGGCTAAGTATTGTGGGAGCGCGACTCATCGCGCGATTGGCCATGCAGCTATCGCGCGATAAATCGCGCTCCTACGGGAGGTGACTGCGGTTTTCAGGCTTATTTCGTGTCTTTTAGTGGATAGATTGTTTTTGGGCGCTATTTGTTTTTTGCGTATTGCAGGAAATTAGCCGTTGCGCGATACTCGCGCCGCTTTTTAATCAGGGTACAAAATGAACAACACCGCAAAATTGGCGAAAATCGACGAGCTGTTGAGTGCGCTTCCTACATTCCAGTGCAAGGAAGGGTGCTTTGATTGCTGCGGGCCGGTCGTGATGTCGCGGCTGGAATACATCCGTTGTGTACAAGCGTCCGGGCGCACCGCAAAAGACATCAAGCGGCAGATGCAAAGCAACCTGAAGCAGGGGATATACACCTGTCCATTGCTCGACGATAAAACGAAGCGATGCACCGTTTATGCCGTGCGCCCAGCCATTTGCCGCCTGTTCGGCGTGGTCAGGGGCGAGCTTGCCTGCCCGCACGGTTACGGGCCGGAAAGCTCGGCGTTTTTGGAGGATAGCCGTTCGCGCGAAATTCTCGCTAAAGTGGAAGAACTCGGTAAATAAGCGTCTGTTTCAGCAGGTTTCATACCTCGCGCTATCCTATTTCTCCCCTTTCAAGGGGGAGGTTAGGTGGGGGGATGGGGTTGTTCTCCATGCAATTTAATTCCATCCCAACCCCAATCCTCCCTTTGAAGGTGGAAATGCTTTTGCGAGAATGATGGATTTTTAGAAATGCCCTTAATGGCAGGTTTTTCGAGTTGTTGCAAAAAAACCACATTTCCCGCATAAATTTTTGACAGTATTCTCATCCACTTTTATAGTTCGCCTCAGTGGTAGCAGGGAAGCTTTGCAATCACTTCGAGTCGTCCACATAAATTTTTAATAACTTTTTCTTTTAGAGGAAAATCAAAATGAAGAAAATCGTTCTCTCTCTGGCAGGCGTGTTGGCAGCAACCGCATTTGCCCCGGAAGCGTCAGCTATCGCGGCATTTGCCCGTCAGACCGGCATGGCCTGTAGCGCTTGCCACCAGCAGCACTTTCCTGTACTGAACTCTTTCGGTCGCGCATTCAAGGCCGGCGGTTACACCATGATGGGTGCGCAAGGCAAGGTTGAAGGCGATCACCTGTCGATCCCCGACACGCTGAATCTGAGCATGTTGCTGAAGTTGCGTTATCAGGATCAGGGCGGTACGCCCGCAGCCGCAAACAATTTGGGTGACGGTATTGGTGTAGACACCTCCAACGGGCAATGGCAGTTCGGCGACGAACTCGTCATACTCGGCGGTGGTCGCGTAGCGGAAAACGTCGGCTTTTTCACAGAAATCACACTGGCGAAGAATCCAAATGGCTCGGCGAATGCGGCCATCTTCCGTATGCCGTTCGCGTTCGACGTGGGTTCGGTCAAGCTGTCCGTCATCCCGTTTACTGGCGACGCATCTGGCGTGCAAACCGGCTATGAGCTGGGTAGCACTGGCTCCTTGCGTGCCAACCGCTGGTCCGAGCAGCGCAGGGACATTTCAGCCGTTCAGTACTCCTTGGCCGACGGTAACGGTTCCGCCGCCGCATGGGCCGGCGCAGCGACCGGCTTTGCCTTTGTCGCACAAAATGACTTTGGTTATGTCAATTACACGCGTTGGACGCCGAACTACATGATCGGCGCCAATCCTGGTGCCGCTGGTGGTAACAACGGCGCTACCGACATGAATTCCAACTACTTCCGTATCGCCATCACACCGAGCTACAACGATTGGGCGTTCCATGGCGGCTTGGGCATCATGACCGGCAAATCCGAATTGCAGGGCGGCGGTGCGGTCGGCGTAGTCGGCAGCGGTAACTATGACGCTCGCGCTCATTTCTTTGACGCGCAGGCGCACGGCAAGGTTGGCGGCAAGGATCTCGGTCTTTATGCGACCTATGCCAAGGCACCGGTTGTCAGCGGTACTTGCGGAGCAGCCGCTGTTGCGGGTGTTGTGACGCCCACTGGCTGTAACCTGTTCAATACCAGAGGACTCGAGAAGTGGTCGTGGACAATCGGCGCGGACTACAGCATCATCCCGAATACCCTGCATATCGGCGCCGCTTATCGCGATGCCCGTACGGGCACCGCCGTGACTGGTGGAAACCAGACCGACAAGTCGACCATGGTTCAGGCAGTTTACGACTTCACGCAGAACATAGCGTTGCATGCTACCTATTCTTCGCGTAGCGGGTCGAGATATGCTCCTACCACTGCAGGCCAGAACGAAACCCTGTTCATGCTCGAAGCAGCTTGGTAAGCGGATGCTCGCGTAGGTTGGGTTAGCGGTTTCTTGGTTCGACAGGTTTCACTACCGGCGGGCGTAACCCGACAAGCAACAGCAAACAGCAGTTGATGTATCAAAGCAGGGGAGCTTCGGCTCCCCTGTTTTTTTGCGCTCGTGACAGGCATTTTTGCTATACTGCCAATCCTAAATAATCCATTAGCCCGAAACCCGTTCGCCATGAGGTATCGAAGGGCGGAGCGGCTTACAGCTTGGGGCTTCGATACGCTCACCCAGCACTGAGCGGAGCCGAAGCATCAGCCCGAACGGCGTGTGTGTCACGCCTATTATGAAAACACCAATAGTATTCCGATATATCGTTCGGCTCTTCGATCTCATGAACCATGAATCCGGGAAGAAATGATCCGTGCCCTTGCGGCAGCGGGAAAAAATTCAAGAAATGCTGCCAGGGTAAATTCGAGTCTCGCTTGCCGCCACAATCAGGTCAGCCCAAGGCCAATCCTATCGCATCGGGCGCTGCGGAATTCAATCAGTTGGTCGTCTTGTTCAATGCAGGGCAACATGTAGAACTGGAAAGGCGTGCATGTTCGCTGCTCGATCGCTATCCGGATTCCGGTTTTGCATGGAAGGTGTTGGGTGCAGCGCTCCAGATGCAGGGCAAGGACAGCCTGTTTGCGTTACGCAAGGCGACGGAATTTTTGCCGGGCGACCCCGAGGCGCACTATAACTTGGGGAATGCCCTTCTGGTGTTGAACCGGCTGGATGAGGCAGAGGCCTGCTATCGGCAAGCCTTGAAAATCAGGCCAGACGATGCGGACACCTGTTTCAATTTGGGGAACGCTCTCCGGGGTTTGCGCAGGCTGGACGAAGCGGTGACCAGCTATCGGCATGCACTGGAGATCAAACCCAGCTATGCGGAAGCCTATAGCAATCTCGGCAACACCCTGATGGAATCCGGGCGACCGCACGAAGCCGAGGCCAGTTACCGGCGCGCACTACAGATCAAGCCGCAACATGCGGCAGCGCACTTCAATCTGGGTAATCTTCTTCATGAGCAGGGCAGGCTGCATGAGGCTGAGGCCAGTTACCGGTTGGCATTGCAGGCCAGGCCGGATTTCACGGAGACGTGCATCAATCTCGGAAACACCCTTCAGGATATGGGCAAGATCGACGAGGCCGAGGCGAGCTACCGGTCGGCGTTACAGATCAGCCCCGATCATGCCGAGGCGCATGGCAACCTTGGGGAGATTCTCATGGAATCGGGCCGCTTTGACGAGGCGGAGGCCAGTTTACGTCGGGCGCTCCAAGTCAAGCCGGATTGCATCAAGGTGCGCACGAATCTTGCGTTGGTTAAAAAGACAAAAGCCGACGACGAAAATATGACCGCCCTGATTGCGGTCGATGAAGCGGCGCGAAACGGTGCCAAAACGTTGCTGGGCGAAGATGCGGCATACTTGCATTTTGCGCTGGGCAAATGTTATGACGACATCGGCGATCACGAAAAAGCCTTTTCGCATTTCCTCGAAGGCAACAGGATAAAGCGCGCCACATTTGACTACGATCCATATCTGGCCGCGAGGCTGTTTGACTCGATCATGCGCAATTTCGATGCGGCGGCGATAGACAGGCTGCGCGGCGGGGGCGACCTTTCGCAATTGCCGATCTTTGTCTTGGGCATGCCGCGTTCCGGCACGACGCTGATCGAGCAGATCATTGCAAGCCACCCCGAAGTACATGGTGCGGGAGAGCTGCCCGACCTGATGGGAATTGCGAAGCGCAATGTTGAGGGTGCCGTTTTTCCGGACAACCTGCGCCTGATCGACCATGCGCGGCTCGCCGGATGGGGCGCAGAATATGTAGCCGGGCTGCAACGGCGCGCGCCCGACGCGCTGCGGATCACCGACAAGATGCCGGAGAATTTTCTGGCCATCGGAATGATCCACCTGATGTTGCCCAATGCGAAAATTATCCATGTCAACCGCAATCCGGCGGATACCTGCCTGTCGTGTTTTTTCCAGCTTTTCAGGGATCGGCAGGAATTTACCTACGGCCTGTCCGATCTGGGGCGGTACTATGTTGGCTATGCTCGCTTGATGGAGCATTGGCGCAAAGTGTTGCCGGAGGGCGCTTTTCTCGATGTGAGATACGAGGATATGGTGTCGGATCAGGAGGCGCAATCGCGGCGCATTATCGAATACTGCGGGTTGGAATGGGACGATGCCTGCCTCGATTTCCACCGGAACACCCGCGCGGTGAACACCGCCAGCATGACGCAGGTGCGGCAGCCGATGTACAAATCGTCGGTGGAACGCTGGCGGCCTTACGAAAAACATTTGAAGCCCCTGTTCGATGCGCTCGGCGAACTGGCGCCGGATCGCTGATTTCCATGATTACTCCTTTTACGCGGGCGCAGTCGCTTGACGATGCATTCCAGCAAGCTGTCGTTTGCCACCATGCTGGTCAATTGCAGGAGGCGGAACGTCTTTATCGTGTGGTTCTTCAAGCCAAGCCGGATCACCCTGAAGCGAACAATGGCCTGAAAGCATTGGCGATGCAGGCAGAGTTGATTTCCCTGTTTACTAATGGGCGTTTCACGGAAGCGGACATCCTTGCACGGACAATGACGGAACGTTTTCCCCTGTATGGATTTGGCTGGGTGATGCTGGGCATGTTGTCCAAGCGGGCGGGGCGGAATTCGGAGGCATTGGAATTCGTACAGAAAGGAGCGGCGTTGTCGCCGGATTACGCTGCTGCCCATAACAATCTGGGTATTATTCTTTTTGACTTCAGACGCATGGAGGAGGCCGAGGCCAGTTACCTGCGTGCGCTGCAACTCAAGCCGGATTTTGCCGAGGCGCATAACAATTTGGGGAGCGCCCTCCGTCATATGGGGCGGCTGGAGGAGGCCGAGGCCAGCTGTCGGCGTGCACTGGAGATCAGGCCGGGGAATGCCGATGCACATAACAATCTTGGAGGCATTCTACATAATCTGGGGCAATTGGATCAGGCCGAGGCCAGTTGCCGGAGGGCGCTACAGCTCAGGCCGGATTTTGCCGAAGCGGCTTACAATCTGTGCAACATCCTCAAAGACATGAGCCGTTTGGCAGAGGCTGAAATCAGTTGCCG
>JBAQCT010000155.1:0-72420 GCA_049294375.1 Gallionella sp. | reverse complement strand
CGCCCAACACACCGGGCAGTTGCCGCACCAGACTGTCAATCAGCACCATCGCCGCCAACTCGCCACCGGACAACACATAGTCGCCGATGGAAATCTCATCATCCACATACTGGCGCAGCAGGCGTTCATCGATGCCTTCATAACGCCCCGCCAGCAAAATCAACCCTTCTTCCGGCTGCGCCACCAATTCCTTAACCACCGCGTGGGTCAGCAACCTGCCTTGCGGTGACAAATACACTACCCTGCTCTTCTTCACACCGCTTGCCGCCTGCCGCTGTCTGGCTGCGTTGATCGCGGCCGCCAGCGGCTCCGCCAGCATCACCATCCCTGGGCCGCCGCCGTAAGGGCGGTCGTCGATGGTGCGGTAATTATCCGTCGTGAAATCGCGCGGATTCCACGTTTTTAATACAAAACTGCCCTGTTCTGCCGCGCGCCGCGTGATGCCGTACTGCGTCAGCGCTTCGAACATCTGCGGAAACAAAGTGATGACATCAAAAATCATCGCAGCAATCCGCCTAGTAATCCAAAGCCCAATCCACCCGGATGGTCTTGTTTTCCAAATCCACCTGCTTGATGGCCGTAGCCACAAACGGTATCAGGATTTCGCCGCCGTCGCCCCGCACGCTCAACACGTCGTTGGCGCCAGTTTCCAGCAGGTTTGTTACCGTCCCCAATGTTACGCCCGCTTCATTGACCACCGCGAGCCCGATCAAATCTGACCAGTAGTATTCGTCTTTATCCTGCTTGGGCAAACTGCTGCGCGGTACGGCAATCAACAGGCCTTTCAGCTTTTCGGCTGCGGTGCGATCCGGGCAATCCGGCAATTGCGCAACCAGCGTCTTGTCATGCGCCTCGCGCTGCCCGACTTCCACCTCGCGCCACGGACCTTGCTCGCGCCCGATCCACCATGTCCGGTAATCCAGCAGGCTATCGACATATTCGGTGAACGGCTGGATCTTGACCAACCCGCGAATGCCATGAGCAGACACCACGCGCCCCATGATTACCATGGAGCTTGCTTCGTCAGGCTTGTGCAGTTGCAGTAGCCCCGGCGCGCTTGACCAGCTTGGCAACGGTGTCGCTCAACTGCGCGCCCTTGCTTTGCCAATGGCTCACGCGCTCAAGCTGGATGCGCAGTGCTTCCTGGCCTTCCGCCACGAGCGGGTTGTAAAAACCGATGCGCTCGATGAACCGGCCGTCGCGGCGATTGCGCGAGTCGGCCACTACCACATTGAAAAACGGACGGTTCTTGGAACCACCACGGGAAAGACGAATAATGACCATAAGAAACCTATCAAAATGATTAGCCAAGCGAAAGGGCGCGAATTCTACGTTATTTTGGGCACTTCTTGCAACAAAACTTCGCGCTACCCAAGATTAAGGCTTACCCGAGGCAGTCGCCAAGATAGGTCACCACTCAAAGACGCAGCATATATCTACTTGACACCCCCCATACAATCTTGGTTAAATTCGACTGTTCAAACCATGAACATATGCGCGCAAGGATAAATCACAGCCACCAATGGAAGACCTTCACTACAAGTTGCTCAAGCTTCTGCAGGCTAACCCCGACCTCAGTCAGCGCCGATTGTCACAAGAGCTTGGCATCAGCCTCGGCAAGACCAATTATTGTTTGCGCGCCCTGATCGAAAAAGGCTGGGTCAAGGCAAACAATTTCCGCCGCAGCACCAATAAAGTAGCTTATGCCTATTTACTGACCCCGCATGGCATCGAGGCAAGAGCACGCGCCACAGTACAGTTTCTCAAACGCAAGGTCGCGGAACACGAAGCGCTGGCCAGTGAAATCGAGCTGCTGCGCGATGAAGTCAAACAAAGCAGAATGGGCGCAGACGAGCCGACCAAAGCATGAGCAACAACCACACTTTTCGCTTCCGCACAATCGCTTTGCCGCGTAACAGTTGCGCCATATACACCCCTGCAAAATGAACAATATGAGCGCCCTAGAACACTGGTATGCCGTTAGCTGCAAGCCACGCCAGGAAGCGATAGCGGAGGAAAACCTGCTCCGCCAGGGCTACCGCGTCTATCTGCCGCGCATTCGGAGCGCCCGCCATCGCAACGGCCAATGGACAGGTGTAATTGAACCCCTTTTCCCGCGCTATTTGTTCATCCGCGTCGACCCCACTTCGCGCAGCACGGCCCCGGTGCGCTCCACGCGCGGCGCAATCGGCCTGGTGCGCTTTGGCAGTCAGCCCGCAATAGTGCCGCAAGAAGTAATAGACGCCATAGTGCAACGAGAAGCGCCGGATTCAGGTTTGTATCACGATGACCGCCCCCTGTTTCGCGCAGGTGAACCCGTCAAGCTGGAGGAAGGCCCACTCGTCGGCATGGAAGGCCTCTTCGTCGAAGAAGATGGCGAAAAGCGCGTGATCGTGCTGCTGGAATTGCTGGGCAAGGCCAACAAGATAAGGATAAACCGCGACTGGGTTGTTCAGGCCGCGTAGTAATTATATTAATAATTAACATGTTATGCGAAATACGCCAGTATTTTGCAGGGCGGTAGCGTGCCTGAAAAGCATGCACAGTAGTTCAGGCTTAATCTGACAGTTGCCGATTAAACTATGCCGCAACATTAGGCCAGGGTTCTGTTTAGCAGCTTTCGCTTCAAATCGCCTTTTCGGTAACCAAGATTTCGATAAACATCCTGCCGTATTTAAGTGCAACTATCACGAACCAAAATTTTTTAGCAATTCTGCCCATCCATGCTTTTATTACCCCCCTTACGCGACATTTTATCGCTATTTAGCCATAGTGATCGTAAGCAAGCATTAGTATTGCTATTTGTGATTTTTCTAACCTCAATCATTGAGGTTATGGGCGTTGTCTCCATAATGCCCTTTATGGCTATCGTCGCCAAGCCGGAAATCATACAAACCAACCAGTATATTCATTCCATGTATACCTATATGGGATTTTCCAGCATTAACCGCTTTTTGTTTTTAGCCGGACTTATATTTTTCTTTATCATGATGGCTGGCAATGCTATTTCCGCACTGTCTGCATGGATGCTATACCGTTTTGCCTTTGCTTTTGAGCAAAAATTGGCAGAGCGCTTGTTAACTTCTTACTTGGCTCAACCTTTTCCTTTTTTCTTGCGTACAAATAGCGCCATATTATCCAAAAATATCCTTACAGAAACCGAAACCGTAGTTACCGGAGCAATCATTCCGGTAATGCAGCTCATCACTAAAGCTATGGTAGTTTTGCTGATGCTGATCATGCTGATGTTTATTGACCCGCTACTGGCCATAACGGTTGCCTTGATCATTGGTACGGCATATTCGGTCACATACATTTTGATTCGACGCAAGTTGCTGGATAATGGACAACTTTCCTCCGAAGCAAATACGCAAAACTACAAATTCACCAATGAAGCATTGGGCGGTGCCAAAGAAATCAAGCTACTCGGAAAAGAACAGGCCTTTGTCGAGCGGTTTTCCATTTCATCAAAACTTCAGGCCGGCTACAAGGTAATCGGCTACACACTTTCTTTGCTGCCAAAATATGCCATAGAGTCCATGGCGTTTGGCGGAATGCTGCTGATTCTGGTTTATTTGCTCGGGTTAAGAAAGGATATTTCTATCGCTTTTCCATTGATCGCTTTGTATGCCTTCGCAGGCTACCGGATGCTACCGGCGATCCAGCAAATTTTTCAAAGCCTTTCTAATATCCGTTATACCTTTCCAGCCCTTCAGAATCTAAAAAGGGATTTGAGCAGTTTACCCGTTACATTTTCTACTTACGTATGCCCACAAGAGGCAATGCCTTACTCTAGAGATATTAAGCTTGACAGCGTTTTCTTCACTTACCCGGAATGCGACTCACCGGTTATCAATAATCTCTCGCTCTGTATCAAAAATAACACCTCCATCGGATTGGTTGGCACAACCGGCTCGGGGAAATCAACGCTTATCGACATCATCCTTGGTTTACTCGAGCCGCAAGCAGGGGAAATGCGCGTGGACGGCAAAAGAATTACTCCATCAAACGTAAAAAGCTGGCAAAAAAATGTGGGGTATGTTCCCCAGCAAATCTACTTGGTGGATGATACGATTGCGAGCAATATTGCGTTGGGCTGCCCGGCAAATTCCATTGACATGGTACGAGTGGAAGAGGTCGCGCGCATTGCCAATTTACATGACTTCGTAACTCTGGAACTCCCTAATAATTATCAAACCATCGTAGGAGAGCGGGGCGTGCGACTGAGTGGCGGACAACGTCAGCGCATCGGCATCGCCCGTGCGCTTTACCACAACCCCAAAGTGTTGGTGTTGGATGAAGCTACCAGCGCTCTGGACGGGATCACAGAGCGCATTATTATCGATACTATTCAAGCGCTGTCTCACAAAATCACCATCGTCATGATTGCACACCGCTTGACTACGGTAAAAGATTGCGATGTGATCTACCTCCTCGATCATGGCAAAATAGTGCAGCATGGCACCTTTCAGGAATTGGTGGGATCCAATGAAACATTCAAGCAGATGCTCAATGCCTGACTTTATTTCAAACCTCAGAAAAGCATAACGATGTCCGACATTTTTCGTATCGATAGCCACAAACTCATGTACCACCCCAAGCGGGTCGCTCAACTGATGGATGCGGGTGGCGACTGGGAAAAAGCGAAGGCCGTCTATCCCATTTATGTGGAAATGTCTCCAGTCGGTGCCTGCAATCATCGCTGCACTTTTTGTGCTTATGATTACATCGGCTACAAGTCGATCATGTATGACATTAAAATGCTGGAGCGCCTTCTACCAGAAATGGGTGCTTTAGGCGTCAAGAGCATAATGTATGCCGGCGAAGGAGAGCCTTTGCTGCACAAGAAGATCAACGAAATTGTCGAGATGACAAAGAATGCTGGCATTGACATGGCCTTTCAGACCAACGCCACATTGTTAAATGATGAATTTATTCAGAAGTCCATTCGACATGTGTCATGGATAAAGGCATCCGTCAATGCGGGAACGGCAGACACCTACGCCAGGATTCATCGTACACGCGAACGCGATTTCTCAAGAGTCATAGAAAATTTGAAAAAGGCGATTAATTATCGAAATTCCAATCATCTCGATTGCACGATTGGCGCCCAAATTTTGCTCATACCGGAAAACGCCCACGAAATAGAGGCTCTAGCCAAGCTGTGCCGTGACGAAATAGGTCTTGATTACTTGGTGGTCAAGCCGTACTCCCAGCACCTTTTTAGCCAAAACCAGCATGATGTCGATTACTCCGCATACACAGCCATAGCCGAGAAGCTGGAACCCTTGTCAACTGATTTCTTTTCGCTGATCTGTCGCGCCAACACTATGAAAAAATACGTCCAGGACTCGGAGCGCTATACCAAGTGCCTGTCCACACCGTTCGTCTGGGCGCATATCATGACCGATGGGAGAGTCTATGGTTGCAGCGCGTATCTCGAAGACAAGCGATTCGAATATGGCAACGTGAATGAGCAAAGTTTCAAAGAAATATGGGAAGGCGAGCGACGGCGCCAGAGTTTCTTCTTTGTTCGCAATGAATTGAACATCAAAGACTGCCGAAAGAATTGCCGCATGGACGAAGTTAATCGCTATCTCTTCCAGTTATGCGAAAATCCCGTTCAGCATGTAAATTTTATTTAAAGGGGCACTCGCTCCATCAGCGCCTGCTTTCCGAATCCCCCTAGAACCAGTGAGAGAATACATCGTATGCACACGAAAAAATATTTTGAAGAAGTAAGTGAAATAGCAAAATCGATTGATGTAACGGCAATAGAAAGGATGGTTTCCGAACTGTCAGCTCTTCGCAAACGCGGAGGACGATTATTCTTGTTAGGGGTTGGTGGCAGCGCGGCGAACTGTAGTCATGCGGTAAACGACTTTCGCAAACTTTGCGGTATTGAGGCTTATACGCCTGTTGATAATGTATCGGAATTGACCGCTCGCACCAACGATGAAGGGTGGGAGACTGTTTTCGCCGCGTGGTTGCGCACCAGTAAAGCCAATTCAAACGATGCGGTGTTCGTATTTTCGGTCGGCGGCGGTAACGTGGAAAAGAATGTAAGCACCAACATCGTACAAGCTCTTAAAGAAGCCAAAACCCGTGAGCTAACAATAATGGGGGTGGTTGGGCGTGATGGCGGCTATACCAAACAGGTTGGCGATGCCGTGATCGTTATCCCCACTATAGACGACACCAGAATTACTCCACACACCGAAGCATTTCAGGCGGTAGTCTGGCATTGCCTCGTGTCGCATCCCGGCCTGCAGCAAATCGCAACGAAATGGTAAGGGTCACACACTGGACCCGCTACACAACTAACGTGAACTGACGTGAAAAGAGCGGTGTTCCTCGATCGTGATGGTGTCATCAATCGCGCTGTGGTGCGCGACGGAATACCATATCCTCCGGCTACTATCGATGATTTCGAGCTTCTCCCGGGAGCCGAACGCGCGATGCGTGCTCTGCGCAAAGCCGGCTTCTTGATCGTTGTTGTCACGAACCAGCCCGATGTCGCCACGGGAGTCCAGCGCCGGGAAGTGGTGGAGGCGATGCACGATAAGCTGCGCGCAGCAGGATTATGCGATGACATCAAGGTGTGTTATCACGTGGATGCAAGCGGCTGCGATTGCCGCAAGCCAAAACCTGGAATGCTGATTGAAGCAGCTCGCGAATGGCATATAGACCTCGCGCGCAGTTTTATTGTAGGGGATCGATGGCGTGACGTGGCTGCTGGAAAAGCGGCAGGCTGCTACACTTTTTTTATCGATTATGAATACCGGGAGCGCCGCGCCGATAATCCGGACGCGGTGGTCGTATCGCTTGAAGACGCGAGCAGACTGATTTTTCAAAAATGATTATCTACGAAAGGAACAAGCAGTATGAGCACGATTGCAAGTCTTAAAATAAAACTTTTTGCCGACGGGGCTGATCTTGCCGGAATAAGGGAAATGTACGCCAACCCGTTGATCAAGGGTTTCACCACCAATCCGACGCTAATGCGCAAGGCAGGTGTGCAGGACTACAAGGCATTTGCGCACCAGGTGCTCGAAGCAGTACCGGATATGCCAATCTCGTTTGAGGTATTCGCCGACGAGTTCGATGAAATGGAGCGCCAAGCGCTGGAGATCGCATCGTGGGGCAAAAATGTGAGTGTCAAGATTCCGGTAACCAATACCAGAAAAGAGTTTGCCGGCTCTCTGATCGAAAGCTTATCGAATGCAGGGGTCTCACTTAACGTCACTGCCCTGACCTCGCTCGATCAAGTGAAGAGCGTTACAGAGCGACTCGCACCGGACACACCGGCAATCATTTCCGTGTTTGCGGGGCGCATTGCCGACACGGGGCGCGACCCGGTTCCGTTAATGGCGGAAGCCGTAAAAATCATGCGCGCAAAACCAAGGTCCGAACTGATCTGGGCCAGCCCGCGCGAGCTGTTCAATATTTTTCAGGCCGACTCAGTCGGGTGCCATATCATCACCGCTACAAACGACATCCTGAAGAAGCTTTCCCTGGTCGACAAGGATCTGGAACAATATTCGCTCGAAACCGTCCAGATGTTCCACACGGACGCTCAAGCTGCCGGATACAAAATTGCGCTTACATCTTGATCTCGATTCTCTCGCACCAGGAACAACTAGGTCGTTTGAATTATCGCAAACTCGCAATCTGCAAATATTAAGGGGACGGTATGAAAAAGGCATTGGCAGTTGGCCGGGCAGGCTACTACGGAAGGATATTGATGCCGCAGTTGCTCGAAGAGGGTTTGGATGTTGCCGTTTTTGACATTATCTTCGGCACCCGCTATCGCAACGCGCGCACGATGAAAGTGGTAGGCGCAAAATGACGGCTCGCCCTATCGCCATCGTTACGGGCGGTGCCGGTTTCATCGGCAGTCACATGGTTGATTTGCTTGTCGAGAAGGGGTTCGAGGTTCGAGTAATCGATAATCTTGTGGGCGGTCGCGAAGAAAATCTTTCCCACCACCAGAATTGTCCACTAGCGCTTGAGCGGCGCGATATTCGCAGCTTTGCGGCCGGGGACAAATTCTTCAAGGATGCGAAGTATGTATTTCATTTCGCCGGGGTCGGCGATATAGTGCCTTCTATCGAACAGCCGATCGAGTACATGTCTACAAATGTTCAGGGTACGGTACACATGCTCGAGTGTGCACGACATGCCGGGGTACAAAAATTTGTCTACGCCGCATCGTCTTCATGCTACGGCCTCGCGAAGGTGCCGACGCGCGAAGACCATCCGATTGCACCGCAGTATCCGTATGCACTGAGCAAGTATCAAGGCGAGCAGGCCTGCTTCCACTGGCATCAGGTATATCGATTGCCGGTCAATTCGATCCGAATATTTAACGCCTACGGCACGCGTTCGCGAACATCAGGCGCCTATGGTGCGGTATTCGGCGTTTTTCTAAGGCAGAAACTGGAAGGAAAGCCCTTTACCGTCGTGGGCGATGGCGCGCAGTCGCGCGATTTCCTGTATGCAACCGACGTTGCGCGCGCCTTTTACAGTGCTGCCGAAACCAAGCGTGCCGGAGAGATCTACAATCTCGGCGCAGGAAATCCACAGAGTATAAATCGCTTGGTCGAATTGCTCGGCGGATCGGTAATACATATTCCAAAACGGCCTGGTGAACCCGATTGCACCTGGGCAGACATCACTAAAATCCAGACCCAACTGGGCTGGAAGCAGGAGATAAGCTTTGAAGAAGGCGTGAGGCGCATTCGCGATAATATCGAATATTGGCGCAACGCGCCTTTGTGGGATCCAGAAACCATCGCCAAGGCGACGACGACTTGGTTTGCTACATTATCTTCGGAGGATCGTTAATCAATGGATCAGACAAGCAAAAATCTGGTTGAGCGCAAGATCAAGACGGTAGAACAGCTTTGCGCAATCATCGGGCCGCGGCCGCGGCCGCGGGGGAAAAAAGTGATCATGTGTCACGGGGCATTCGATGTGGTTCATCCGGGGCATGTACGGCATCTGCTGTACGCAAAGACAAAGGGTGACATTCTGATCGCAAGCCTCACCTCGGACGAGCACATCAAGAAAGCAAATTTTCGCCCCTACGTTCCAGAGGATTTGCGGGCAATCAACCTGGCTGCGCTGGAAGTAGTCGATTTTGTCATCATCGACCACCAGCCAACACCGCTCGAAAATCTGGGCATCATCCAGCCCGATTATTTCGCCAAGGGATACGAATATTCCAGCAGCGGAATAGATCCCAGAACCCAAGAAGAAATGCAAGTTCTGGAAACCTATGGCGGCGAAGTTCTCTTCACCCCAGGCGACATCGTTTACTCTTCCTCGGCGCTGATCGAGCTCGCCCCGCCCAAGATTGCCACTGAAAAACTGATGTCTCTCATGGCAGCAGAGGGCATCGGTTTCAGCGACCTCTATGGAGCCCTTAACAAATACAAGGGCATTAAAGTCCACGTCGTCGGTGACACCATTGTCGACAGCTATACCTATTGCAACATGATCGGCGGCATGACCAAGACGCCGACCATAAGCGTGCTGTTTCAAAAGAAAGTCGATTATGTCGGAGGTGCTGCAATCGTTGCGAAGCACCTCAAGGCAGCGGGGGCGGAGGTAACATTTTCCACGGTACTCGGCAATGATGCGCTGAAGGACTTCGTGCTTGATGATCTCGAAAAAGCCGGCGTTGAGGTTCATGCCATCATCGACGAGACACGTCCGACCACCAACAAAAACGCCATTGTTGCGGAAGGCTACCGGTTACTCAAGGTCGATACTCTGGACAACCGTTCTATTTCCGGCAAGAACGTGGAGCAGTTAAAAAAACAAATATCCCAGAACAAGGCGGATGCGGTCGCATTCAGCGATTTCCGCCACGGCATATTCAACCGGAACACGATTCCCGATCTAGTTTCGGCAATTCCGCCCGATGCTTACCGTGTCGCTGACAGTCAGGTGGCGAGCCGCTGGGGCAATATTCTCGAGTTCGAAGGGTTCGACCTGATTACCCCGAATGAGCGCGAAGCCCGGTTTGCGCTGGGGGATCAAGATTCGGTGGTACGCCCGCTTGCGCGCGAGTTATACCACCGCTCGAAATGCAAGACGCTGATCCTCAAAATGGGCGAGCGCGGCATAATTACCTATCGTTCGAGGCCGCAGGAGGACTACCAAGCCTTTTTCGCCATCGACAGCTTTGTCGAGCAAGTTGTGGATGCTGTCGGCGCCGGCGATGCGATGCTGGCATATGCGACACTTGCCATGATCGCCACCAAGAATGAGGCTATTGCGTCCATACTGGGCTGCATGGCGTCTGGTGTGGAATGCGAGCACGATGGCAATTGGCCGGTGACGCCCGAGGCCGTCAGAAAGAAAATTCATCGTGTGGAAACGCACACCCTATACCGTTACGATGGGCAATAACATGGTCATGCGCGTTATTGTCGTCGGCCTCGGTGTGCAGGGAAACAAGCGACGCGCTGTCGCAGAAAAAGAAGTGGTCGCGACCGTGGATCCCGTGCATCCAGAGGCCACTTTCCGATCCCTGGCCGACGTGCCGCTTGGCGCGTACGACGCTGCATTGGTATGCACTCCAGACGATACCAAGATCGAGTTGCTCACCCATCTGCTGAGCAACGGCAAACATCTGCTGGTCGAAAAACCGCTGTTCGCACCCGACAACAGCACGCTCAATGCACTTGCAAAAATCGCACGCTCAAAGGGCGTCGTCTGCTATACCGCATATAATCACCGTTTCGAACCGCACTTCGTGCGCATGAAGCAAGTGATCGAGTCGGGGCGGCTCGGCAAGATCTATTGTGTGCGCATGTTTTACGGCAATGGTACGGCGCGTTTGGTGCGCGATTCTGCCTGGCGCGATCAGGGGGCAGGCGTGCTGCCTGACCTGGGGTCGCACCTGCTCGATACTGCGTTGTTCTGGTTCGGCAAGCCGACTACGCCGTTTGAAATTTATTCGTGCAACCGTTTCGAGAACAAATCTTTCGATCACTTTGCATTTGGTACCAATGGCGCGCCAGCGCTGCAATTCGAAATGACTCTGCTCAACTGGCGCAATCATTTTTACGCCGATGTGTTTGCAGAAAAGGGTAGCGCGCACATTCAATCGCTTTGCAAATGGGGTCCCAGCACCTTCACCCTTCGCGACCGTAAACTGCCCAGCGGAAAACCGGACGAGGAGGCAGTAACCTTGGTTCAGCCCGACCCGACATGGGAGCTTGAATACCAGCATTTCAAGCAGTTGTGCACAAACGGCGAAAGCAATATCGAGAATGACATCTGGATCAATGCCGTGCTGAACGACCTTTCCCGACGCTCATTGGAGGCGATCAAATGACCGGCCACATCATCGGCTATGCCGGCATGACTCACCTCGGACTCAATTCCGCAGCGGCGGCGGCCGACAGAGGGTTTAACATCCTGTGCTATGACCCTGATCCGCTGCTTGTCGCCACTCTCGAACGCGGCGAATTGCCAGTCATCGAGCCAGATTTGCCCGAGCTACTGGAAAAGAATGCGTGCCGAATCAGATTCACAGCCGACCCCAAAGAGTTGATTTCCTGTGATCTGATTTACGTTGCACCGGATGTGCCGACCGATGATAACGGGCAGAGCGACCTTGGGGGTATTGACACCTTGATCAGACAGGTCGACGCAGTGCTGCGCCCTGATGCCGTAATGGTTATCCTAAGCCAGGTTCCGCCCGGCTTCACGCGTGCGCGACTGCGCCCCGGACGCATGCTGCATTATCAGGTGGAGACGCTTATTTTCGGGCGTGCGATGGAGCGTGCGCGTTTTCCAGAGCGCTTTATCGTCGGCTGCGCCGAGTCTACGCAGCCGCTGCCACCAATATTGGCACACTTCCTTGGTAGTTTTGGCTGCCCGATCTTGTCAATGCGTTACGAGAGTGCAGAACTCACCAAGATTTCCATCAACATGTACCTTGTGGCTTCAGTGAGCGTCACGAATACTCTGGCAGAAATCTGTGAGCGCATAGGCGCAGATTGGCCGGAGATTGTGCCTGCACTTCGTTTGGATAAGCGTATCGGCCAGCATGCCTATCTGAATGCGGGCTTGGGTATTGCTGGAGGTAATCTGGAGCGCGATCTCGCGACCGTGCTGCGCCTCGCAGGCCAGTACGTGACAGACGGCAGGGTTGTATCGGCGTTTGTTGAAAATTCACGCCATCGTAGAGACTGGGCATGGGATACGTTAAACGCGTTGGTGTTGCGCAGCAATCCTGCGGCTCGCATAGCTGTGCTAGGTCTCACATACAAGGAGAATACTAATTCGCTGAAGAACTCCCCGGCAATCGCATTGATCGAAAAGCTTATCGATAAGGATGTCATTGCTTTCGATCCGGTAGCGGCCACTAATGCCGCAGGCCCAAATGTGAGGCGTGCAAGTACTGCACTGGAAGCGGCAGACAACGCAGATGCACTCGTAATCATGACGCCATGGCCTGAGTTTCGCGCAATCACCGCAGACGATCTGGCGCAGCGCATGCGTTGCCGAACCGTTATCGACCCATATCAGGTAATCGACGGCAATGCGTTGAACGCCCAAGGCTTTACTTACTCGACGCTTGGTGCGCGAGTGCAGCGACCCGGATTAACCTAGCTCATGTTAACCCATCTACACGACCATCCGACTAACCCCGCCCGAATAGTTATCCTTGGATCAGCGGGGTTTGTGGCCACAGCCACAATAAGACGCCTCGAAGCCTTGGGCGCACCAGTTCTTGCACTGCCGCGCACAGAGCTCGACCTAACCAGTGCGGACGCCAGCACTCGACTTGCAGACATTCTGCGCCCCGATGACTCGCTCCTTTTCGTTTCGGCAAAGGCACCGGTCAAGACTGAAGCGATGTTGATCGAGAATATCCGCATGGGCGCTGCAGTGTGCGAAGGGTTAAAAAAGTCGCCAGTCAGCCACGTGGTATACATCAGTTCCGACGCGGTATATGCCGACAGTGAATCGCCTCTAACTGAGCGCTCGTGCGCTCAGCCAGGATCCCTACACGGTGTGATGCATCTAACGCGAGAAGTCATGTTGGCCAACGCATTCAGCGGCCCCTTGTGCTTTCTGAGGCCAACCTTGATTTACGGTATCGGCGATCCGCATAACGGCTATGGCCCGAACCGCTTCATGAGGCTGGCGGCCGCAGGCGACAACATCGTTCTCTTCGGTGAAGGCGAGGAGCGCCGAGACCATGTGTGTGTCGAAGATGTGGCAGAGGTCGTAAGTCGTGTGCTATTGCATCGTAGCAATGGCGTTTTGAACATCGCCGTTGGTGAGGTGGCCTCATTCGAGGAAATCGCGAAGCAGGTGACCCATTTGCTACCAAGTGCCACAAGAATTAACGTTAGCTCTCGGATGGGACCGATACCGCACAACGGGTTGCGTGCGTTCGATGTCGCTAATTTACATGCGGCATTCCCCGATTTTCGATGCATGCCATTGGACGAGGGGCTCAGGAAAGTAGCAGTACTTTTGAGACACGAAATGCGCGCCACTCCGTAGACAAGGCAGATTAATAAATATTAGGATGCGCCGCTGTCACAGCGACAAAGTCGCATTATAATTATGCGTTTCCCCAGAGCTAAAACACAATTACCGCAATCATGCGAATACCATACACCGCATTCCAAAATAAAAACGCACCCATCCGCGCACAACTAATCCACGCTTTTGAGCAGGTACTTGACAGCGGTCGGTACATTCAGGGGCCAGAGTGCGCGAGCTTTGAAAAAGAGTTTGCTGAGTTCTGCGGCGCCCCATATGCCACCGGCATTTCAAATGGCACAAGCTCGTTGCATCTGACGCTCAGAGCAATCGGGGTCGGCACTGGTGACGAAGTCATCACCGCGCCGAACTCATTCATCGCTTCGGCCTCAACCATTGCGTTGACTGGCGCGAAACCCGTCTTTGCCGATGTGATGAAAGATTTGAATATTGATCCAGAACAGATCGAGCGTGCAATTACCACGCGCACCAAGGCAATTATTCCAGTTCATTTGACTGGACGTCCGGCCAAGATGCGGGAGATCAACGACATCGCGAAGCGTCATGGCCTTTTTGTGCTCGAAGATGCAGCGCAATCTGTGGGCGCGAAACTGCTCGGCAAGCGTGTGGGGAATTGGGGTGATGCTGCGAGTTTCAGCCTTCATCCTCTGAAAAATCTTCATGCGTTTGGAGATGCTGGAATCATAACCGCTCAAGACCCGAAACTGATTGAGCGTCTGAATATAAGCAAGAATCACGGCCTGACCAGCCGAGACCGCTGTGAGTTCTGGAGCTTTAATTGTCGATTGGATGAGATGCAGGCAGCATTGCTGCGTGTTCAACTTCCAGAACTCGAGAGGTGGACAGAAGAGCGTCGTGACCTTGCATTTCGGTACAATCGGCTTTTGAAGCGTTTTGTTGAGGTGCCAGAAGAGGCACACGGCGAATACCACGTGTATCAGACCTACGTCGTTCAGGCAGATCGGCGACAGGAATTGCAATCTTTCTTGCGGGCACATGGTATAGAGGCGCTTGTGCACTACCCGACACCCATTCACATACAGCCTGCGGCGGTAGCGCTTGGATACAAGCCAGAGGATTTTCCAGAAACGATGCGGCTCAGCCAACGTATTTTGAGCCTCCCTCTGTACCCAGGGCTTACGCATGAACAGCAAGACTACGTGGCGGAAATGTTTGAAAAGTTTTACAGCTAATTAATGAAGAGGCTATCCCGCAATGCGTGTTTCGTATAACTACCTGCCCATGCAGTTTGCAAACCCCGGCCCAGTCTTCAAGGACTGGGAAAAATTGATTGCGTCATCTGAGTTCACACTAGGACCAGTCATGGAGGCCTTCGAGCGAAAATTTGCGAACTTCGTGAAAATGAAGCACTGCATCGCAACGAACAATGGGACTGATGCGCTAGTATTGGCTTTCAAGTCATTGGGGCTTCAAGCAGGCGACGAAGCGATAACGGTGTGTAATACCTTCTACGCGACCGTGGGTGCCATCGTAGCCTGTGGGGCAAAGCCAGTATTTGTCGATTGTAATGATCGCTTCCAGATCGACGCCTCGAAGATCGAAGCAGCGATCACCGATCGCACCAAGGTGATTGTTCCGGTGCATTGGGGAGGCGCCTCACCCGATATGGACGCAGTGTGCACTGTGGCATCCAGACATGGCCTCGCAGTTGTCGAAGATGCCTGCATGGGGATTGGTGCATCCATCAAGGGGCGCAGCCCAGGTACGTTCGGCAAAGTCAATGCTTACAGCATGCATCCACTGAAGTCACTCAACGTGATGGGTGACGGTGGCATGGTCGTCACAAATGATGACCATCTCGCAGCGTGGATGCGCAAGTATCGCAACCACGGCATGATTGATCGTGATCATATCGAATTCTGGGGGGTGAATATGCGCTTGCAACCGTTGCAAGCCATTGTAGCGAGCCATGGTCTCGACGATTTACCCGCAGTGATCGAAAAGAGGTGTCGCATTGCTGCTCGGCTTGATCAAGGGTTAAAAGCACTTACGCCATATGTGACTTTGCCATCGCGCCCAACGGATCACATCGAAACGTTTGCTCTGTATATGGGTCTTTTCGAACAACGTGATCGGCTGTTGCGGCATCTTATTGATCGAGAAATAGAAGCGAAGATTCACTATCCAATTCCGCTGCATCTGCAAGAGGCAGCGAAGAGTCTGGGCTATAAGCGCGGTGATTTTCCGGTGGCTGAGTCGCAAGCCGACGGCTTGATTACCCTCCCAGCGCATCAGTTTATTGAGGTTGAACATACAGATTTTATGCTGAAGACGATTTCTGAATTCTACAATCAATAGGTACGTGGTAATGTTTGAATGAGGCCAGTGTCGACATTTTGTTTTACATAATTAGGGTTATCAATCATGGCAGAGATTAATTTGCTTCGCTCGCTTCCACAGGGAAAGCGAAACGTCGCCGCTCGAGCGAGTGCGAAAACCGACGAGCATATTCGCATTTCTCGGGAATACGGCGAGATGTATTTCGACGGTCCGCGCGAATACGGCTATGGTGGCTTTCGTTACGATGGCCGTTGGCGATCCGTTGCCAAAGATATTGTCGAACATTTTGATCTCAAGCCGGGTGATCGTCTTTTGGACGTAGGCTGCGCCAAGGGCTTTCTCGTCAAGGATCTGCTTGAGCTTGGCATTGATGCCTATGGGATCGACGTCTCTGAGTACGCCTTAATGCACTGCGAGCCGGAGGTCGTCGGGCGCTTGCATCTTGGAAGTGCCGAATCCCTACCTTTCCCTGACAATAGCTTTGCAGCCGTCACATCGATCAATACTGTGCACAACTTGCCCCGTGAACGGTGTGTTCGCGCTGTGCAGGAGATGGAACGGCTAGCTCCTGGCAAAGGATTCATCCAGGTCGATTCATATCGCACACCAGAGCAGAAAGTTTTATTTGAAAGTTGGGTGCTGACCGCCATGCATCACGACTACCCAGATGGATGGCAGCATCTCTTTCGCGAGGCAGGCTATTCTGGTGACTGGTTCTGGACCATCATAGATTAAACAAGGCTAGCTTATGAGTACCACCACCGAGGTTTTAGACTCTTCAGCGCCCTTTGACAATACGGCATCGGCACAGCGCTGTTTGCATTATCGGCAGCGAATCTTGGAAATATCCCAGCACGTCACCGCGTTGCACATTGCCGGTGCATTTTCTGCATTGGAGATGATGGATTGTATCTATCACGGACTCATGCGCCGGGCTGCAGACGGGTCATCTCCCGACACCTTCATCCTTTCTAAGGGGCACGCTGGTATTGCGCAGTACGTCGTACTGGAGCAAATGGGTGTCTTGCGTCGCGCGGATTTGGACCTTTACTGCAAAGTTGGTGGGCGCTTGGGGTGCCATCCAGACTACGGTGTCCCCGGTATTGAGGCATCGACTGGCTCGCTGGGGCATGGTATGGGAATGTCTGTTGGCATGGCACATGCAGATAGGCTGCTCAAGGCGGAACGAAAAATATATCTGCTCATGAGCGATGGTGAGTTCCAAGAGGGGTCCGTGTGGGAATCGATGATGATGGGCGCCAATCTTGGAGTGAAGAATCTGATTGGTTTTCTTGATCACAACGGATTTCAGTCCTTCGGGAGAACCCGAGATAATCATCCAAAATTTTATCCGATTCGCGAAAAAGTAGAAGCTTTCGGCTGGGAGTGCATCGAAGTCGATGGTCATGATGCTAACGCGATTTATCAAGCAGTACAAAACCGGAAAGGTGATCACCCTTTTCTGCTCATATGCAACACGGTCAAAGGGCGCGGTGTGTCATACATGGAAAATGAACCAATTTGGCATTTTCGCTCCCCCAACGCCACGGAATACTTGCAAGCTTTAGAGGAACTACAGAAGAACCATTATGAGAAATAGATTCGCGGACACAGTCTATCAAGTGGGCGCTGAAGATCATCGTATTTGTGCGCTCGTTGCCGATATCTCTCCAGCCGGATCGATGGTACGGTTTCAGAAGGAATTCCCTGAGCGATTTATCAATTGCGGTGTGGCCGAGGCGTCGATGATCGGTATAGCAGCAGGGCTAGCCATGCGTGGACTGCGCCCTTTTTGCTACACTATTGCCACATTTTCACTGTATCGCCCGTTTGAAATGGTGCGGGTCGACCTCTGTTACCAAAATCTACCCGTTACGGTAATAGGCATGGGTGCCGGAGTAATTTACTCTAACCTAGGGAGCACTCACCATACCATGGAGGACATTGCAGTCGCCAGTGCAATTCCAAATATGACGGTACTGGCTCCGTGTGACCCAGATGAGATGGGCTTAGCCACCCGTTGGTGCGCTACCCAGAGCAAAGGCCCAGTCTACATGCGACTGGGCAAGGCTGGTGAGCCGAACTTGACTGCAAAGGCTGCTGATCCCTTTGTGCTAGGCAAAGTTCGATATCTTAAGAAAGGGAGCGACGTTGCCATTCTCTCTTACGGCATTACCGTTGCCATGGCATTCGATACCTCGAAGAAGCTAGAGGCTAAAGGCCTCTCAGTCTCTGTGCTCTCATGCCACACCATCAAGCCGTTGGACAAGGACGGTATCCGCCAGGTACTCGAAAGCCACAGCCGAGTGGTGGTGATTGAAGAACACGTTCCCCATGGAGGTTTAGGTTCGCGAGTCAAGGAAATTGCGTGGGATATGGCTGCCCGGTGCACATTAAATTGCTTTTCGTTGAAGGATGATTTCATTCATTGCTACGGCACTCATGAAGAACTCTTGCACGCCCACGGCTTGAGTGTTGAAAATGTGCTAGAGGTGCTCCTCTGACGTACATTGACCATCACGTGGCCGACCGAACGAGATTGCAACCGGGGAACGCAGCAGCAGCGATCATCGTGTTCGACGATGATCGCTATCTTTTGCAACTGCGCGATAACAAAAAGGGTATTTTCTTCCCCGGTCATTGGTGCCTGTTCGGCGGGGGTGTTGAAAAAGACGAGCAGCCGACAGAGGCGCTGTGTCGGGAACTCAAGGAGGAATTAGGCCTGACAGTTACCAACACCGAATTGCGACCGCTGACACGCATCGAGTTTGATTTGGTGCCGATAGGCTTGGCGCGAGTCTACCGCGAGTTTTTCGAGATCCGCCTGCCAGTGGCGATCATGCCATTGCTGCGCCTTGGTGAGGGGGAAAGCTTTTAAAGCCTTCACCCGGGATCAAGTTCTGGCCTTGCCGCGACTCGCCCCCTATGACGCCCTCGCCTTATGGTTCCATTCTAATGATTTTCGACTACATGCCTGATTCACGCCTAGCCATTAATGGCGGTGCGCCGGTGCGAGACCAGCCGATGCCTCCCCGTTTCGCTCTAGGACCAGCCGAGGAGGCGATGATCGCCGAGTGCTTGGACTATTACCGTAGCCGACAAGCGGACCCAGGCTATCAGGGGTACTTTGAGGAGCGCTACTGCCGTGATTTCGAAGCCTATCTGGGAGGCGGGCATGCGGATGCCGTGGCGACCGGCACTGCGGCACTGTATGTCGCCATCGCCGCCCTCTCGCTACCCAAGAGTTCGAAAGTGCTGGTTTCGCCCATCACCGACCCTGGCACACTCAGCGCCATCGTGCTTAATGGGCTTGTGCCCAAGCTGATGGACAGCATGCCGGGCAGCTACAACGTCGGGCCAGAGCAACTGGCTGAACGGATTGATCCTCAGGTGAGAGCTGCGGTGGTCGTGCATTCCGCCGGGCAGGCTTCCCCCATTGGCGCCATCGTAGAGGTGGCCCATTGTCACGGTATAAAAGTGGTCGAGGACTGTTCACAGGCTCATGGCGCCACTTGGAAGGGGCAAAAGGTTGGCACCTTTGGCGACATTGCGGCATTCTCCACCATGTACCGAAAGGCGCACATGACTGGAGCCAGTGGCGGTGTCGTCTATGCGAGAGACGAAGATTTGTTTCACATGGCGTTAGCACACGCCGATCGTGGCAAGCCGCGCTGGCGCGCGGATTTTAATGACCGTGATCCGTCCGGCTACTTGTTTCCCGCACTGAATCTGCACACGGACGAAATTTCTTGCGCGATTGGAATTGCTTCTCTCGCAAGGCTGCCAGACAGTATTGCAGCACGTATGGCATTTGTTCGAGGCCTCGAGGAAGGTTTGGTTTCTTCAAGTGCCATTCGATCCTATCCGGCAACCGACGGTGACTCGCCTTTTATCTACCCTGTATTGGTCGACCAATCGAGGCTGCATTGCGATATGGCTACTTTTACTTCGGCGGTTCTGGCAGAGGGGATTACTCTAAATCCACATTACAAGTACTTGGTTCGCGATTGGCCATGGTTACACCCTTACCTAGCCGACGATTTTGAGACTGTTAATGCCAGATATATGCGTGATTCCACTTTCTGCCTTTATTTGAACGAAAAATACGGGGAACGCGAAATTAGGGATGTAGTGAGCGCTTTGCTAAAGGTGGAGGGCCATTATCGATGTTAAGCCAAGCAAAAGGCCGTCAAGCGATTCGCGACCTTTTGGGAGCAGCATGCATTAAGACGGGAGATGCTTTGCTGGTGCATAGTGCCTTTCGCGCACTTGGGCAGCAGGGATTGCGAGCAGAGTGGTTTATTGAGGAAGCGATAGCTGCCCTTGGCGGCGGCGGGATGTTGTTGATGCCGACAATGTCATGGCGAATTGTAACTCAACTTAACCCACTGTTCGATGTTCGGATAACAGCGGGTAATGTCGGTTTGTTACCAGAGATATTTCGCAAGCAATACGCTCAGTCAAGAAGCGTACACCCTACGCACTCCGTCGCCGGGTGGGGATCGCGTGTTCGGGATATTCTGGAAGGCCACCACGCGCTGGCAACTCCTTGCCCTATGAGCAGTGGATTTGGGCAAATTGCGCGATGTAGCGGCAAGATTCTTCTGCTTGGAGTTGGTCTCGAGTGCTGCACTACGATCCATTGTGCCGAAGAGGCTGTTGCACCAGATATTTATCTTGAGCCAATTGAGTCGGCAGAGCTATATTATTGTCGCGGCTGGAAGAATGAATGGCATGACGTGTACGTTCGCCGTCACCGCAAGCTACCACGAGATTTCTCAAAATTTGAACCGTTCCTGCAAGCCTCAGGAAAGATAATGAAGGGCGAGATACTAGGCGTCAGTTGGATCTCTTTGGATGCGCAGGGATTACTGGATATAGTTACTGACTTATTGAAGGAAGAACCAATGGCAACCATACAAGATATCCCCTTGATAAAGGAAAACGCATGAGCACTCTATTTCCTCCGATGCCGTATCTTGACTCCTTGAGCGACTTTGCCGATGTCAACGCCATGCGTGCGGGGCTTGCTATTCGTTACCCTGCCTATGCTTTGGATAAATTATTGAAGTTGGTCATTGTTGGAGCAGCACCAGAAGGGGAACGATTGATCGCTCTGTGCCAGACTCACGGCATTGAAGTTTTGGCAGTGTGCGATGGAGATCATACTAAACACGGAAATGACTTTTGCGGGCATGCGGTTCGACCGATCGCTGATGTCATGTCTCTCCCGGGTGATGATATCCCAATTATTATTGCCTCACATAAGCCGTTAGCAGCCGTAAACGAACTGCGTGCTCTTGGTGCGCATGTATATGCACCTTTTGCTTTGTTGCAGGTGCTGTACCCCAATATATTTTCACCACATATGTTTTACGCTGATTGGCTTGAGGATTTGTGGAACAACCGTACTCACTACGAGGCGCTGAAAAATATTCTAGCCGGTGACGCTCTGTCCTTGCGCACGCTTGATGCCATCATTGGTTTTCGCTTAACAATGAATGTCTTATTGCTGGAACCATTGCTTGATTTGGACGCCTTTTTGTCACGCGATTTGGTTAGCTTTAGCGCTGACGCAACATATATTGATGGTGGCGCTTTTGATGGCGATACGATTCGTAGATACATTGCGGCTTCTGATGGGCAATTTAGTCGCATCATTGCTTTTGAGCCAGACCCTATTACCTACTCGCGCCTAAAATCAAACTTTGCCAGTGAGCCACGTGTAGAGCCAATGAAGGTCGGCCTGCACCGCCGCAAAGGGATACTGCGGTTCGTCAATGACGCATCACGCGCAGCTTTACTATCCAATGTGGGCGAAGTTGAGGTGCCTGTGATAAGCATTGACGAGGTGCTGAATAGTGCACCAGTTAGCTACATCAAACTTAATATCGAGGGCGCTGAAATAGAAGCCTTAGAAGGTGCGCGCACCAGCATCCTGCGTCACCACCCAATACTCGCAATTTCAGCCTATCACGCCCCCGACCATCTTTGGCGAGTACCTGAGTTGATTCATGCGATGCAATCCGATTATCAACTGCATCTGCGCCAGCAAGACGGTGGTGCAGTCGAAACAGTCATTTATGCAATACCCAGGAAGTAATCTATGAATAAAATGAAAAACCTTGCCGTTGGCAATCCAGAATCAATTCCAAATCTTCCAGATTTCCCCTTAAGAGTCCTGATTGATTTTGCTACAGATTGTAATTTGAGGTGCCCACAATGCCTTATTTGGAACGAGAACAATGGCATTAAATCAGAAAAAGTAAAAGGCATTATGCCAGAGCAATATGCGCTAACTATACTTGAGCAATTATATGAGTCTCGCCCTATGGTGCATCCCTCTCTTTGGGCAGAGCCTTTAATAGTGCCGAATTTTACCAAGTATGTTTCACTGATAAAGAGCAAAGGCCTCAAAGTGGCGATGAACACTAATGGGATCGCACTAACTGATGAACTAGCAAAATTTTTTGTTGAAGTGCAGCTTGATGCAATTATGTTCAGTATTGATGCGGTTACTCCTTCGACCCTAATGAAAGTTCGAGGAATCAATAAGATTTCTGTGCTGGAAAGAGCTGTTACAAAAATGCTTACTGCTCGTGGCAGCAAAATCTACCCGCGTATTGGCGTTTCCTTTACTGTTCAAAAAGCAAACGAAGGTGAATTGGATGCGTTTGTGGCCCGCTGGCTTGGGGAGGTTGATGTTATCCGGATTAGCCACCAATTCGAGAATGGTCATTTTTATAATTTGGCCTCTCCGAAGGATAGGACACCTTGCCCAGCTTTATATAAAACCATGCCCATTCACAGCGATGGCACTGTGAGTATTTGCTGCCTGGATGGTTTCAGAACTACAAATGTGGGCAATGCTTTCAATGAAAATTTGAGCGACATATGGAACGGTGAAAAGTTTAATGCTGCCAGAAAGCTCCACGAGGCGGGGCGGTGGGATGAAATAGCTATTTGCTCTTCTTGTAATGGGTGGAGTCAGGAATCCTACACAGAAGAGATTCAGGACGGTCATCTGATTCGTCGCTCCCCCCTTTACACGTATTACAATAAATTATCCGCATTGGACAACGCCGAATGGTCATAAACCTCAAGCTGATAAAAGCGAGGCTCAAAGATCGCCAAATTAGCGTTAGCGTGTTTCACCTCATAACTAGAAATTTGGAATATTTCTGCAATTGGGCGGTATTTCCATTAGTTTATTTAATTGCAACTATCTACCTAGTCATCACGAATAGAAGGATTCGCGTGTTTGAGATCGATACAAGACATATCGGCGGATGGGTTGCCACGTTGGATTCTTACCTTAGAAGAAGACAGTCAGAATGCCATCAAACCACCAAAGATATATTTTTAATCAACCCCAAGAAAATTTCAAATAAATTCTTTTTTGATTTAATGAAGTCAAAGGTGCAAGTTGTTACCAATTTGCCAATCAGGATATTGCTAGCACCATTGGCGAGGATAACAAGTAAATTTCGATTAATCGGCTCCGCAGAAGTCCTAAAACTAAATGATGACTCTTTCCAGAAACCGACATTGATACAATGGTTCTCTCACGAGCACCATGCTGAGGGACGCGACCTACTACGAAGAATGGGGATTACCTTTGGCCAATCTTGGTATGTTTGCTTTTCCGCCAGAGATTCTGCGTACAACGAAAACTTAACACGTCAGCTTGACGCGTATAAACTCCATCATCAGTGCCGAGATTCGGATATAAATACATATTGCAAAGCCATTGATTATATTATCTCCAAGGGGGGCTATGTTATAAGGATGGGGAGCGTCGTAAAAAACAGGGTTGCCTATTCGCACCCACGCTTTATTGATTATCCTTTTAGCCCTTTCAAATCTGACTTTGCGGATTTCTACTTGGCTTGTCACTGTAATTTTTCTGTCGGCAATGCATCGGGAACAATTGATCTATCGAGAATTACTGATGTTCCAATGGCCATGGTGAATTACTATTTGTGGGGTTTTATGGACATCGGCAGGAGAGATCGTTTAACCATCCCAAAATTAATCAAATACAAAGAGTCAGGAAATTATATAAGTATTAGAGACTATTTTGCTCTATTCCACAAACCAAACTCGATGTTTGACTTAATGTACACAATGGAAAATCTGGGTCTAACATTTGAGGATAATTCAGAAGACGATATCTTGGAAATCACCAAGGCGATGTACCGCAGATTCATTGAACGGTCTATTTCAGACGCTGAATGGGCAGAGTGGCAAAGAGGAAGCTCGCAAGCTTTGGCGATTGATAAGCTGGCTATCATGTGGCCTAACTTTATTGAATCCCACCCACACTTATTGAATTGATGATAGCGTTTTGTAGGCAATGAATTGGCGGCAGTTCACCACAGCCTCCATTAATAGTCAAAATTCCAGGTGATTTCCAATCTTTCCCTCAGCGTAAAAATAAAAAGTTTTTTATGGGCAATCTAAATTTTCTTTTTGTGATGCAAAAAGAAACACGTGACAAGGAGCAACACGGCTTCCCTTATGGTTTAGCATATGTGACAGCCGTCATGAAGGAGCGGGGATTTCACCCTCATTATTTAGATTTAAATTTTGCAAGTAATGAATCCGTCGAAACTCGATTAAGAAAGAAAATCATCTCAGATGAAATTAACGTGGTTTGCTTGGGTGGCATGTCCGTTCAATTTGATGGCATTAATGAAGTTCTAGAAATCACCAAGCGAATCAATCCAAAGATAATCACAGTGGTAGGTGGAGCGATTATCACAGCACACCCGCAGCTTTCAATCGAAAATATGCAAATTGATTATGGTGTAACTAAAGAGGGCGAGTACACCATGGCTGAACTTGCAGAAACTCTTTGCAACGGCGGTGATGTGTCTGCTGTGACCGGCATTGTCTTTAAAGATAAGCAAGGAAAATTTGTTTCTACAGGGGAAAGAAAAGCGATTATGGAGTTGGATGCTCTCCCTATGCCAGATTATGAAGGATGGGAATTTGAGCGGCATGTAGCGCTAATGAAACCAAACGCCAGCCCTTTTCAAATGCTGGATGATGTGCGGCTGGCTAATATTATTTCATCACGCTCCTGCCCTTTTTCATGCACATTCTGCTATCAGCCTTTGGGGCGTGTATATCGGCAACGTTCGATAGAAAATGTATTTAAAGAAATAGATTTTTTAAGAGAAAATTACGGTATTAATGCCATTGGATTAATGGACGATCTTTTTTCAATTAAAGAAGATCGCATGTTGGAATTTGCCGCTCGAATTACACCATACCATCTCTTATGGACGGCTCAACTCAGGGTCGGTGATGTAAACTTGGCTCTGCTGCGGACCCTGAAGGCATCAGGGCTTATGTTGATAAGTTATGGTATTGAGAGCGTCAACGACGATATTCTGATAAGCATGAAGAAGAAAATCACTTCAAAGCAAATCGAAGATGCGCTTCGAACTACTCGTGAAGCAAAAATCGGCGTTACAGGCAACATTCTAATCGGCGACCCAGCTGAAACTGAAGAAACATTCGAAATTTCCCTAGAGTGGTGGAAAAAACATCCTGAGTATGACCTCGCTCTTTATCCGATACTCACAATACCGAATTCCAGGCTTTACCAGTTAGCCTTAAAAAAGGGGCTGATTAAGGATGAGTTCGAATACATGAAAAATAAATTTCCAATCATCAACCTAACGGAAATGCCGGACTTAAAATTTAGTGCGATCCTATCGAAAACCAATATATACATGGCGGATAGCCGTTTTAAAACCCGTGGAAAAGTGATAGCTTCACACAAAACTGGTTGCGACAAAGAGGGCACCAATTATTATTCCATCACTTTACAATGCCCAGAATGCCAAGCGATAGATATTTACAACAACTTTCACCAAACCAATATCTCACCGCATTTCCCTGTCAATTGCAAACGCTGCCTTCGTCGATATCGAGTCAGCACACTTAAAGCCTTCCCGGATAACTATAGTGCTTGGCAGAAAATTAAACTCCATGCGGCTTATGGGCTTAAGGGGTTATATCTGAGGAACCCGCGCCTGCGTTTTTACGCAGAGAAAATCCCGTTTGTTACAGCTATCATTAAACGCGTCAGGAACATTGCTTTAGATGCTGATCGAAGATAACGAGAATTGAACATGCTCTTAGCTTGTCAAAAACAGAAACAACTCAAGTCATAATGACCGCCTTATTGCATGAACACTCCCCCCGCATGAACCAACAAATTTTACCTGTTATCCTCTGCGGTGGCTCCGGTACACGCCTGTGGCCGTTATCGCGCAAAACTTTCCCCAAACAGTTCGTGCCGCTGATTAATGGTAAAAGCTTGCTGCAATTAACGCTCGAGCGTATGAAACATATTGCGCCGCAGGTGCAAACTGTAGCCAGTGAAGAACACCGTTTTTTCGTACAGGAAGCCGCCGAAGCCGTTGGGATTAGCGCGCAGCATATTTTGGAGCCCTTCGGTCGAAATACGGCAGCAGCCATGGCAGTTGCCGCCCTAAATGCCAAACCCGATCAACTGTTGTTATTTGCTCCAGCCGATCACCATATTCCCGATGCGCTGGCCTTCGCTGACTCCGTTCAGCAAGGCATACCTGTTGCGCAAGCAGGCTACATTGTCACTTTCGGTGTATCACCAACCTTTCCGTCTACCGCGTATGGTTATATTCAGCGCGGCAAAAAACTGGACACGTTTAGCTATAGCGTGGCACGCTTCATCGAGAAGCCTGATGCAGACCAAGCCGCTCAACTGCTTTTGGCTGGAGAATATTACTGGAACGCTGGCATTTTCCTGGCGCTGGCGGGCACGCTTCTCTCGGCGCTTGAAAAACATGCGCCCGACATCCTTGCAGCCTGCCGCTTGGCTACTGCACAACAAACCAGAGACGGCTGCTTTACAAGACTGTGCAAAGAAGCATTTGCCCCTTGCCCCGGCGAATCCATCGACTATGCCGTACTCGAACATCATGACAAGATAGCCATGATTCCGCTCATTGGCCAATGGAGTGACGTGGGTAGCTGGAATGCAGTGGCTGAACTTACACCCGCCGATGACAAAGCCAATCGCATCCATGGACAGGGAAGAATGCTGGAAGCACAAAATACCTACATTCATGCGCCGCATCGGCCAGTGGTTGCCTTGGGCACACATGACCTTCTCATCATCGACAGCCCGGATGCGCTTCTGGTAGCAGCCCGCAGCCATGCTGAATTAGTCAAGACTGTCGTCGCTGAACTGGACGCATCCAACACCCCGCAGGCTGCGCAACACCGGCTCACGGCCAGGCCGTGGGGTACATATGATTGCGTGGATGCCGGTGAGCATTTTCAGGTCAAACGCATCACGGTCAAACCAGGTGCCAAGCTCAGCTTGCAGATACACCACCATCGCGCCGAACATTGGGTCGTAGTAGCGGGATCAGCAATTGTCACTCGCGGAGAAGAAATTCTTCGCTTAACCAAAAATGAATCAACTTATATCCCCGTTGGCGTCGCACACCGCCTCGAGAACCCGGGAGAAACATCGCTGGAGATGATAGAGATTCAAACCGGCAATTACCTGGGAGAAGATGATATTGTAAGGTTGGAAGATAAGTATGGAAGAGATTGAATTTTCTTTTGCTAGGGCCTCATTATGATCATTGACCGAAACATCCTGCCTTATGCGGTAATTGGCGAAGATCCGATTCGTCACGCGCTGGAAAAAATTAACGCCAATGAAGAGGGGCTGATCGTCTGTACGGATGAAAACGGGCTACTGGTTGGCGTACTGACTGACGGCGATTTTCGCCGTTGGGCAATGCACACCAGCATGCCTGATTTGAATCAACCAGTCAGCAGCGTCATTAACCGTAATTTTGTCTCTGCCATGATGGGTGACAGCATTGAACGGATGGCAACCAAGTTCAGCGATTCGGTAGTTTTCTTGCCGCTTACCGATCCACAAGGGCGGCTTGTTGCACTAGCGCGCCGCCGAAGCTCACAATTTCAACTGGAAGACCGCAAGATTGGCCCAGGCCATCCATGCTTCGTCATCGCTGAAATCGGAAACAACCATAATGGCAATATTGAGCTCGCTTTTCGCTTGGTCGATGAGGCAGTTGAAACGGGGGCTGATTGCGCAAAATTCCAGCTTCGTGACCTGAATTCCTTATACGCCAATAAAGGAAATGCAAATGATGCGAGCGAGGATCTTGGATCTCAGTACACACTGGATTTGCTGAATCGTTTCCAGCTATCCAGGGACGATTTGTTCGTCGTATTCGACTACTGCAAAAGCAAAGGCATCATGCCTTTATGCACGCCCTGGGATATACCGAGCCTTGATGCGCTCGAATCATATGGCATGAGCGCCTATAAGGTGGCTTCGGCAGATTTCACCAACCACGATTTTCTTCATCGGTTAATTGCCACCGGCAAACCGCTGATCTGCTCAACCGGAATGACCACCGACGGTGATATCCGGGAGTCAGTAGCACTGCTTCGCTCATCCGGCGCACAGTATGCGCTGCTGCACTGCAATTCCACTTACCCTGCGCCGTTTAAAGACCTCAACCTTCGCTACATGGAGAATTTGCGCCAGCTTGGCGAGTGTTCAGTCGGCTATTCCAGCCATGACCGTGGAATTAATATCGCTGTCGCGGCAGTGACCTTGGGGGCGAGCATCATTGAAAAGCACTTTACCCTCGATCAGAAAATGGAAGGTAACGATCACCGCGTGAGCCTTCTCCCTCAGGAATTTTCAGCCATGGTCGAAGGCATCCGCCAAGTCGAAGCTGCATTGGGTGGAGAAGCGATCCGCCGGCTCAGCCAGGGCGAAATAATGAATCGCGAATCTCTTGGCAAAAGCCTGTGGATCAAGGTGGCGCTCGAACCGGGAGAAATTATCGAGGAACATATGATCGAGGTGCGAAGCCCCGGTCGCGGGCTCCAGCCTAACCGCAAATCGGCTCTGGTGGGCAAACCGGCGCGACGCGCGCTCAAGCCAGGAGACATCCTCTTTCCGTCCGACCTGGGCGAAGGCGCCTCCGAGCCTCGTCGCTATTCATTCAAACGCCCATTCGGGATTCCCATCCGCTATCACGATTTGAATACTTTGGGCTCGATGTCCAACCTCGATCTTCTGGAATTTCACCTCAGCTACCGTGACATGGAAGAAGATATCGATCGCTATATTCCCAAGCCGTTGGACATGGATCTGGTGGTGCATGCACCCGAACTGTTTGATGGCGACCATATCATGGATCTTTGCTCACTCGATGCCGGTTACCGGGCCACATCCATCGACAATCTGCGCAAGGTGGTCGAAGTCACAAAACGGCTACAGGCAAAATTTACCCGGTCAAAGCGCCCCAGAATCATAATCAATGCGGGCGGATTCTCCATGGACAAACCGCTTGAGCATGCAGAGCGCAAATTGCGCTATGACATGATTCTGGAATCTCTGGGCAAAATCGATCTTGAAGGGGTTGAAATCATTCCACAAACCATGCCGCCTTTTCCGTGGCATTTTGGCGGGCAACGCTTCCACAACCTTTTCATGGATCCCGATGAAATCGGGGATTTTTGCGCCATCAACGGCTTCCGCGTTTGCTTCGATGTTTCACACTCCAAGCTGGCGTGCAATCACTACAAGTGGTCATTCGGCGAGTTCATAGAAAAAGTAGGGCCGCATTCTGCGCATCTGCATATCGCCGATGCCTCGGGCATCGACGGCGAAGGCCTGCAAATTGGTGAGGGCGATATCGATCTATTTGCAATGGGTCGCAGTTTGGCGGCTTCGGCGCCAAATGTATCGTTTATTCCAGAGATATGGCAGGGCCACAAAAACAGGGGCGAGGGCTTCTGGAGGGCGCTTGACCGTCTGGAGCCGCATCTTTGAACAATTTTGCCATGGTGCTGGCTTCGTGCAATCGATGCAACACCCGGTCAAACGAATATCTTAGTCAAACATCAGGATACCCGATATGAATATCAGGATTGATTGGCCACCGCGAGGGCATGGCTATACGGAAGACGAAATAGCGGCAGTGGCGCAAGTGATGCGCGCGACGGGGCAACCCTTGACGCAAGGGCCGCATGTCCAGCGGTTCGAGCAGGTTTTCGCGCAATATGTTGGCGCAAAGCGCGCTTTTGCCTTGATGAGTTGCGCCCACGCGCTGGACATCGCTGCTGCGCTGCTTGAGTTCGCACCGGGCGACGAAATCATTATCCCAGCCCACACCTACTGCGCATCAGCCTTGGCATTCGCTCGCCGAGGCGCAACCATACGCTGGGCAGACATCGACCCGGAAGCATTAACGGTTGCGCCCGATAGCCTGCGCAAACTTTGCACACCAAAGACAAAGGCGATCGTCGTCGTTCACCTCTATGGGCTGCTTAGCCCGCATATCGAGGAGATTGCAGCCGTTGCAAAGGAACGGGGCATTATGTTGATTGAGGACTGCGCACAGGCGCTCGGCGCCAGGCTGTCTGACAGGCACTGCGGTACGTTTGGCGATATCGGCTGCTACAGTTTTCACGCCCAAAAGAATTTGAGCACGCTAGGCGAAGGCGGAATGATGGTGGTGGCAAACCCCGAATTAGCCGCCAAGGTGCCGGGTTTGCGACTTAACGGGCATGCGCCCTTTTCGGTCAAACCGGAATACTGGTTGCCTGCCATGACCAATGTCGACGAAGATATCCATGGGGTTTGGCCGATGAAGTCGACCATGAGCGAGGCGCAAGGAGCGGTGGGATGCCTGCTGCTAAAACGGCTGGACTCGTTGACAGAACAACGCCGGGAGCGCTCCAAAGCTTTTCGTGAGGGCGTAAAGGACTTTCCCGAACTGCGCTTCCAGGCTATTCACACACCTGAGGCGCATAGCCACCATCTCTTGCCGGCACGCTGCACCGCTGAAGGGTGGAACCGTGATGATCTTATCCGACTGCTGTCGACCGAGTACGGCGTCAAAGCTATCGTGCAATATTACCCGCTTTATCGCTATGATTTGTTTCGCAAAGCCGGGCTTGGTCATGCAGATGTTCCAGAAACTGACCGCTTCTTTGACAATATGATCTCTTTCCCTTTCTCGGTGGAAATCAATGATGAAGACTTCGCTTATCTGGTTGGAGCAGTGCGCAATGCTCTGCGCAAATTACGTGGTTAATCTATGCGTTTAGCTGTTATTCCTGCACGCGGAGGCAGCAAGGGGCTTCCGGGGAAAAATATCCGATTACTTCATGGCAAACCGCTCATCGCATGGTCAATCGAAGCCGCGCAACAAGCATCCAAAGTTGATCGTATTATCGTAAGCACAGATAGCGACAGCATCGCAGCAGTAGCCAGAGAATGGGGTTGTGAAGTTTTAAAGCGCCCTGCGGTCTTAGCCACGGACGAAGCGACCACCATTTCTGTTTTGGGGCATGTCGCTCAAGAAGTGCCAGAGGCCGCGAGTTTTATCGTTTTGCAACCGACCTCGCCGCTACGGGATAGAGGCTTGATCGATGAATGCATCAAACTTTACGAACAGGGCCAATACAGCAACTTGGCGACCGGCTATTGGTGCAAGATTCAAGAGTTTGGCAAACATAACAATATGCGCCGACAGGATTACAAGGGATTTTTTTATGATGACGGCAACGTGTACGTCTTGCCGCGCCACTTGATCGAGCAGGGTATGTGGTATGGAAACAATATCTGCCGCCATGTCATTGCACGCCATCAAAACTATGAAATTGATGATGAGATTGATTTTGTGATTCTTGAAGCACTTATGCAGAGATATGCTTCTGCTGGTGCGCCCTTCTTAACTACATGCCGCACCCAACCATGACTTCTTTTCGAATTTTCAAACAAGTATCACGACTGCTTTTTGGCGAGGGGGCTCTTGGGCGAGCAAGCGAATTGCTACCGGTTAAAGAGACCTCGGATGATTACTATGTCTTCGTTATTGATGATGTGCACCGCACCGGTTCATTGAAAGATCAATTGAATTCGGACAGCCATGATCTGCTTGAATGGTTTCCAGCGAGCGCCAAGGAGCCATCAACGATACAGGTCGACACTTTGCGTGACAAAGTCGTCGAAATGCGTGGCGGTCGCCTTCCCAAAGCAATAATTGGGATTGGCGGCGGAAGCACTATGGATGTGGCCAAGGCTTTGTCGGTTATGCTTTGTAATAAAGGCTCGTCTGCCCAGTATCAGGGCTGGGATCTGGTTCCCAACCCGGGCGTCTACAAAATCGGCGTCCCCACTGTCGCAGGTTCAGGCGCCGAAGCCAGCCGCACTGCGGTATTGATGGGAAAGGATCGTAAGTTTGGTATCAACAGCGATTACAGCATGTTCGACGCCATCATCCTTGACAGTGCATTGGTCGCAAGCGTGCCAACCGAGCAGCGTTTCCATTCGGGTATGGATTGCTATATCCACTGCGTGGAGAGCCTCCAAGGAACCATGATCAATGAACTCTCGAGAGGTTATGCAAGCAAGGCTTTGGAGCTTTGCGAAAAAGCATTTCTGGAAAAGGGCAACAATGACATGCTGATGACGGCTTCATATTTGGGCGGTGTCTCCATTGTCAATTCCGAGGTCGGTATATGCCATGCGCTTTCCTATGGGCTCAGCATGGAACTGGGGTACCGCCATGGCTTTGCCAATTGTGTCGCTTTCAATGTGCTGGATGAGTATTACGGCTCCTCGGTAAATAAATTTCGCTCAATGCTCGATATTCACAAGATCAACTTGCCGCGTAACGCTTGCAGCAATCTTGATGATGCAGCCATGGCGCGGATGGTGGAAATGACGTTGCGCATGGAGCGCCCCCTGACAAACGCACTGGGGGAAAATTGGCGTACGTTGCTTACGCGTGAACATATTCTGGATCTGTACAGGTCCATGTAACAGACTGCGCATGACTATCAAATACCGAACCGAGGCAGATGCTGTAGAAGAGTTAAAACGGCTGCGTGGGCAGGAGTTTAACGCTTATCGTGAGAAGTGGGATCTGGCGAACCAGTTCGAACTGGAAACGGAGTTTCCCCTGTTTCTCCATATCGAATCGAATTATAAGTGCAATTTTCGCTGCCCTATGTGCACCCAAGGCGTTACTGAGCTGAAGAAGAAATTTGGCTACAGTGAGCGCCTGGAAACACATGACATTGCGAAAATTCTGGAGCAGGCCAAGCAATACAAATGCCCATCCATTTCATTCCAGGGCGACAATGAGCCGTTTCTGGTCAAGCAAATGCCGGATTGGTTCAGAATGGCCAAGGATGCGGGTTTTCAAGACATCATGGTGAATACCAACGGGTCGGTGATGAATGAGAATCTGGCAGTGCGCATTGTGGAATCCGGCCTTACGAGGCTTAGGTTCAGCCTGGATGCCATTACCAGCGAAACGTACAGCAAGATCCGCATAGGCGGCAACTTTGCCAAAGTAATGCAAAACGTCGAGACTTTTCTCAACGTTCGCAGCCGCCTCAAGTCTGCCTTGCCGAAAGTTGGAGTGAATTTTGTGAAAATGGCGCTTAATGCCCATGAGGCAGAAGCTTTCGAGCATTACTGGAACGACAAAGTTGACTATATCGTCATCCAGGATTTCATGACACCGGATATTCAGGGCGACTACGGCTATCTCGATGTTGCCGATCGCACGCCCGTTCCAGAATTTCGTTGCCAGCAACCCTGGCAACGCTTGTATATTCGCGGGAACGGTGATGTCACCCCATGCTGCGCAATGTTTAGCAGTTATCTCAAGCTTGGCAACATGCATGAACACAGCCTGGTGGAGCTCTGGAACTCTCCGGAAGCCAAGAGCCTGCGCAAGCTTCACGCAGAAGGCCGGTTCCGCGAGAATGCTGTTTGCCTGAAGTGCTCCAAAAATGCTGGCAGCGGTTAGCAGTGGATATAAGCGGTCGCAGGCCCAACGTGGCTCTGGGTGTCTGCTTGTTACAGCATGTGATACCGGCTCAGCCAACGCAATGGCGCCGATGCTTGTACGCCTCTCTCGCCCTTACGTTGTTTTTGCACAGACTCATGCGGCACGAGTATTTGATCGCTGGAGTATTCCTTACACATCAGTCCAGCAACTTTCCTGGGATGAGCTACATGATCTGGGCAAGCGCATTATCGCTGAACAGCAACCCGAGGCTGTATTAACCGGAACATCATGGGGCCCGACAATCGATAAAGCACTGACGCTCGCCGCACGCGAACACGAAACCCCGTGTGCAGCCGTAGTCGAGCATTGGGATCTCTATCGGGAGCGCTTTGCAAGGGTCGCCGATGGGAAAATCACCGACCTTGATAAATTTTTGCCGGATCGAATCTGGGTCAATGACGAGATGGCCAGCGCCGAAGCTATTGCTGCCGGTCTGCCCGGCAATCGGATCGATGTGGTAGGGCAGCCTCATCTGGAACATCAAATTGGCGTGTTGCAAGCACAGGGTATTTGCAAGCACGATGATACCGTCGTATACATATCGGAACGAGTGCGCGAGGATTTTCCAAAAGGCTCCCCCCTTTATCGAGGATTCGATGAATTTGAGGTGCTTGAAGCGCTGCTAAGTTCTGCTGATCTCTCGAAATCAAGGATATTGGTCAAGCTGCACCCGCAGGAACCTGTAGATAAATACACTAATTTCGTTGGCCATGAGCTCGGCAACAGGCTGGAAATTTTAAAAGATGCTGATAACGCAAAGCTGATTATGTCAGCAGGACGGATCGTTGGGATGTATTCGATGTTGTTGCTTGAAGCCGCTTTGGTGCGCAACGATGTCATCAGCTTTATGCCCGGAGGGAATTCGTCGATGTTTATAGGCAACAGATTGGGCGCGACACTCCCGGCGACAACAAGGGATGAATTGAAGCTATTATTGAGTGGTCGGCAAGATGTGCGCGAACCATCCATTACGCCGTTTGGGAGCCGTTTTTTGGGTTCTTCTGAGCGCATGATCGGAGCTGTAGAAAGGATGATGGCATGAACATTGTGGCAACCATACAGGCGCGGCTGGGTTCCACCCGCCTGCCCGGCAAGGTGTTGAAGGAGGTATGCGGCAAACCCTTGCTTCAGTACCAGATCGAGCGTATCCGCCGCTCGCGCCTGGTGGACGACATTATTATTGCCACTACGACATCCGCACATGATGAGCCCATTGTCGAGCTTGGAAAAAAGCTCGGGGTCACCGTCTACCGCGGCCCTGAGGAAGATGTATTAAAACGCATTGCGGACTTGCTGCGCATTCATCAAGTCGATGTGCATGCCGAGTTTGTTGGCGACAGCCCGCTGACTGACCCGCAGATTGCCGACGAAATCATAGGTTTTTACCTGAAACACAGGGGCCGCTATGATTACGTTTCCAACGGTATGGAACTCACCTATCCATCCGGCATGGAGGTCAACGTTTATCCTGCCGCAGCCTTGATCGAGGCGGAAGGGCTGGTTGCGCCCGATGACCCGTTAAGGGAGCATGTCGATATCCATCTCAGCAAAAATGTCCGTTATCGCTCTTGCTGCTTGAAAGCACCGCTCTATTTCCATCGCCCCGATATATTTCTGGAAGTGGATACGGCACGTGACTTCGAGATGCTGTCGCAGGTGATTTCACATTTTGTCGAGCACGGCAAGGAGCACTTTTCCCTATCGCAGATACTCGATTTTTTGGAGGCACGTCCGGATCTTGTGAGCTTGAACCAGAATGAGGAGAGGCGGTGGTGGCAGTTCAAGAACAGGCCTTCTGATGTATAAAGCGGCGATAATCGGGTGCGGCATGATTGCGGGGCGATTTGAGGATTTCTCTGCCCCAAAAACCTATTCTCATGCCAAGGCATACCGGAGAAACAGCACCATAGGAGAGCTGGCGTTTTTTGATTTGGACGGCAATCGCGCAAAAGAACTGGCTGCCAAAGCAGGAGGCAAGGCTTTTGCCACCATATCCGAAATCATGGTTGATTTTCGACCGGATATTGCATCTGTCTGCACGCCGGATAATTTTCATTATTCGACAACTGTGTCGCTGTTGCAGGGCGCATCCCCCCCTAAAATTATTTTTGTGGAAAAGCCAGTATGCAATGACCGGCAAGAACTTGGCCGGTTGATTGAGCTTGAGCGCGCCTCTGACACTCGGATCATCGTCAATCACAGCCGCAGGTTTGATGCGGCGCACCAGCGGCTGAAGGTTCTACTGAACTCCGGTGATTTGGGGCCGCTGGTGAAAATCCATGTCGATTACTACGGTGGCTGGCGTCATCTTGGCGTTCACATTATCGATATCCTGCAGTACATGCTGGATGCTCTGGTAGAGATTGATCGGGTTGAGTACCATTGCGAGTCAAAATACGCTGACGACCCCACGCTGGATGTAACGGGGCGCATAGGCAATGCCCGCCTGAGCCTTGCTGGTTTTCTGGAAGATTACTACCAGATCCTCGACATGAATATCATGTGCCAGCGCGGCCAGATTAAAGTGACTGATTTCGGCAACAGCATTGATGTGTTCCGCAAAGCCGTGAACTCCGAGCGGGAAAACGTGCTTGTCCGTGATCCGGCCATATGCGAAGTTGGCATGCGAGACTGCATCAGCAACGCCATCAGGTTAATCTGCAACTACCTTGATAGCGGAGACCGATCCGTCATCGAGCCTTATGGCCTCAGCGAAGCTCAAAATACCATGAATACTATCTGGAAGGGAACGGAGAAATATGCCACTCAATCTTAAGCACCCGGCGCTGGCGATTAATGGAGGGAAGCCTGTACGCACCAAAAAATGGTGCGATAACTTCACCTTTGGCGAGGAAGAAAAACGGGCTGCCGTAGCCGCAATCGAATCGGGCTATCTGTCGATGTTCGAGGGGTCATATACCCCCGATCCGCCTTTCAGCTTTCACGGCGGGCCGCTCGTGCAGGAGCTTGAGCGGATGTGGTGCGATTACTACGGTGTAAGACACAGCGTATCGGTTAATAGCGCAACTTCCGGTTTGTATGCGGCGATCGCGGCACTTGAGATCGGCTATGGCGACGAGGTGATTGTTTCACCCTCAACCATGACCGCAAGCTCCGTTGGCCCCTTACTCTACGGGGCGATGCCTGTTTTTGCCGATATCGAGCGCATGACCGGCGCGCTTGATCCGGACTCCATCGAGCGGCTGATAACCGATAGAACCCGATGCATCATTGTCGTGCATCAGTTCGGGATTCCGGCCGATATGGATCGGATCATGGCCATTGCACGTCGCCATGACATCAAAGTGATAGAGGATTGTGCCCAAGCGCACGCGGCAAAATATAAAAGCCAATACGTAGGCACATTTGGCGACATCGGCATTTTCAGCCTGAATGTAAATAAATCCATCCAGTGCGGTGAAGGCGGTGTTTGCACGACGAATGACGACGACCTGAAATATCGACTGGAGCTAGTCCGTAACCATGGTGAGAATGTGGTTGGGCCTGCAGGCTATGAAAACATACTCAATATCATCGGGTTCAATTACCGCCTGACCGAAATTCAGGCTGCGGTTGCAATTGAGCAATTTAAAAAGCTTGATGCCATTAATCGCGCTCGCATGGGCTTTGTAGATTGGCTTAACGAGCATCTCCGTCAGTTCGACTTCCTGGAAATTATGGATGGCCGCAAGGATTGCGTGAGCACCTACTATACCTATCCCATCCTTTTTCGCCCCGATGTAGCGTGTGTTCATGTTGAAGAATTCCGAACGGCGCTGAATGCCGAGGGGATGTATTTTGCTCGTGGCTACAAACCGCTTTACCAACAGCCTATTTACCAGAGGCGCCTGCTTTTCAAGCATGGATACCCGTTCAGCGCACCGGAAAATCGGGGAAGTATTGCAAACTATGAACCCGGTGCCTGCCCGATGGCCGAAGCTCTACGAGATGAAGTTTTGATAAGCGAACACATCCGGCTGCCCAATACCCTGGAGGATTTTCGGGATATTGTCAAAGCGTTCGAAAAAATATCAGGTGTATTCCAAAGACTGCCCCAATAACTTTCAGAGAGTACACACTATGACTGGTTGGCAACATACCAAAAGCAAGGCCTATATTGAATCAGTTGAGCAACGGCTACTGAATGTCCGGCTTACATGGGTAGAGCAATTCCTTGATATTATTACCAATAAGAGCGATGTGGCTCCGGTCAGCATTAACGACTTCGGCTGTCAATCGTTTCAATTTTACAAAGGTCTGAAATCACGTTCATTGAATTTTGATTATCATGGTTATGATATAGAAGAAAAGTACATTGAGATCGGTTTGCGTGTATTTCCCTGCATGGCCGGAAAATACTCTCTCATGGATATTTCTGTCACCCCACCGCACCGCGTAAGCAATATTTCAGTCATGTCTGCAACACTGGAGCATATCCTCGATTACCGGTCAGCATTGAGAAACATCCTTACTCATACCAGCCACCTTGTTATTCTACGGACTTTTTTTGGTGATCGAACCCACTGCTCCGTTGTGCGTGAAAATGGAGCGTCACACGATTACTTAATATGGGAGTTTTCGTTCTCGGAAATTATGGGTATTTTTGATGAGTTGGGTTTTGCTACATCTATTATCAGGGATCAATATACAGACTCCATGCCGAAATATCTTTCGCATGAATATGTTACAAAAGGCATTGTTAGATCCCAGTATGTTCTTGTTGGCGAACGAGCGACATAGCTTGTTACAACCACAAAATAGGATCAATTAATCCAAGGTTAAATATGAAAACGATGATTGTTACAACTCCGATTCGTACGTACCCCACATCATTTCCACCATTCGGCAGCTTAAGTATCTTAAGCTATCTGCGCAAAAACGGTATCAGCGATGTCGAGTTCTACAATATTGACGGCAATCGACCAAGCTATGAGGATGTGCTCACGCATATCCGTGAACAACGCCCTGAAGTTTTAGGTATCAGCGCGGTTGTTTCTACAGCCTATACGTATACCAAACGGCTAGCTCTCGACATCAAGCGCATGCTCCCTGAGACATTGATCATCGTTGGAGGGGGGCTCGCCGCAAGCGCTGAGATTCTTTTGCGTCGAGCTGGCGTTGATTTGTGTGTCCTCGGCGAAGGCGAAAAGGTGATGCTCAACGTTGTAAAACGCGCACAGACAACGCGCAGCCCAATGGCTTTTGCGGACATTCCTGGCCTTATGTTGCTCGATCAGTCCAAAAATTTAGTTAACACAGGGTATGAAGAACCACTATCGCGCGAAGAAATTTACGATATCGATTGGTGCGATCTGGAAAAATCTTCCAACATTAATACGTTCGTTTTCCCCGCTTTTAACGAAAATGGTAAAGCATTCCCTTGGTTTGCCAAGGATAAAAGAGCCTACCAACCCCACCGCCGTAATAAAACGATTACAAGCCTGCCTGGTGCAAAGGGGTGCGTGGCACGCTGCACATTTTGCCACCGCTGGGACAAGGGCATTCGTTATATTCCGCCGGAACTCATCGCAAAGCGGCTCGAATACCTGATTGAGAAATATAACGTGGGCTTCGTCTCAATCGCCGATGAAAATTTTGGCACCGATCTTCGCTGGCTAACTGAATTTTGCAAACGCATCAAGCCATTTGATGTACTTTGGCAAGTCGCAGGCATGCGTGTCAATTGCGTCGACCCGGAACGGCTAAAAATGATGCACGATGCCGGAGCCTCCAGTATTTGCATGGGCATTGAGACCGGTAGCGAAAGAATGCTCAAGGTTATGGAAAAGAAGCTTAAAATCGAAGACAATTATAACGCGATACGCTGGCTGCACGAAATTGGCATAGAACTCACTCCTGAAATTATTATGGGGATGCCTGGTGAATCAACCGAGACGGTTTTTGAAACCGCCGAGCTGTTGACTTATGCCAAAAACATAGGGCCTGATCGAGACCCTTTGCATATCAGCATCAACTATGCCCAAGCTTTACCAGGCACACCATTGTATGAGTTTGCGCGTAGAAAAGGTCTAATTGGCCAGGGCATTGATTCAGAAGAACGTTATCTGCTTGATGTCTCAGATCGAAACGCCTCCAATATTACTGTTTCCCTCAATATGACCAACGTACCTAATTTTATCCGCCATTCGTGGCGCACGCGCGTGATGTTCCGTGTTGCTGCCAATTATGTCCGTAAATTTGGTATAGAACATTACCGCAGCAAATTGAAACAAAATTCCAATTTTGAGCCATTTCTTCGCGGAATCAAGAAGGTCACCGACAATCTCATCATTGATCGTGGGCAAGATATCACAAGAAACCCTGAACTAGGACGCAATGAGGTGCATCTACCAAGCAATTGGACGCTGCTGCGCCAACGCAAGCTGGCATTGTTCGCATTACTCCACCCAGTGGTGATTGACCGCTTTCAGTTTATCGCCATTCTTTATCATTTGGCGCAAGTAATTAAGACGGAAGGCCTCATAGCCACATGCAAAGATGTGTACAACTACACCTTGGGTTCTAAGCGAAAGGAATTACTGATTGAGCACGACTCGCTGAGAAAGATCGTCGATAAGCAACTGCCTCCGTTACACTCGGATGCGCCGGAAATGGCACCACTGCGGCGTGGACGATAAAACGCCTCGTGTGGTGATCACTCTTAGCTGCATTTAGAGCCTATTTCAGCAGGCGGCAATTTTTGCCGATAACCCTCCCACCACCGCCGTCCCGAGTTCGACCAATAATGCCAATCGTGCCTTTGTGTTCTGGCGTTGATCAATATTGACAAATGGGGATGTCCTCTGACAGGGCAAGTGCACCCAGCATGAGCAAATTGAAAGAAACATTTTCGGTATAAACCCTATTGGGACGGGAAAATAGATAAAATGGATCAACTTCTTAACAACTCGGACACACATGCGCAAAAGCTGCTTTATGCGGGTACTTGTTCGACGCTTTCTTAACGATTCCAAGTATTCAAATATGCCAGCCAATCAATGCCCACTTTGCCACGACCCCTCTCCAACCTTGTATTGGGCAACGGTTTGGAACGCACCCGGCAAGCAAGTCATGCGCTGCACATCCTGCGATTCCTTTTTTCTCGATCCGCTAGAAACTGAGGATGAACAGCGCAAATTCGATGCGAAATATGATCGTTATATTCAAACACGATCTGAACTAGTGTCAAAATATATTCCCCAAACTTTTGATATTTTGGTGGATGAAAGTATTGAGATTCGCTTCCAAGATCTAAAGCAATTCTTTGAGAATCATCCCTCGGTACTGGAAGTTGGTGCCGAAAAAGGCGGCTTCCTTGACCGTATTGCCCATGCGGCCAGCGCTACAGTAGCAGTCGATTCTTGCCCGGAATACAGGGATGCTCTTCAAAAGAAAGGCTACAGGGCATATGCATACACCCACGATCTGCCCGCGGGCGAAACTTATGATCGCATTTGCCTCTTCAGCCTGTTGGAGCATATCCACAATCCCCAACTATTCTTGTCACAACTAAAAAACTGTCTGTCTCCAACGGGATTAATAATCCTCGAAATTCCATCAGCCAATGATCCGTTGATAAGCTTATACAATAACCCAGCATTCAAATCATTTTACTTTCAGGCCATGCATCCATATGTCTACAGTGAAAAAGCAATCAGGATGCTGATCGCATACAGCGGGATGGTGATTGAACAGGTTATCTATAAACAACGCTATGGTTTGTCGAACCATTTGCAATGGCTGAAGGACGGCATTCCGGGCGGTAATGTACTTTTTGCGTCGCTATTTGCAGGCCGCGCAGATTCTGAATACATTAAATCACTTGAATCCAGCGGCTACACTGACACACTTTACGTGGTCGCGCGTAAAGCATAAGACAAAAAACTGCTGCTCAAGATGCCTCGTTATCTGCTCGTCAATTCCAATCAAGCGCTTGATTCATTTTCTCAATTATTCGCCAGCAATTGGCCAGATGACATTATTCTGGTAGCCTCAACCTCTTATGGAATAGCTGCTTGCATTCGAGCAAAGCTGCCGTATACAACTCTTGACCGCTATAGCACCAGGTCAGAAATCATTAACCTTGGCTGGCATAATTATGCTTCGCTTACCCTCTTCTGCGAACACTGGGATTCCGCCGCACAAGACTGCACTCCGTGCTTAAAAGACCGCAGCATCAAGCCGTTCCGCTTCGGTTATTTTGACCTGAAAATTCTCATTGATTCCATCTCGACAAAATTGCTGATGCTGAAAAATTTTATTCATTATGCATCAGGGCAGGAGATATTCTATTTACCAGAGCTTGGCCACAAAATCATATCCGGGGATTTTTTGCGGCCTGATAGTAATGTCAATATGTTTGCTGTGCTGTTGGAAACTTTTTTTAATGACAAAGCAAAATTATCACCATTGCCCAATCCGAGTACCGAAGCGCCATCTATTTTGAGTTCATGGCGCGCGCTGGCACGTGAAAAATTGAGGGCATTACGCGGTGTTGTACGCGCCTCGCAGGCATTCCGAAAAAACCGCACTTACGGTAAATATCTTTGCTTCAACTTCGGCCATGACATTTCGTATATTGTTCCGCATCTGCTGAATCAGCAACTTCAGCTTATTTACCCGCCAACCACTTCGACAAGCGCCAATCCGGACATTATCAAGGAGTGCCATTTTCTTTGGCAGATGCTATTGACAAGCGAGGAGTTTAAAGAATTTTTCTCTCATGATGAGATTAGTTATTTTTCGCTAGTCAAAGATTCGCTGGAGAAATATGCCAATTCTGTATTGCCTCGCGCCATAGCCGAACATGACCACCTATGCAAGATATTGCCGAAGCTTGACATCAAATTCTCATTAACCGGCACAGTCAACCTCGGTTTGGTGAATCGATGCCGCATGCTCGCTGCGCAAAAAAATGGCGCTCCCTTGATTACATACCAGGAAGGCGCAGGTTATGGATCCATCGTTTCGCCCATCTACGATTTTACTGAGGTCGTGGATGGCGATGCCATGCTGTGCTACGGCGCAGGAAACGTCGAATACTATAAGGATTCTGGGGCCAGCACAAAACCTCTTATACCTGTTGGTTCTGCGCATCAGGATGCAATTCGCATATGCTTGCGCCCCATGCCGCCGCCAGATCAAATCCGCACGGTCATGTATGCCGGGACTGTCGCTGATGACAACATTATGCATTGCCCGAATAATGGCCTGGTCAGCACGTTATACCACTCGAGCCAAGCCAGTATTTTTCAGCTTCTGGCCTCAATGCCAGCGAGCACAAAAGTTATCGCAAAACCCAACCCTCATGACGCTTTCACACCAGCCGTGCTTCAGTCTGCCGAGTTTAGACGTATCCATCTCGAAACCCGCAGATTTGAAAAAGCCATGCATGGCGTTGATTTATTTATTCTGGATTTCCCCTCTACAGTATTATTGAGCTGCATTGCAACCACGGCCTATGTTTTTGTTTTGGCAGAAGAAGGCGTAACAGGCTTCACCCCAAAGCAAAAAGAGCGCTTAGAAAAACGAGCATATCTGTTCGAAAACTTGGAATCTCTGGCATCCGCAGTTCGTAATATTGCTGTGAGCACTGCTCAATTTCCGCTTCGGCTAGATGACAGCTATTTGATGGCATATAGCCTTTACATGCCCGACGGCAAGTCCGCCGAACGCGCAGCGAAAGTATTGTCTGAATTCTCCAAGGGCAGAAAGCTTCAGCCAATTCACGCATAACAACCAAACTGACAGCTAAACTCCTGCATGATGAAAAACCATGCATGCCCCGCTTTCGCATATAACGATTTGTTAACGATTGTGCAAAACCAGCAGTACAATTAACGTAATGGTCAGCGGCTATCTTCCGTGCCTCCAGATAGCCACTCCAATCAAACATTACTCTAGCCATGTAATTGAATTACATAGAAAATTTAAAAAACCTTCTTTAACGAAGCTGCCCGACATGCCCAAAGCCCTCATAACTACCGTCCCCTTCGGCGACAAAAACCGACTGCCGCTCGAATTGCTTGAGGCTGCCGGTATTGAATATTCGATCAACCCCCTTGGCCGCAAACTGAAAGAAGATGAGCTGGCAAACATGGTTGCCGATTTCGATGTTCTGATCGCGGGAACCGAGCCCATCACCGACAAGGTCATGAGCCGCGCCAGCCGGCTGAAGCTGATCTCGCGTGTCGGGATTGGGCTGGACAGCGTCGACCTTTTGGCCGCCGAGCGCCGTGACATCCATGTGAGCTACACCCCTGATGCACCGGCACCGGCCGTGGCAGAATTAACTATCGGATTCATGCTGTCCTTGCTGCGTTTCGTGCATGTAGCCAACGCCCAACTACATCGCGGCGAATGGCAACGCCACTTTGGACGGCGTATTCCCGAAGTCACCATTGGCATCATCGGCGTAGGGCGTATCGGTCGCCGCGTGCTGACACGTTTGAGCAGTTTTGGCACACCGCGCATTCTGGTCAACGATATACGCCCGGATACAAAACTGGTACCTGAACTCAAGCTGGAATGGGTAGGCAAGGAAGAGATTTACCGCCAAGCCGATATAATCAGCCTGCACGTACCCCTTACCGCGCACACCAAAAACATGATTCGCGCAGACCATCTCAGGCTCATGAAGCCGGATGCACTGTTGATCAACGCCTCACGCGGAGGGATCATTAACGAGCAGGACTTGGCCGATGCTCTTAATTCAGGGCATTTGGGTGGAGCGGCCATTGATGTATTCGTGCATGAGCCATACACAGGCCCGCTGGCGGCCATTGAACGCTGCCTGCTAACCTCACACATGGGTTCGATGTCCATAGATTGCCGAACACGGATGGAAATTGAGGCCACTGAAGAAGCTGTGCGTTTTCTCACCGGAAACCCTCTTAAAGGCTCGGTGCCGCCCGATGAATATGAGGTTCAAAGGCAGGGGCTGTAAATGCTTATAGCCGTGCCAAATTAATTGAGGAGAAAATTTTGACTATTTGCGCACTGATGATTGGCCGTGCCGGCAGCGTCGGATTCCCCGGTAAAAACATTTATCCTGTTTTGGGGCGCCCGCTGGCATCATATCCACTGATGGCGGCGCGCGCTTCCCGTTATGTGGACAGGCTTTTCGTCTCGACTGATTCGCCCGAAATCATGGAAATTGGTCAAAGATTTGGCGCTGAACTGATTGACCGCCCTCCCGAGTTAGCCACCAAGGCGGCCTTGGGCGAAGATGTTTTTGCCCAAGGCTACCGGGAAATCGTCAAGATGCTTGCAGCAAAGGGTGAAACCGTGGAATTGATGGTGCTGCTTTTCGCCAATGGAGCAACTGTCACCGGAGCATTGATCGACGAAGGCATTGAAAAACTCAGAAACAACTACACATTGGATTCTGCAGTCACTGTTTCTGTATACAACATGTGGAGCCCGTTGCGCGCCAGACGCATCGGAGAAGATGGATGCCTTCATCCTTTTGTACCGTTTGAAACCTTTGGTGACCCGGCAACCCTTAACTGCGATAGAGACTCTCAAGGGGATGTGTGTTTCGCCGACATGGGACTTTCCATCGTGCGTCCCCATTGCCTAGATAATCTGAAGGACGGCTTACTTCCACAAAAATGGATGGGGCAACGAATCCATCCCATCAAATCGTGGGGCGGTTGTGATATCGACTATGAATGGCAATTACCTCAGGTCGAATACTGGCTGCGCAAGCATGGGTTTGAAGAGGCAAAACCGGGTGAGCTTTCATTATGACCATTGGGGACAACCCCACATATCGCAAACATAACAGTTTTGTCGATTTGCGCTCGCGGCAAGGCGCGCTCCAGGAAACAGTAATCTCACGCATCAAGTTATTACAAAACAAACCGCAGCGAGGTGATGGGCTGTCGGATGCATGGCAGGGCATCCTTGACCGTGCTGTGCGGGATATTTTGGCTGACGAAGAAAAAAATGCACCATGCCTGCAGCTAACACCCAGTGTTATTGAGGAAATCAATACTCTTTCAGACGATGATTTGCCCAGATATATCGTGCATCGATATCGTTACGAAATCTACCCGCAGCTTGCAGAACTGGATGACTACCCGCCCTACCTCCAGATAGAACCAAGCTCTATCTGCAATTATCGCTGTGTGTTCTGTTTTGAGAGCGACAAGGCCTTCACACGGCGCTCCAGCGGTTTTATGGGGTATATGCCGCTGGATCTTTTTCAGCGCATAATCGACGAAATCCAGGGGAAAGTAGAATTTCTTTCGCTTGCGTCACGCGGCGAGCCCCTGCTATGCCCCGATATCGAAAAGATGCTGGCCTATACACGCGGGAAGTTTCTCAACCTCAAGATGAACACCAATGCCTCTTTGCTGGATGAGAGTAAATGCCATGCCATTCTGCAGGGCGGCGTAAAAACGCTGGTTTTTTCAGCTGATGCGGCGTCAGAGCCGCTTTACAGTCGGCTCCGTGTAGGCGGGAAACTGGATAAGGTACTTGCCAATATCGAACGTTTCCAGAAAATTCGCGCTACCCAGTATCCTGATGCCAACATTATTACTCGAGTATCGGGGGTTAAGATGTCCGATCAACAAAACCTGGATGAGATGCAAAGCTTCTGGGGTGAATTGGCTGATCAGGTGGCTTTTGTCAACTATAACCCCTGGGAAGATACTTACCATAGCCCGATTAACGGGATATCACAGCGTTGTTCAGATCTTTGGCGGCGCATGTTTGTTTGGTGGGACGGCCAGGTAAACCCTTGTGATGTGGACTATAAATCGACACTTTCAGTGGGAAAATTTACCGATGGTAATCTTGGCAATATCTGGCGTTCAACGGAATATAATGCTTTACGTGAAATTCATAAAACCAATGCGCGCCAACAAAAAGAGCCTTGTCGGCGATGCAGCGTGGTTTAATACATATGGGTCTGAAGCATAATATTCTTGTTGTTGGCGCATCTGGTGCAATCGGCTCAGCTCTTGTACGGCAGTTGGCTCATGCAGATGTCCGTATTGGGCTACATTATTGCCATAATCACGAAAAAGCAAATATGCTGAAAGAAGAGATTTCAACTATTGGCTGCGAAGGCGTATTGCTGCAATCTTTCCTCGATTCGGCGCAGGCTTGCACTGATTTCGTGGAAGCTGCCATCAAAGAGCTTGATGTATTGCATACGCTTGCACTTTGCGGTGGAAAGATCGATTGGACGCCCTGGCAACAGCTTGATGAATCAAAATGGCAGCAAGCTTTTTTTCAGCATTGTATTGCTCCGCTTACTATCGTCCAGAAATTCGTGCCGTCAATGCTTGCAGCACACGAGGGCCGGATTGCCTACCTTAGCTCCATTTCTCCGAAATATGGCGGTTCGGCAAAAACATTGCATTACGCTGCTGCAAAAGCGGCGCTGGAAACCGCCATGCACGGATTGTCACGGCAACTTTGCAAGAGTGGCATCCGTATTAATGGCGTTCGCGCCGGTTTTGTGGACACGCCTTTACAGCGTGAAGGAAGAAGCGCCGATGAACTGGTAGGGCGGATTGCCAAAATTCCGCTTGGTCGGGCGGGGCAGCCCGAGGAAATTGCTTCTGCAATAGCTTTTTTATTGACAGAAAAGGCCAGTTTTATTCACGGTGAAATTATTACGGTAGCAGGCGGGGACTGAATCGGTAAACTAAACCGTTATACGTGGATTGAGTAAATGAACATAAAACAAAAAATTTTTGACCTTGTTTCGCTCCCGGTCGTGCTGTTGCTTAACAAGGCCATCCGTCCTTCGGTAAGGCTGGTTGAGAAGTTGCATCCCATTTACACTGTCAAATCTGGAAATGACACTATTAAGTATGAATGCGTAAGCTTGTTAACTCTTTGGCGAGCCAGAACACTCCTCACCAAAGAGCCAGACACCATTGAGTGGATAGATTCATTTAGCAGGGGTGAACTGCTATATGACATCGGCGCAAACGTAGGAATGTATTCAATTTATGCAGCTTCGAAAGGAATAAAGGTTATTGCATTTGAACCGGAGTCGCAAAATTACGCGCAACTCAATAGAAATATTTTTCTTAATCAATTTCAACATCATGTGACAGGACTTGGCATAGCTGTAGGCAAATCCAGCGCAATCGACCATTTATTCCTGTCAGCGTTCACGGTTGGTGGCGCCGTAAACAACCTAGGAAGCTCCGAAGATTATAACCATCAACCAATGGAGTCTGCATTTAAACAGGGGGTTCTGTCTATTTCGCTAGATGATTTGATAGAGAAATATCACCTTCCGATCCCGAACCATATAAAAATTGACGTCGACGGATTGGAGTCGGATATTATTTTGGGTGCAAAAAAAACGCTAAGTCATACGAACATAAGAAGCGTGTTGATCGAACTTAACGATGACCTTCCAAAAGACGATGCAGTCGCTGCTATCTTGACAGAAAGAGGATTTGCATTAAAAGGGAAATATCACGCACCCATGTTTGATGCCACAAAATACAAGAATATTTATAACTATATTTTTGTCAGGCCACCCAATTAATGCGAGTACTTCTCTTCTACCCCAATCTTTACGGCATGAACACCTTGCCGCCTGCAATTGGTTTGTTCACTGCCATCCTGAAACAGCGCGGCCATGATGTGGCGCTTTTTGACACAACGATCTATGAGAACTTGGCTGCTGTTGATGCCGATAAACAAAAATCGGAAAACCTCAATGCGCGCCCGTTCGACGATACGCTACTCAAGAAGCACGCGAGAACCACCAATGCTGCAGAAGATTTTATAAATGTAATCAGGCATTTTTCGCCGCATCTCATAGCCATGTCCTGTACCGAGGACATGTATCCATTGGGTGTAAACCTCCTGAAAGTGCTGGGGCCGAATAGACCACCAGTTGTAGCTGGTGGCGTTTTTCCAACGTTCGCTCCCGATCTGGCGCTGCAACTTTCCGGTGGGGCCATTGATTATATTTTGCGCGGCGAGGGTGAGGAAACTTTACCTGAACTGTGTGAACGGTTGGAAAATGGGGCTGATGTTTCTTCAGTCAGCGGGCTATGCGCTATCATCGCCGGAAAAAAAATCAAGAATCCTCTGCCGCGCCCGGTCAATTTAGGCAGCCTGCCATTGCCGGATTTCAGCTTGTTTGAGGAGAGCCGTTATTATCGTCCGATGCAAGGTAAGTTGCGGCGCATGATACCCGTGCAGACTATCCGCGGTTGCCCGTACACCTGCGCGTATTGCAACTCCCCATCACAGATCCAGATATATAAAGCAGAAAACAACCGTTTTTTTCGGCCTCAGAGAATCGAACTGGTACGCCGCGAAATCGACCACGCAGTAAAAAATTATAAGGCAGATTCCATTTATTTCTGGGCAGACACCTTCCTTGCATGGAACAACAGGGAATTTGACGAATTCTGCGAAATGTATGCCGACTACAAGTTGCCATTCTGGATGCAGACCCGCCCTGAAACCGTAACGGAAGATAAGTTTAAGAAACTGGCAGACATCGGCTTGCTTCGCGTGGCGTTCGGCGTTGAGCATGGCAATGAAGCGTTTCGCCAACGATTGCTTGGGCGCAAAGTTAAAAATGATGTGATTATCAGACAGCTCAATCTGGTCAATTCCCTAGGAATACCCATCAGTGTCAACAACATCATCGGCTTTCCGACAGAGACGCGCGAATTGGCGTTTGACACCATCGAGCTAAATCGCCATTTCAAATCGGATGGTGTGAATGCATACAGCTATACCCCCTTTCACGGAACCCCGCTTCGTCAATTGTCAGAAGATATGGGATATGTAAATAAGGGGGATCTGGCACGGTGCATTTCACAACCCACGATGATTTCCATGCCGCAATTTACCAAGGAGGAAATTGAGGGGGTTCGGCGCTGTTTTGTGCTTTATGTGAAAATGCCAAAAGAGCGCTGGCCGGAAATTCGAGAAGCCGAAATTCTCACGCCGGAAGGCGAGCGTATTTTTCGCAAGCTCAAAGATGAATGCCTGGAGAAATATATGCATTATGGCGATTACGCGAAAGAAGATGATGTTGAAAAAGTTGAATTTGCGAAATAGATCATGACAACTACAGCCATTGTGTTTGGGGGTAGCGGTTTTTTGGGAAGCCACGTGGCGGATGCATTGTCCGACGCGGGTTATCGGGTAAGAATTTTCGACCGCGAATCTTCCCCTTACGTACGGACAGACCAAGAAATGGTTGTCGGCGACATCATGAACTTGGACGAAGTCATCAGCGCCTCCAAAGGGTGCAAGTATGTTTACAACTTCGCCGGTATCGCAGACATCAATGACGCCAAAAATCGGCCAGTGGATACGGCCAGAATCAACGTGCTGGGTAATGTGCACGTGCTGGAAGGCGCCCGCATTAGCCAAGCTGAGCGGTTTGTTTTTGCCAGCAGCCTGTACGTCTATTCGGAATCCGGCTCTTTTTACCGTGCCAGCAAGCAGGCTGCGGAGCGCTTTGTGGAAAGCTACCATGAAAGGTACGGTTTGCCATATACCATCCTACGCTATGGGTCGCTATATGGCCGCAGGGCCGATGAACGCAATGGTATTTACAGATTACTCAGGGAGGCGCTGGAAAGCAAAGCCGTCACTTATATGGGCAGCAAGGATGCGATGCGCGAATATATTCATGTCACCGATGCGGCGAAACTGAGTGCGCAAATTCTTGAGGCGAAATTCGCCAATAAACATTTTGTGCTATCGGGGCAGGAACGCATGACGGTAGAGAATTTCATGAAAATGATCAGCGAAATGATTCCGGGCGGAGTGAAACTGGATTTCCAGGGCAAGGTCGATGACGGACACTACGTCATGACCCCTTATGGGTTTCACCCCAAGATCGGGCACAAGCTGGTATCGAATGACTATGTGGATTTCGGGCAAGGTTTGCTGGATTGCATGGCGGAAATACATGAGCAGTTACATAACCGCCAGCATGCCGATGGAGACTGGCTGGTGGCCAATGGCGAGGCGAAAGGATGAGTGAATATGATGCCATCGCTTTTGATTTTGATGGTGTCCTGGTTGAATCGGTTGATGTTAAAACCCAGGCATTTGCCGCACTGTATGTCGGCTATGGGCCAGAAATCGTAGAGCGTGTCGTCTCATTTCATCTGGCAAACGGCGGTTTGCCACGCTTCGAAAAATTTCGCTATTTCCATAATAAGCTGCTTGGGCTTCCTCTTTCGCTGGAGGAAGAAAACAGGCTGGCAACCGAGTTTAATGCACGTGTCGAAGCGGCAGTGATCGACGCGCCATGGGTCGAGGGAGCGGAAGAATTTCTTGTCAAATACCACGCCGATATTCCCTTATTTGTGGTTTCCGGCACGCCGGAAGAAGAGCTTAAACGCGTCCTGCAAAAACGGCATATATCGCACTATTTCCGCGCGGCATTCGGTTCGCCGGCCAAGAAAGGGGAGATATTGCGCGACATTTTGGAGAGCGGCGGTTACCGTCCGGAGAAAATGTTGATGGTCGGAGACTCCCTGCTGGATATGGAGGGCGCCAATGAAGCAGGGATATGTTTTTTGGGGAGAGCGGCTTTACCGGGTAATATTTTTCCGCCGGACGTGCCGGTGTTGCCTGACATGACCGGCCTGCAGGGATTTATCCGTAACAGCGGGCGATTGACGCCGACATCGTAATCCATGAGCGATAAGCTGGACTTAAAGGGCTGCTATGGGCGTCTGCGTGATGACTTGCGGCAAGTCGACAATTATATTCAGCAAATTACAGCGGATGCATACCGCAATGTGTATCTGATTTCCAACCCGGTACTCAGCAGAAATCCGTTTGTCAGCAGCCTGCTGCATAATTTCCTTTTCCGCATTCCGGAGCGGGACATCAATGCCTTCGGCGTTTTTTGTAAGCTGCTTCAATATTACCTGAAAAGCATACTGTATTTGATTAACCATGCTATTACTTGGATAGTCGTGCAGATTTTTTTTCGGCCCGATTTTCGGCGTGCCACCGACCCGGTAATCATCGATAACTTCTTGCTGGTGGAACCCACGCTAGCAAGCCACTCTTATGAAGAAAAATATTTTCCGGGGTTGCATGAAGTATTGTCGCGTCGAGGAAAAGACGTTTATATATTCCCCTGTTTATACGGCAGGGTCGCGCTATGGAATAAAGGTATCGGACTATTCAGCATCATCAGGAGCGCACCGGTCAACATCATTACGGAATATGATTTGCTCAAGGCTGTGGATTATTTTGCCCTGGCAAGATTTATCTGCTTTTACCCATTTGCCGTAATCCGACTGTCGCGGCAAATGGATCGCTCAGACTATCTGGGGCAATTGCTGTCGTCTGAACTAATGAAAACACTGGATCGAATGACGGTGCATAGTTACATCCGCTATCTATCTGGGAAGCGGTTAGCTGACTGGTTCAACGGTAAAATCACCGTAATCTCATGGTTTGAGAACCAGGTTCAACAGAAACATTTCTACCGCGGATTGAAGGAGAGTACGCAACATTCATCCATCTATGCGTGCCGAACCTACATTGATTATCCCGCATATTTAAATAGTTTCGTCGCCGAACTGGAGATGCCTTCCAGAGTAGTTCCCGACAAGATTCTGGTAAATGGCACCGCATACATGAAGCATTCTGATAATCTGGAATATCGCCTTGGTGCTTCTTTTCGCTACAAATATTTGTTCAGCCCCGCAGTTGTGCTGAGCGGCAATGAAACGCAGTGCCTGCTGCTGTTCAGTTATTTTTATGAACGAAACAAAGAGCTTCTCAAATTATGCCTGGCTTCCGTTTTGACGAGCCAGGCTGTCAAAGTGAGGACACATCCGGCCGATACGCGCAGCCGCCAGCTTGCATTACCGGACTGCTGGATTTACGATACTTCCGCTAAGAGTAGCGCTTTTAGCGATACTGCAATTATTATTACTTCAGAATCAGGAATCGCAGTGGAAGCAGCAGCACTGGGCGTTTCTGTTATTGTCGTTGCCAGCCAGTCCTCTTTTACCTGCAACCCCATGTTCGATTGCGGGCGGGGCGTGATATGGGATTTAGTGTTCAATTCGGACGAATTAAATAACACTTATAATAATCTGCTGGAGCAGCGCGCAACAAATATCGAAGGAATAAGGCAAGCGGCAGAGTGGTATAAATCCTCGTGCTTTGTCGAGCCTACCGAGGAGAATATTGTGCGTGCTTTCGATTTGGCTTGATCGCGATAATTATGCACCATATTTTACAATTAAATCAGGGAAATAAATAACATGCGTGGCACCTTAAAAACGGTCATTCTTTGCGGCGGGCGCGGCACTCGCATACGCGATGTCGCAGACAATATTCCCAAGCCGATGATTCCTATTGGACAACTCCCAATCCTCTGGCATCTGATGAAATATTACGCCAGCTATCGCCATAAGGACTTTATCCTGTGCCTAGGTTACATGGGGCAGACCATCAAGGATTTTTTCCTCAATTACGAGGCTTATACCCGCGACTGCACGGTGACACTGGGGGCGAACAAATCCGTCGAATTCCACACCAACCATGAAGAAACAGACTGGCGAGTAACGCTGGCGGATACTGGGCCGGAGACCCTGACCGGCGGGCGCATCCGCAAGATTCGCCAGTATCTTGAAGAAGATGGACATTTTTTTCTGACTTATGGCGATGGGGTAAGCAATATTGATTTGGATGCCCTGCTGGCATTTCATAAAAGCCATGGCCGTATTCTTACGGTAACCGGCGTCAGGCCGCCGGGACGTTTTGGTGAACTGATGGCAGACAGTCAAGGTTTGGTGACCGAGTTCAATGAAAAGCCTCAAGCGACTGGCGGATGGATTTCGGGCGGCTTCTTCGTCTGCCGACGTGAATTGTTCGATTATCTGGATGAACGCGATGATCTCGTCTTTGAGCAGGAGCCGATGAGGGCGCTGGTACGTGATCGGCAGCTTGCCGTATATGAGCATGACGGATTCTGGCAGTGCATGGATACCTATCGCGATTGGCAGTTGCTGAATAACCTCTTGGAAAAAAAGCAGGCACCATGGATGATCTGGTAGCCGCCGTTGCCTTATTTCGAGGCAAGCGTGTCTTGCTGACCGGGGATACTGGTTTCAAGGGCTCATGGCTGGCCTTGTGGCTAACCGGGGCAGGTGCCGAGGTCTACGGTTACGCATTGCCTGCTGAACGCGAGGATGATCACTTCAATTTACTGGGTTTGCGCGATCGCATTACACACCATGATGGTGATGTCCGCGACCGCGCCGGACTGGGCGCTTTTTTCCAATCGGCACAGCCCGAATTCGTGTTCCATCTTGCCGCGCAGGCGCTGGTGCGGCGGTCTTACCGCGACCCAAAGGAGACGTTCGATACCAATATAGGCGGTTCTGTGAATTTGCTTGAATGCGTGCGCGAGACACCTTCGGTGAAATCACTCGTCTACATTACGTCGGACAAGTGCTATCGCAACAGAGAATGGATATGGGGCTACCGCGAGAACGATGAATTGGGCGGCCATGACCCTTATAGCGCTTCCAAGGCGGCGGCGGAGCTGGTGCTTTCTGCCTACGGTAATTCATTTTTTCAATCGCGCCCAGGATTCGGCTATGCCAGTGTGCGCGCCGGCAATGTGATTGGGGGCGGCGACTGGTCGGATGACCGGATCGTGCCGGATTGTTTGCGTGCCCTGCGTAACAGCGAACCGATTGTGCTGCGCAAGCCGCAGTCTACCCGGCCATGGCAGCATGTGCTGGAACCACTGGGCGGCTACATGGCTTTGGCTGCGGCGCTGGCGCGGGATCCTGCACGATTTTCGGGAGCATGGAATTTTGGGCCGGATGGAGAGGCGACGCAAACCGTGCACGCATTGGCGCAGAAAATTATTGAGCGCTGGGGCTCGGGAAAGATTGAAATACGGGGTGCGGCCAGCGATCCGCATGAAGCAGGGCTGCTGCATTTGAATTGCGACAAGGCGCGCCATGTACTGGGCTGGCGGCCGCGCTGGGATTTCGATGCGACGGTGAGCAAGACCGTTGACTGGTATCGAGCTGTGCTTGCGGGCGAACCGGCGGTTAAGGTCAGCAATGAACAAATTGAATGTTATATGGAGAAAGTTGATGATTGAGGGAGTCAGAATTACACCCTTGCGCCAAATTCTTGATGAACGCGGCAAGGTGATGCATATGCTCAAGGTTGGCGACCCTGCCTTCCAGCAGTTCGGCGAAATCTATTTTTCCTGCGTCCATCCCGGAGCCATCAAAGGCTGGCATATCCACAAGGAAATGACGCTGAATTATGCCGTGCCCCATGGCAATATCAAGTTTGTGCTCTATGATGAGCGGCCAAACAGCCCGACTCATGGCGAGATACAGGAAATTTTCATGGGGCCGGACAATTACTGCTTGGTAACCGTGCCAACTATGGTGTGGAATGGATTCAAGGGTATCGGCAAGGAAATGGCTGTCGTCGCAAACTGCGCCACTATCCCGCATTCGCCGGATGAAATAGACCGCCGCGATCCTTTTGATCCTTCGATTCCCTATGATTGGGCAATTAAACACCGATGAGCCGATGTGCCCGTGCAGCTAGATTCGGAAAAATTGCGGTCGGATTCGTGGGCGCCATGAATGCGGTGGCCAACATCCTGCTATCCGGTGAGGCGCCATGACGGCAAACCGGATGCTAGTGGTCGGCGGAACCGGATTCATCGGGCACAATCTTTGCAGGATAGCGCAAGCGAGGGGACATACAGTCACCTCTCTTTCCATGCACGCGCCTGCGGAAGGCCTTGATGGGGTCAACTACCTGTCTGCCAATCTTGCCGATCGCGAGCCACTTAAAGGCCTGCTTGCAGAAAAACCATTCGAATATCTGGTGAATTGCGGCGGTTATGTTGACCACCGCTCCTACTTCTCAGGCGGCAGGGATCTTATCGCAGCACATTTTGAAGGCGTCCAAAACCTCCTGGATACTGTTGATCTAAGTTGCCTGAAACGCTTTGTGCAAATCGGCAGCGGTGATGAATACGGCGCAGCGGCAGCTCCGCAATCGGAGACAATCCGCGAGGCGCCCATCTCGCCCTACTCACTGGCCAAGGTAGCTGCTGCCCATTTTCTGCAAATGCTCTGGCGCACCGAACGCTTTCCGTCCGTGACGCTGCGCATCTTTCTGGCCTACGGCCCAGGGCAGGATGCAAAGCGCTTCCTGCCTCAGGTTATTCGCGGCTGCCTCCAGAATCGTTGTTTCCCAGTCTCGGAAGGCAGGCAATTACGGGATTTTTGCTATATAGACGATATCGTGGAGGGTATTCTGCGTGCGCTGCACGCCCCGGAAGCCTGTGGTCAGGTGATTAACCTGGCTTCCGGTATACCGGTGAGCATCCGTTCCATGATCGAACAGGTTTGTGCACTGGTCGGGCAGGGGCAGCCGGATTTTGGAAAGATTCCATACCGCCAGGGGGAAAATATGGCGCTGTGGGCTGATACCCATCTCGCGCATGAGTTGCTCGGCTGGTCACCACAGGTGCCGCTTGAGGAGGGTCTTGCGAGGGCTATCGAATATTACAGGAACCAAGACGGTGCAGCTTGATCAACCCCTCGTCAGCGTCCTGATGAACTGTTACAACGGAGAAAAGTATCTTCGCGCAGCGTTGGACAGCGTATTGGCTCAGACCTACCAGAATTGGGAGCTGGTATTTTGGGATAACCAGTCGACAGACGATAGCGCAGCAATCTGCAAAAGCTACGCTGATCGCCGTATACGGTATTTTTACGCCAGTGAACATACTGAACTCGGCCCAGCCAGGATACAGGCCTTTCAGCAAATTCGCGGCGAGTTTGTAGCCGTACTCGATGCCGACGATATTTCGCATCCTGATCGCCTGGCGAGACAAGTGGCATTTTTGAAGCAACACCCTGATGTAGCACTTGTAGGTTCTTGGGCGCAATATATTGATGAAAAAGGAAAAATATTTGACGAATTCAAGCCGCCCTCCGACCGGCAAGAGCTGCAGGATTGTCTGGGGTGGACCAATCCGATTATCCATTCATCAGCCATGTATCGGTGCCAATTGGCGCATGAAGCGGGCGGATATCCTGAAAATATAGTCTGGGCGCAAGACTTCGGACTGACGCTGGCGCTGGCTCAACGCGCCAAAATTGCGATGATAGCTGACTACCTGTGTCAGTTAAGAGTGCTGACTGCCAGCATGACACGCTCCAGAAAATATCAAACCCTGATTGCTAACGAACTATTATTACTATTCAAGCAAGCTGCTGATACGCTGCAGTTGAGCGCCAAGGCACGCCGACTCAATCGTCGCACAATGGCAATTGCAGAAATTAAGCTTGGGATCGCCACCCTAAGCGCCGACTCTTTCTGGGCAGGTTTGAAGATGATCCTGCATGGTTTTGTCACAGACCCATCCGCTCTTTGGGGGAATGGCCCAACACGCCGATTTTTTGGCGCAAAATTCTAAGTGGGCGCTTCTGCTGCTCTGGACTCGATGGATAGGCAGAGATGATTATCGCAATCACTGGTGGAACAGGTTTTATTGGAAAAAAACTTGTCGCCCGCCTTGTCGAACAAGGTGACACAGTTCGGCTCTTAACGCGGCACAGTCCGATGTTATCGGAAAAGCGCTCCGCCGTTGAAGTGCGTGAATGTGACCTGATAACAACAGGAGCCAGCGAACTCTCGGCCATGCTAAATGGCGTAGACGTTCTTTACCATTGTGCGGGACAACTAAAGAACCAGCATGCCATGCGCGCATTGCATGTCGATGCGACGCATAAACTGGCCGAAGCGGCCTCTCGTCGTGTACCCCATTGGGTACAACTGAGCAGTGTCGGTGTGTATGGCCCGGTCATGCAAGGGATCGTCACGGAAGATTCGCCGCTAAACCCGGTCGGGCAGTATGAGATCACCAAGGCCGAATCGGACAGAATCGTGATGGAAGCTGCAAGCAAAGGCGGCTTCAGCTATTCGATTTTGCGCCCCTCCAATGTGTTCGGCGCTAAAATGACAAACCAGTCGTTGTTCAACATGATCGCCATGATTGACCGTGGCCTGTTTTTCTATATCGGGAAACACGGCTCATCCGCAAATTACATTCATGTCGATAATGTGGTCGATGGGTTGATACGTTGCGGAACCATGCAGCAAGCCAAAGGTAGGGTATACAACCTTTCCGATCACTGCACCATGGAGCATTTCGTTGAAACCATAGCCGGGGCGCTTGACCGCCCACCGCCACGGCTAAGGCTTCCAAAGCCGATCTCACATTTGGCCGCCATCACTTTAGGCAAAATGCCCGGATTCCCCCTTACCCCGTCAAGAGTCAATGCACTGGATAATCGCTCGGTTTATCCGATATTGCGCATTCAGCAAGAGCTGGATTATCGCCATGCTATTTCAATGGAAGACGGGCTACGCGAACTGGTGGCTGCATATAAGCAAAAATTACAGCATGCGAATTAAAATGAAAAAGCTTTGCTTCGTCGCAACCGTCCCGGCTGTATTGCATTCCTTTTTGAAAGAGCATATCAGCAGCTGTGCCCAAAAGTGGACGGTCAGCATAGTCAGCGCACCCATAGATGCCGAGCTGTTGCGCGATATACCTGCATCCTTCATCCCGCTGTCTATCGAACGCAAGGTATCGCCTTGGCGCGATTTGCTAACTTTGGTTCAACTCGTGATGTTGTTCCGCCGTGAACGCTTCGATCTGGTTCATTCCATCATGCCGAAAACAGGATTTCTGTCGATGCTGGCTGCCTGGCTGGCCGGTGTCCCGAACCGGATCCATACCTTTACTGGGCAAGTTTGGGCGAGCAAGCGCGGGTGGAGGCGCCGGATACTCAAACAGTTCGACAAATTGATCGTCTTGTTTGCGACGCACATTCTGGTGGACAGCCCCTCGCAGCGTGACTTTCTGGTTTCCGAAGGCGTTTTGCCGCAAGGAAAGGGCATGGTTATTGAGCACGGCTCCATCTGCGGAATCGATGCACATCGGTTTCACCCCAATATGCCAACAAATAAAGCGGTACGCGCAGAGCTGAATATCGGCCTGGAGCAAACTGTAATCCTGTTTTTGGGAAGGCTGAACCGCGACAAGGGAATGCCTGAGCTTGCCGCCGCATTTGCCGATATAGCGTCGCATCACGCCGATGTCATGCTGGTGCTGGTGGGCGCCGAAGAAGATTTTCCTTTCGTCAACCTACAAGCAATCTGCGGAAAGCACAGCGACAGGTTGCGCAGAGTTAGCTTCACTCCTACTCCTGAGCGTTACATGGCTACCGCTGACATTTTTTGCCTGCCAAGCCATCGTGAGGGTTTCGGTCAAGTCATTATTGAGGCCGGCGCAAGTGGAGTCCCTTCTGTCGCTTCACGAATATACGGCATTACCGATGCGATTGAAGAAGGCAAGACAGGATTGCTGTTTCCGGCGGGCGATACCGCTGCACTCAAGCATGCTTTGCTTGAACTCATAGAAAACAGGGATTTGCGTCGGCAAATGGGCAAAGCGGCAAGGGTGCGTGCGCTGGAATTATTTCCCAGCGACAAGATCACTCAGGGCGTACTGGCGCTTTACGGCGAACTGCTCAGCCAAAGCTGAGCGTACCGATTAGTGCGCTGTCTGCTTGCGCAGTTGCTGGATCGCGCGCAACTGGGCAATAGCTTCTGCCAACTCGCCTTGCGCCTGTGCGTAATCGATATCGGAGGCGCGGTTCCTCATCGCATCTTCCGCAGCCTGCTTCGCTTCGAGCGCGCGCGCTTCGTCGAGGTCGGCGCCGCGTATTGCCGTGTCGGCCAAGATGGTCACTACGCCGGGCTGCACTTCGAGCATGCCGCCTGAAACGTAGATAAGCTCATCCTGCTGCTGATCAGGTCGCTTGATCCTGACCGAGCCAGGCTTGATGCGCGTCATCAACGCGGTATGGCGCGGATAAATACCCAGTTCGCCCATTTCACCGGGCACAACGATCATTTCCGCCAGCCCGGAGAAAATGGCTTCTTCCGCGCTAACCACGTCGACATGTACGGTCATTGCCATGCTGTTCCCCTTTTACACTATTACAGTGTTTTGGCCTTCTCAACCGCTTCTTCGATGCCGCCCACCATGTAGAACGCCTGCTCCGGAAGGTGATCGTATTCGCCGTTGACGATACCCTTGAAGCCCTTGATGGTGTCTTTCAGCGTCACATATTTGCCAGGACTGCCGGTGAATACCTCGGCCACGTGGAACGGCTGCGACAGGAAGCGTTGAATCTTGCGGGCGCGCGCCACCGCCAGCTTGTCTTCCGGTGCCAGTTCGTCCATCCCCAGAATCGCGATGATGTCGCGCAATTCCTTGTAGCGTTGCAGCGTTTGCTGCACACCACGCGCCACGGCGTAATGCTCTTCGCCCACGACCAGCGGGTCGAGTTGGCGCGATGTTGAGTCCAGCGGATCGACCGCAGGATAAATGCCCAGCGACGCAATATCGCGGCTCAACACGACGGTGGAGTCAAGGTGCAGGAAGGTGGTTGCCGGAGACGGGTCGGTCAAGTCGTCCGCAGGCACATAGACTGCCTGAATCGAAGTGATCGAGCCCACCTTGGTGGAAGTAATCCGCTCTTGCAGACGGCCCATTTCTTCAGCCAGTGTCGGCTGGTAACCCACGGCGGAAGGCATACGACCCAACAGCGCGGATACTTCGGTACCGGCCAGCGTGTAGCGGTAGATGTTGTCCACGAAGAACAGGATGTCGCGGCCTTCATCGCGGAATTTTTCCGCCATGGTCAGACCGGTCAGCGCGACGCGCAGACGGTTGCCGGGCGGCTCATTCATCTGGCCGAACACCATGGACACCTTGTCCAGCACGTTTGAATCCTTCATTTCGTGGTAGAAGTCGTTGCCTTCGCGGGTACGCTCACCCACACCGGCAAACACCGACAGGCCGCTATGCTGCTTGGCGATGTTGTTGATCAACTCCATCATGTTCACGGTCTTGCCCACACCGGCACCGCCGAACAGGCCGACCTTGCCGCCCTTGGCGAACGGGCATACCAGATCGATCACCTTGATGCCTGTTTCCAGCAGGTCGATGGACGGTGACAGTTCGTCGAACTTCGGCGCCTTCTGGTGGATTTCGCGGCGCTCTTCGCAGGGAATGTCACCCGCATCGTCGATCGGGCGGCCCAGCACATCCATGATGCGACCCAGCGTGCCCTTGCCTACCGGCACGCAAATTCCCTTGCCGGTGGCATTCACGAGCATGCCGCGGCGCAGACCGTCGGAAGAGCCCATCGCAATGGTACGCACCACGCCGTCACCGAGCTGCTGCTCCACCTCAAAGGTCAAACCCGCTTCGGCGGTCGAAGTGCCCGCATCCGCCAGTTGCAACGCTTCATATACCTTGGGCATTTGATCGCGCGGAAACTCAATGTCAACCACCGCTCCGATACACTGAACAATCTTTCCTTGACTCATTTTTAGTGTTCCCCGTCTAAATTTAATTCTGTAATTTGCTGTCCGAATTGCTATCCGATTACCATTCCATCAGCCAACCGCCGCCGCACCGCTGACAATTTCCGAGATTTCGCGGGTAATCGCCGCTTGGCGCGCCTTGTTGTAAATCAGCTTGAGATCGCCGATCACGCTCTTGGCGTTATCCGACGCGGCTTTCATCGCCACCATCCGCGCGCTTTGCTCGGAGGCCATGTTCTCGACGACCGCCTGGTAGACCAGCGATTCGATATAGCGCACCAGCAACTCGTCGATCACCAGCTTGGCTTCTGGCTCGTAAATATAATCCCAGCTACCCTCCGAGGTTCCCATCTTCTCACCGCTCAGCGGCAGCAATTGCTCCATGCAGGGCTCTTGCTTCATGGTGTTGAAGAACCGGTTGTAGCTCAGGTAGATGGCGTCGATCTCGCCGTTCACATAAGCGTCCAGCATCACCTTCACCGTGCCGATCAACTTTTCGATGCGCGGCGTATCCCCCAACCCGGTCATATTGGACTTGACCTTGGCACCGATGCGCGTCATGAAACCCAACCCCTTGCTGCCGATCGGGCAAACCAGAATACCCTTTCCTTCGCCTTCCCAAGCCTTCATGCGTCCTACCGCGAGACGCAAAATGTTGGTATTCAAACCGCCGCACAGCCCCTTATCGGAAGTTACCGCTATCAGGCCTACATTTTTGACGCCCTCGCGATGAACCAGAAACGGGTGCTTGTATTCCGGGTTAGCGCGCGACAGGTGCGCCGCAACATTACGGATTTTTTCCGCATAGGGCCGCGCCGCGCGCATGCGCTCTTGCGCCTTGCGCATTTTCGCCGCAGCGACCATTTCCATGGCGCGCGTGATCTTGCGCGTATTTTCTACGCTCTTGATTTTCGCGCGTATCTCTTTGCTACCAGCCATTCCTCACCCCAACTCAATAAACAGCCGTTGCCTTGAATTTCTCGATTGCCGCCGCTAACAATTTTTCGTTGTCCGCGTTCAGATCCTTGGTGGACTCGATCGCGTCCAGCAGGCTCTTGTTGCTGGATTTCAGGTAAGTGTGCAGCGCCGACTCGAACGCCAACGCCTTGGGCACCGACACATCGTCGAAGTAGCCCTTGTTGACCGAGAACAGCGTGACGGCCATATCGGCAACCGACAAGGGCGCATATTGCAACTGCTTCATCAGTTCTGTAACCAGACGGCCGCGCTCCAGTTGCTTGCGGGTGGCTTCGTCCAGATCCGAAGCGAACTGCGCGAACGCCGCCAACTCACGATACTGCGCCAATGCCAGGCGCACGCCACCACCGAGCTTCTTGATCACCTTGGTTTGCGCGGCACCCCCTACGCGTGACACCGAAACACCGGCGTTGATCGCGGGGCGGATACCTGCGTTGAACAAATCGGTTTCCAGGAATATCTGGCCATCGGTAATGGAAATTACGTTGGTCGGCACGAAGGCGGACACGTCGCCCGCCTGCGTTTCAATGATCGGCAGCGCGGTCAGCGAACCGGTCTTGCCCTTGACTTCGCCGTTGGTGAACTTTTCCACATAGTCGGCATTCACACGTGCCGCACGCTCCAGCAAACGGGAGTGCAGGTAAAACACGTCGCCGGGATAGGCTTCACGACCGGGCGGGCGACGCAGCAACAGGGAAATTTGACGATATGCCCAGGCTTGCTTGGTCAGATCATCGTAAACGATCAGCGCATCCTGGCCGCGGTCGCGGAAATACTCGCCCATGGTGCAACCTGCATAAGGCGCGAGGAATTGCATTGCTGCGGAATCCGAAGCGGTTGCCGCAACCACAATGGTGTAACCCAAGGCACCGTGCTCTTCCAGTTTGCGCACCACGTTGGCGATGGTCGAAGCTTTTTGACCGATCGCGACGTAGACGCAGGTCATGTTCTGACCCTTCTGGTTGATGATGGCATCCACCGCCACGGCAGTCTTGCCGGTCTGGCGGTCGCCGATAATCAATTCGCGCTGGCCGCGTCCGATTGGCACCATGGAGTCGATCGACTTCAGGCCGGTTTGCACGGGCTGTTCGACCGATTTACGCGCGATCACGCCCGGCGCCACCTTTTCGATCTTGTCGGTCATCTTGGCACCAATCGGCCCCTTGCCGTCGATCGGCTGGCCGAGCGAGTTCACCACGCGCCCGCACAATTCCGGGCCGACGGGCACTTCCAGGATACGCCCGGTACACTTGACCGTGTCGCCTTCGGTAATGTGCTCGTATTCGCCGAGCACCACCGCACCGACAGAATCGCGCTCAAGATTCAGCGCCAAGCCAAACGTATTGCCGGGAAATTCCAGCATTTCACCTTGCATCACGTCGGAAAGCCCGTGTACGCGGACAATACCGTCGGTCACGCTGACCACCGTACCTTCGGTGCGCGCCTGCGTTAGCGCCTCGAAATTTTCGATGCGGCTGCGAATCAAATTGCTTATTTCAGAAGGGTTGAGCTTCATCTACATTTCCTTATCTTGATAAATCTTTAGGGAACCTCTAAAAATCCATATTTCATCCCAACTGCTGCGTTGCGGGAAAAATTTCTTGCTTACATAATTAATCATATGCGGCGCAGCGAAATTTTTCCCGCGCCTTGCATTTGGGCGAACTCTGAATTTTTAGAGGTTCCCTTTCATATCATGCCAGTGCGTTTGCCATTTCACCGAGGCGTGTGCGGGCAGAGCCATCGATCACCTTGTCTCCGGCACGGATCACCACACCGCCAAGCAATTCCTTGTTCACTTTACAAGACAGCTTGATTTCGCGGCCCAGGCGCGCTTTCAGCGACCTGACGATTTTCTCCTGTTGCGCGGCAGACATCTCGAATGCCGAGTCCACCACCACATTGACTGTTTTCTCGGCCTCTGCGCGCAGTATCTCGAAAGTTGCCGCGATCTCCGGCAACACCAGCAGGCGCTGGTTGTCGACCAATACGCGGATGAAGTTGCGCAACTGGGGTCTTGCCTGGGTACCCAGAAAGCCCTCCATCAGGTTTTCGAGTTGCCGCTTGGCGACCCGCGGGCTGGTAACGACCGCGCGCACTTCGGGGTGGCAGACCGTCTCCGCAAGAGACAGCAGCGCATCCGACCAGCCCTTCAGGTCTGACAGTTTTTGCGCTTCTTCAAATGCCGCCTGCGCGTAAGGCCGTGCAATGGTAATGGATTCGGACATGGCGTTCAGATTTCCGCAACCAGTTTATCGAGCAAATCGTTGTGCGCCTTCGCATCGATCTCGCGACCGAGAATCTTGCCGGCGCCCGCCAGCGCGATTGCCGATACCTGCGTGCGCAACTGCTCCCTGGCGCGAAAGACTTCCTGCTCGATTTCAGCCTTGGCGCCCGTGATGAGACGATCGCCTTCCAGTTTGGCCTGCGTCTTGGCTTCTTCGATAATTTCACTGGCGCGTTTTTCGCCATGACTGACAATTTCACCGGCCTTTTCCTTGGCCTCGCGCAGAATTTCGGCGGAGCGCTTGGCGGCCAGTTCCAGGTCGTGCTTCGCCCGTTCAGCATCCGCCAAGCCATCTGCGATCTGCTTTTTGCGTTCCTCCAGCGCAGCCACGATGGGCGGCCAGACAAACTTCATGCAGAACCACACGAACAGCGCAAACATGATCGTTTGGGCGAGAAGAGTTGCATTGATATTCATGCAAGCTACCTTTCCTGAATTATGCGTTGTCGCTTATGTGGAAATTAACCGACCACCGCGAACAGAACATACATTGCAATACCGACAGCAATCATCGGAACCGCGTCGACCAGACCCATCACCACGAAGAACTGGGTGCGCAGCATCGGGATGAGTTCGGGTTGACGGGCTGCGCCTTCCAGAAAGCGGCCTCCCAGAATACCGATACCCACGGCTGCGCCAAGCGCGCCCAGACCCATCATCAGCGCTCCGGCGATGTACAGCAATGCATTTGCCATTTCCATTTTATTGCTCCTGTTAAAAAATTAAGGTTGGTGAATCGATTTTAGGGGTGTTGATTTAGTGATGTTCTTGGTGTGCCATATCCATATAAACGACGGTCAGCGTCATGAAAATGAACGCCTGCAACGTGACGATCAGGATGTGGAATATTGCCCAGCCCAACGACAGCAGGATCTGTGACCCATACAGGGTGACGCCGCCCAGTGAAGCGCCCGCCCATGCGCCGCCCATCAGGGCGATCAGGATAAAGATCATTTCGCCTGCATACATGTTGCCGAACAGCCGCAGCGCGAGCGAAATCGGTTTGGCGATCAGGTTCACCCCTTCCAGCAGCAGGTTGACCGGCATGCCCCACTTGCCGAACGGTTGAAGCGTCAACTCGCCAACGAACCCGCCCAAACCTTTCATCTTGACGCTGTAGTAAAGCACCAGCAAAAACACGCCGATCGCCATACCAAAGGTGGCATTCGGGTCGGTGGACGGGACGATCTTGAAAAAAGGAACACCGAGGGCGCTCATGAGCAGGGGAACGTAATCGATGGGCAACAGATCCATCAGGTTCATCGAAAAAACCCAGAAGAAGATGGTCAGCGCCAAAGGGCCGACCATGGCGTTTTTGCCGGAAAACGAGCCGCGCACGCTGTTATCGACGAACTCGAGCGCCCATTCGCAAAAATTCTGCAAGCCGCCCGGTGTGCCTGCGGTAATGCTCCTGGCAACGCTGCGGAACATGAACAGGAAAGCGGCACCGAGCAACAAGGACATGATGAAAGTATCCAGATTGAGCGCCCAGAAACCCATTGCCTTGGCTTCCTCCGCGCTATGCGCGATGCCCCAGCTGCCATCCGGCAATTTGCCGTAGGTCAGATTTTGTAAATGATGCTTGATGTATCCTGCTGATGTGTGCGCTTCGCTAGACATTTTTAGTCACTATTTCAGTCTTGAATCTACTCAAAATCAATTGGGCCGCCAACAGCGTCGCTTGCCCCGCCACAAATCCGCCCAGCAAGGCGAGCGGCGATAACCTTAGTACTGCCATGCACAGGCCGAGCAGCACGACGACCACCAGAAATCTTTCGGCAGCGTAAAAATACATGAGCCGTAGCTGATGATGCGCACCACTGGAATCATGTGCTTCAGGGTCGAAACGGAAAACCGGCCTAGACATTCTCCATGCCAGCAATGTTCCATTGAGAACCGATACCAATCCCCCGCTTAACACCGCTACCGCATATTGCGTGGCGCTATCCAGGCTATAAACAATGCCCGCAGTGACCAGCGTAACCATCGTCTGCAGCCAGACCACCTGACGCGCCAACTTCTTTTCCCTAAACTCGGCAGCGTAAAGGGCGGCGATGATAGCGGCGTTTTCCGAAGGTGTCAAACATTGCCGCTGCAAATCACCGGCCTCCTTGTCCAACTTACCTGCCCTTTTTGAGCTTGTTCAGGAACTCGTCCAACTGATCATGGTTCGCATATTCGATGACCAGCTTCCCCCCGCCCTTGTTGCCCGGTCTGATTTCCACATGCGTTCCGAGACACGCGCTCATTTCTTCCTGCAACCTTTGAGTGTCACGGCTGAGACGGTGCGCTTTTTTCGGTTTGCCTTTTTCCGGCTCGCTGCCCTGCTTCTGCACCAGTTTTTCCGCTTCGCGCACGGAAAGCCCTTCCATCACGATTTTATTGGCCAGCAGCACCTGCTGCGCGCCCTCCAGCGACAACAAGGCGCGCGCATGGCCCATATCCAGCTTGTTCTCCATCAACATGGCCTGCACAGCCGGAGGCAGCTTGAGCAGGCGCAATAAATTGCTGGCCGCGCTACGCGAACGGCCCACCGCCTCCGCCGCGACCTGGTGCGTCATCTTGAATTCGTCGATCAGGCGCTGGAGGCCGATCGCCTCTTCCAGCGGATTCAGGTTTTCGCGCTGGATGTTTTCGATCAGCGCCATCGCCAGTGCCGCATTGTCCGGGACGCTGCGCACCAGCACCGGCACATGGGTCAGCCCGGCCAGTTGCGCGGCACGCCAACGCCTCTCGCCGGCAATGATTTCATAGCTGCTGTCCGCGAGTTGCCGCACCAGGATCGGCTGCATGATGCCCTGCGCCTTGATCGAGGCAGCCAAGTCATTCAACGATGCCTCATCCATATGCGAACGCGGCTGATACTTGCCCGGCTTGAGCATCGCGACATTCAGATCGCGCAGCACTTCGTCCTTTTCGCTCTTGCCGCCGGACAGCAATGCGTCCAGCCCCCGCCCCAACCCCTTGTGCAACTTTGTCATGATCGCTTCCCTTATGCTGTTGCAGCCGATTGCGCCGCGTTGTTCAATAACTCCCCTGCCAAAGCCAGATAAGCCTGCGTCCCCTTGGATAATTTGTCGTGATACAGCGCCGGCACGCCATGGCTGGGCGCCTCGGCCAGCCGCACATTGCGCGGGATCACGGTGCGATAGACCTTGCTGCCGAAGTGCTCCTGCAATTGATCCGAGACCTGCTGCGCCAGCATGTTGCGCGGGTCGAACATGGTGCGCAGCAGCCCTTCGATCTCCAGCTCGGGATTCAGGTTGGCGCGCACTTTGCGGATGGTGTTCACCAGGTCGCTCAGCCCCTCCAGCGCATAGTATTCGCATTGCATCGGGATCATTACCGACCTGGCCGCGCACAGGCCGTTCAGCGTCAGCAAATTCAGCGCGGGCGGGCAATCGATCAACACATAGTCGTATTCTGCCGCGACATGTCGCAACGCGTCGCGCAATTTGGTTTCACGATGCGGCAGATCGACCAGCTCGATTTCCGCACCGGCCAATTCACGGTTCGCGGGTAGCAAGTCGTATTTTCCTGCTTCTGAGCGTATCCGCGCCTCGGCTATCGTCTTGCTCCCCAGCAGCACATCATAGACGCTGGCCTGCAAATCGCGCTTGTCGATGCCGCTGCCCATCGTAGCGTTGCCCTGCGGGTCGAGGTCGATCAGCAACACGCGCTGCTGCGCCGCCGAAAGGCTGGCCGCCAGGTTCACGGTGGTGGTGGTCTTCCCCACCCCGCCCTTCTGGTTGGTTATTGCCAGTATTTTTGTCATTTTAAGTTACTCCCTAAACAGGCATGGCGAGCAGCCACCCCTGATAATAAAACTCGCATACCCGTATCCCTCTCCTCAATCCTCCCCCGCAAGCGGGGGAGGAGGCGAAAGAGTCGCTACGTGAATTTACTTTAACCGCATGCTGCAATGACCAGGCTGCGCGCCGCGTGCAGCCCCGGCACCTGCAACGGCACCACCTTTTCCACCCGGCAACCGCCCGGCAACCCCGCCAACTCCTGCTGCGGCGCACCCTTCATCGCCGCCCAGCGCCCGTGGGACGCCATCAGGTGACGGGTGCTGCGCAAAAAATCGCCCAACTCGCTGAATGCCCGTGAAATGATCCCGTCAAACCGCTCCACTGGCTGCCACGCTTCCACACGCTCACAGTGAACACTCACATTACACAAGCCCAGCTCAATGACCGCCTGCTGCACGAAGCCGGTTTTCTTGCTGTTGCTGTCCAGCAAAGCGAACGGCCAGCCCGGCTGCGCAACCGCCAGCACCAGCCCCGGCAAACCGGCGCCGCACCCCACATCCAACCACCGCCCCGCCCACAGATGCGGCATGACCGCGAGGCTGTCGAGCAAGTGATGGCTCACCATCTGCTGCGGATCGCGGATCGCCGTCAGGTTATAAACCTTGTTCCACTTGTGCAGCAACGCCAGATAATCCAGCAATTTGCGCTGCGCCTCCGCACCCAGCGTGATCCCCAATTGTTCGGTGCCACGCTGTAATTCTTCTGCCTGATTCATCATGCGCATTTCTGCGCCGACTGTCCGTCGCGAAAACCGCGCTTGATATGCACCAGCAGCAAGGAAATCGCCGCCGGCGTGACCCCGGAAATGCGCGCCGCCTGCCCGACCGTCTCTGGACGGTACTGATTGAGCTTTTGCTGTACCTCGATCGACAGCCCGCGCACCTCGCGGTAATCCATATCTTCCGGCAAGCCCAGCGTTTCATATTGTTCGTTACGCCCGATCTCGTCGCGCTGCCGCTCGATGTAGCCGTGGTATTTCGCCTGCGTTTCTACCTGCTCTGCGACCTTTTCGTCGTCCACCCCGGCACCCGCCCCGTGCAGAGTCAGCAGGCTGGCATAATTTACATCCGGGCGGCGCAGCAGTTCGTGCAACGAGTATTCGCGCTCGATCGGCTTGCCCAGCACGCGCATCGCATCCTCTTCCGGCAGGTTGCGCGGGTTCACCCAGGTATTGCGCAACCGTTCCTGCTCGCGCGCGATGGCCTCGCGCTTCTGCTCGAAAGCCTGCCAGCGCGCATCGTCCACGATGCCCAGCTTGCGCCCGATCTCCGTCAGCCTCAGATCCGCGTTGTCCTCGCGCAATTGCAACCGGTATTCGGCGCGGCTGGTGAACATGCGGTACGGCTCGGAAGCGCCGCTCGTGATCAGGTCATCCACCATCACGCCCAGATAGGCCTCGTCACGGCGGGGACACCATGCTTCGCGCCCTGTGGCCTGCAGCGCCGCATTCATTCCGGCCAGCAGGCCTTGCGCGGCAGCCTCCTCGTAACCGGTCGTGCCGTTGATCTGCCCGGCGAAGAACAGCCCGTGGATCACCTTGGTCTCCAGCGAGCTTTTCAGCCCGCGCGGGTCGAAATAATCGTATTCGATCGCATAGCCGGGGCGCAGGATATGCGCGTTCTCCAGCCCCCTGATGGAACGCACCAAGGCCAGTTGCACGTCGAACGGCAGGCTGGTGGAAATGCCGTTCGGGTAGACCTCGTGGGTGGTCAGCCCTTCCGGCTCAAGAAAAATCTGGTGCGAGTCCTTGCCGGCAAAGCGCGTGATCTTGTCCTCGATAGACGGGCAATAGCGCGGGCCGATCCCCTCGATCACCCCGGTGAACAGCGGCGAGCGATCCAGCCCTCCGCGGATGATGTCGTGGGTGCGCGGGTTGGTCTCGGTGATCCAGCACGGCAATTGCTGCGGGTGCTGCGCGGCATTCCCCATGAACGAGAACACCGGCACCGGATCGTCGCCCGGCTGTTCCTGCATCACCGAATAATCGATGCTGCGCCCGTCGATGCGCGGCGGCGTGCCGGTCTTCAACCGCCCCACCGGCAGGTTCAACTCGCGCAAGCGGCGCGCGAGGCTGACAGAAGGTGGATCGCCCGCGCGCCCCGCTGGGTAATGGGCCTGCCCGACATGGATCAGCCCGGACAAGAAGGTGCCCGTTGTCAGCACCACGGTTTTCGTGCTGAAACGCAGACCCAGTTGCGTGACCACCCCGCTCACCCGATCCTGCTCAACCAGCAAGTCGTCCACCGCCTGCTGAAACAACCACAGATTGGGTTGGTTTTCCAGTCTTGAGCGGATCGCCTGCTTATAGAGGATACGATCGGCCTGCGCGCGCGTTGCGCGCACTGCCGGGCCTTTGCTGGAATTCAGGATGCGGAACTGGATGCCGCCCTCGTCGGTGGCCACCGCCATCGCGCCGCCCAGCGCATCCACCTCCTTGACCAGATGCCCCTTGCCGATCCCGCCGATCGACGGATTGCAGGACATCTGCCCGAGCGTCTCGATGTTGTGGCTGAGCAGCAGGGTCTTGCAACCCGCACGCGCACTGGCCAGCGCGGCCTCCGTACCGGCATGGCCGCCACCCACCACGATCACATCGAATATTTCGGGAAAATTCATGTTGCAGCTGTTTTTGGAATGGACGCGCATCATACAACAGCACATCCGGAATCCGAAACATATTGTTTCACGTGAAACAGTCGGCGCTATTTTCCGATGCAGAAGCGGCTGAATATCTCTCCCAGCAAGTCGTCCGGGGTGAATTCGCCGGTAATTTCGTTCAGCGCGTGCTGCGCCAGGCGCAGTTCCTCGGCGAACAGCTCTGCGCTGGCCAGCACGGCCTGCGCCTGTTCCAGATGGGTCTGAGCCAGCACCAAGGCACGCAGGTGCCGCTCCCGCGCCATGAAGGTGCCGCTTTCCTGTTCGCGCCAGCCGACCGCCTTCAGCAATTTGCCGCGCAACTCCTCTACCCCGGCACCCGTTTTGGCGGACACCTTGACAAAGGGCACATCGGCGGGTGCGTCAGTGCTACCCGGTAGGTCGATTTTGTTGAATACCAGCAGCCGCGGAATGTCGACCGGCAAGCTGGAAAGAATCATCTCGTCCTGCGCCGTCAATCCCTTGCTCGCGTCCAGCAGCAGCAGGATCAGGTCGGCGCGGTGTATCGTCTGGTGCGCGCGCGCGATGCCCATGCTCTCCACAGCATCCTCCGATTCGCGCAATCCTGCGGTATCCATGATATGCAACGGTACGCCACGGATCTGGATCGCCTGGCGGATCACATCGCGGGTGGTGCCGGGAATGTCGCTGACCAGCGCCACTTCCTCGCCAGCCAGGCGGTTCAGCAGGCTGGACTTGCCGACATTCGGCTGCCCGGCGATGACCACATGCGCGCCTTCGCGCAGCAGGCTGCCCTGCTTTGCAGTATCCAGCGTATGCTGCAAGCGCGACCGGACGTCACGCAGCAAGGCGTCGCGCCGCGCAAGGTCGACGCTATCCACCTCCTCTTCCGGAAAATCCAGCATCGCCTCAACCAGCACGCGCAGGTGGATCAATTCATCGACCATGCTGTGGATGGCTGCTGAAAACTCCCCGCGCAGGGAGCGCATCGCGCTGCGCGCGGCTTCGGCAGTATTGGCCTCGATCAGGTCGGCGACGCTCTCCGCCTGCGCCAGGTCGAGCTTGCCGTTCAAGAAGGCTCGGCGCGTGAATTCGCCGGGCTGCGCCAGACGCGCCCCCAGATCGAGGCAGCGCCGCAGCACCAATTGCAACACGGCGGGGCCACCGTGCCCTTGCAGTTCAAGCACACCTTCACCGGTGAACGAATGCGGTGCAGGAAAAAACAAGGCGACACCCATATCCAGGATGCCGCCGTGTTCGTCCAGAAAATTGCCGAGGGTGGCGTGCCGCGCAACAGGCAACTTGCCCAATATTCCGCACGCCAGGGTTTCGATGCGCCCTCCGGACACCCTTACCACCCCGATCCCGCCGCGCCCCTGAGCGGTGGCAACGGCGGCGATGGTGTCAGAGCTTGTAAAAAATTCTACTGCGCTCGACATTCTGGGTGCGTGTGGTGCTCGCCATCCTCATGTATTTCCATATACATTCCGGTGGCTGCGCTCCA
>JBAQCT010000154.1:0-3326 GCA_049294375.1 Gallionella sp. | reverse complement strand
CGGGCGCATTAGTTAACAACCTTGAAGCCTCTTCGGTTACGCGCAGCCCGACGCGCCGTTGATCTTCCTTGCTGCGCTCTTTAATTATCAGATTGCGGCCTACCAGCTTTTCGACAAGCTGGCTGCCGGTGGACTGGTGTATGGATAAGCGGGCTGCCAGTTCGGAAATACCTATATTCGGGGTTTTGGCCACCTCTTGCAATATCCACAATTGCGACCCTGTGACACCACAGGTCTGTTCAATTTCGCGGAACTGCTGGCGAACAGAGCCGTAAATGATGCGGAATTTTTTGAGGACTTGCAGTGAAAGCTGATTTTTGCTGCGCTTGCTCAATTGATGTTTTCTTTCAGCGGGAGGTTAATTTACTCATTAGCAGATTATATTGCAGATTATACCTTGCAAATAATATTCACATAAAGTACATTTACATAAATTTAATTATTCAACAATACACCAACACTAAACTGCCATTGGCTTTTGTACTTCGAACTTGAATCCGCCTGTCATTACCAAACAGCAGCAAGCTTAACTTATTGCGGAGGCTTACCCATGAAAAAGAACATTTTGATTGCTGTTGTTGCAGTTATCATTTTGGGTGGACTCGCCACTTATTTCTACTGGCCGCATAGCCAACCTAAACCGGATACGGTACAGGTTCAAGTGCCGCCCTCTCCTCCGTCACCGCCCGAGCCTGAAGTGCGCCAGATGATCGAAACTCCCCCTGTGTCGCCGCCGCTGCCAGCGTTGGCTGATAGCGACAATTTCATACTCAATACACTGGCCGGGCTGATCGGCAATAAATCGCTAATGAAGCTCTTCCATGCCGAGCGGGTAATCCATAATATCGTCGCCACCATCGACAACCTGCCGCGCAGGCGCGCGCCGATGAGCGTAATGCCGGTCGAGCAGGCAGCGGGCAAGTTTGTCACTGCAGGCAATGAAAGCGACTTGACCATCAGCCCAAAGAACACGGCGCGCTACACGCCTTACGTGAAAATCGCCGAGGTGATCGATGCCAAAAAACTGGTCGAGATTTATGTCCGCCTCTATCCGCTATTCCAGCAGGCCTACGAAGGGCTGGGTTACCCGAAAAAATATTTCAATGACCGTCTGATCGTGGTGCTCGACGACCTGCTGACTGCGCCGGACATCAAGGAACCGGCCAAACTGGTTCAGCCCGGTGTATTTTACCTGTTTGCCGACCCCGATCTTGAAGGACGTTCCATCGGTCAGCGTATCCTGATGCGGATAGGCAGCAAGAACGAGTCAATAATCAAGGGTCAACTGCGCGAGATCAAGCATGAACTAAAACTCCACATGCATGAGAAGAAAGTGGAGAGTGCTGGGTGATCGGGGGCATTATTATCAGTGACAGCAGTTTCCTTGTACCCATTTCGAACCATGTTTCCGACAATACGGTGGCGTCCACAGCATCCCGATGCCATCGCGGGAGTATTGAGCCAACTGGAGCCATGCGCGTACCGTTGATCCGGCTGATGCACTCTGTTTTGCTCGCCGTCGTCATCCTGATTTCCACCCAGGTCGCGCACGCGGAAGAACCGCTTGCTCAGAACATTTTCCTTGCCGACCAAGCTATCCCCCGGACACTCCCAAATGCGCGCAATATCATGCTGGAGTTCATCCCGGACGATGAGCAAGCACCGAGCGATCTTTGGGCGCGTATCCGCAACGGCTTCGCCATGCGCGACCTGAACAGCCCCTTGGTCGCAAGGCATGAAAAATGGTATGCCAGCCGTCCCGATTACGTGGCGCGCATGACTGACCGCGCGCGCCGCTATCTGCACTACATCACGACCGAAGTGGAACGGCGCGGCATGCCTAGCGAAATCGCCCTGTTGCCGATGATAGAGAGCGCCTTCAATCCGGGCGCATACTCTACCGCACGCGCTTCGGGCATCTGGCAGTTTATCCCCTCCACAGGCAAGAATTTCGGCATGGAGCAGAACTGGTGGTATGATGGTCGCCGCGACATTGTCAGCGCGACCAATGGCGCGCTCGACTACCTACAAAAACTGCACGACATGTTCGGCGATTGGGAGCTAGCGCTGGCCGCCTACAACTGGGGCGAGGGCGCGGTGCAGCGCGCGCAGACGCGCAACCGCAAGCGGGGCCTGCCGGTAAATTACGCCAGCCTGAAAATGCCCAACGAAACACGCAACTATGTGCCGAAGTTGCTGGCTGTTAAGAATATCGTCGCCAACCCTGCCAGCTTCGGTTTGGTGCTGCAAGAAATTCCTGATGAACCCTATTTTGCCGCCGTTGCCACTTCCAAGCATATGGACGTAAAACTGGCCGCGCAATTGGCCGATATTTCAATGGAAGAATTTAAGGCGCTTAATCCCGCGCACAACCGGCCGGTTATTTTGCAAGACAGTAGTGACTTGATTTTGCTGCCGGCAGATGCTGTGGAAACCTTCAGCGCCAACTTGGAAAACTACGACAAGCCATTGGTCAGCTGGCAAGCCTATCAACCCAAAAGGGGAGAACGGCTTGACCGCATTGCCTCGCGCTTTGGTCTCTCAGTGGCAAAACTAAAATCAGTAAATGGCTTGCCGGGATACATCAAGGTTAGTGCTCGGCAAACCTTGCTGGTGCCGGACAATGAAGACGAAGGTGAAAGTAGCGAAGAATTTGAAGCTTTCAATTTGCACCTTGCGCCGACTTACATTAGCGGGCGGACTATCAAGCACATTGTGCGTAAGGGCGACACACTTGGCGGATTGGCGCGTCGTTACCACGTCAGCATCAATAGATTGAGGCAGTGGAATGGGGCGTTGAAAATCATCCGGATCGGCCAGGCCATTGCCGTTGCACATGCCGGACCCCGCAAGTCTTCCGGTCATCTGAGGCGTTCATACGACACGGCACAAGCAAAAGCAAAAGCAACACAGCAGGGCATGTAATGGCTCATCGATTAATTGGTGGAAAATCTAGCAACCGTAATGCTTTCACCTGAAGAAATGGAAAAACCTGCCCAATCAAGCGGTGCTACTTCGGCATCTCGGTTGCCGCTTCTTCGCGCAAATCGGAAAGGCACAGTTGTGTTGTTCGGCGAGGTGTTGGCGGATATTTTTCCAGACCGTGGCCGTAAAAAATCATGGAAGCATCGGGGTTATTACAAATCCGGTAAAGGCCTGTCGGCAAGCTTGTAAAGCCTCCGGCAGTATGCCTTCCGCGGGGCCGGGCGCATTAGTTAACAACCTTGAAGCCTCTTCGGTTACGCGCAGCCCGACGCGCCGTTGATCTTCCTTGCTGCGCTCTTTAATTATCAGATTGCGGCCTACCAGCTTTTCGACAAGCTGGC
>JBAQCT010000153.1:0-6180 GCA_049294375.1 Gallionella sp. | reverse complement strand
GGGGGAAGATTCCTGCGCAAAAGCGCGCAGCCCCTCACTTTTACGTTAGAAGGCATAGCCATGTCGCATGAGCTAGCGATTCTCGGTACGGCAACCACATCGGTCGACGGGATCGGTATTGATCCGCTTACGCGAATGAAGACTCCCATGAGCACTAGTCTTGAGGATGACCCGTTTGTCGGGTTCACTTCGAGTGAGCTAGGCCGCACGTTCATTGATATCTTTGGCGAAAACTCGAATTTCATTCTGTTCCCTTTTCACAGTCTTACCCCCGAGCAAATTGAACGCATCAGTGACAAGGGCATTATCCTGTTTGAGAATCCAGAACAGATCTGGCACTACAACAGAGACCGAAGTGGTTTTAATCTTTCCACACACTTGGTTTCCCTAGCTGAGGCAATTCGCCGAGTCCAGAATGCCTTCTAACCCTACGATCGACCCCGTTCCCTTCGGTCACTGGACGCTACGCGATAAAGCCGCGCAGCGCCGGTCATCTCCACGTTAGATTTTTGCCATGAAAATTGCAGCTGCTTTTGCCATTGTGATCACAGCGAGTGCTTGCACGTCGGCTATCGCACAGGATAAGACTATCCCGCTTCGCGATGTCCCAATGCCTCCGGTTGAGGCTCGATTTCCAGTTACATATGACGCCGCGGCTATCTCTCGCGCTTATGCGGCTCCAGATGCCGCTGATGGAGAGAACGCCGCCGTTGAAGGCGAGGTTGTTTCTGTCAAGAATCTTGGAAATGGCTTGTCCGCTGTAGTCCTTCGTGTAGCGCCACACATCAATATTGTTGTTCTTCCTTCCGTTCGCATTGAGCACGGCGGCTTCCTGCAGTCGGGTGCACGTCTCCGCGCTATGGGATACCTCCGCAAAACACAAGACATGGTGTCGTTAGTTGGTAAGGAGGCGGGTAGCAATAATCCGCTGACCCTTATGTCTTTGTGTATCGTGCAACCCAAGTCTCTGGACGGCGTGTTTGATCAGAAGTACATCGAGCTATGTGCGGCATGGCAAAAGGGGAAGATGGTTGAGCGTCTCAACTAGGGAACCATCTAACATGGCGCTCAACCTCGCTCCCTTCGGTCGCTGGACGCTGCGCGATAAAGCCGCGCAGCGCCGGTTAGCTCTATGTTGGGCATCGCAGTTAGCCCTTGTTGCGCACCACGCAACGCGCTATCATTCACGAATGATTACATCGTTCCGCCACAAAGGCCTGCGAAAATACTTTGAATCCGGCAGCTTGGCTGGAATCCAACCCGCACACGCGAATCGTCTCAAAATGCAGTTGGCAGCACTCGATACCGCTCAAACTATCGAGGACATGGACATTCCCGGCTTCCGGCTTCACCCGCTAAAGGGGAGTGAGCGTGGGCGTTGGTCAATATGGGTAAATGGAAATTGGCGCCTCACGTTTGAGTTTGAAAACGGCAACGCATTTATTTTAGATTACGAGGATTATCACTAATGGCTATGCACAATCCACCGCACCCCGGAGCATTTATTCAAGAGATTTATCTTGCGCCGAACGAAATCAGTTGCAGGGAGCTCGCCCTCAAATTGGGCGTTGCCGCCTCAACCCTTAACCGCGTTCTGAACGAAACCAGTGGCGTGAGTCCTGAAATGGCTCTTCGCCTCTCAAAAGCATTGGGGCGCTCACCCGAAAGCTGGTTGACGATGCAAGACAATTACGATTTATGGCAAGCCAAGCAGACTGTGGACTTGAAGAAAGTCCGCAAGGTTGAGTTCAGATATGCCTAACCCTGCGCTCAAGCGGGACTGTAACCTTCCCCCAAAATAGTTGACACCTCCCCCTAACGGAACGGAGGTGTTTCATGGGCAAATCAAGACCGCCAAAAGTGCATCGTTACAGCATGCATTTCAAGGCAACCGCAGTACGGCTAAGCGAGCTTCCCGATGTCCTGATCCAGGATGTCGCCGATGCTCTGGACATTCACCCCTTCATGCTGTCACGATGGCGCAAACAAGCGAGGGAGGGACTGATAGTGACCAAGGGCGTGAAGCTGGATAACGAAACCGTCGCCGAACTCAAGCGGCTGCGTGATCTGGAGAAGAAGTACAAGGTATTGCAGCAGGAGCATGAACTCCTAAAAAAAGCCATCCGGTTTGCTTCCGATCAAAAGCGGAAATCTTCGGGTTCATCGAAGCAAACCGGACGAGAATGAACAGACTTTTTTTACAGCCTCGTTAGGCACCTCAGGGCGGCGCACAGGCATTGACAATATGTAGCCGCGCGACTACAGTTGCTGCATGATTGAAATTCGCAAACAAACCTATTCGTGCAATGGCTTGATGCCTTGCAAGACCTCCAGGCGAGAGCGCGCGTCCAAACAAGGATTGAACGGCTCGCTGCCGGAAACCCCGGTGATGTTGAGCCGGTTGGCGAAGGTGTCTCTGAGTTGCGAATCAATTATGGCCCCGGTTACCGGGTGTATTTCAAGACGCGGGGGCGAGAGCTGATTATTCTTTTGGCGGGCGGGGACAAAAGCACCCAAACCAAAGACATCAAGGTGGCCTTGCGCCTCGCACGTAATCTTTCGGAGTAAAACAACCATGACTAAAACCGTTACCACTCGCTATGACGTTGCTGAACACCTCAGAACCCCAGAGGAAATGGCTGCTTATCTTGAGGCCTGCCTTGAAGAAGCAGATGGAGATGCCGCATTCATTGCCAAAGCACTTGGCGATATTGCTCGCGCCAAGGGTATGTCACAGGTCGCGCGAGACGCAGGACTGTCCCGCGAAAGCCTTTACAAGGCGCTTTCCGGTGAGCGTAGTCCGGGCTTCGATACCATCCTTAAAGTCATTGGTGCGCTAGGGCTGAAGTTGCATGCCGAAGCCGGACACAATTGACCAAGTTGCCCAACCCGACATTCAATCTGGACTCCGCAAAAGCTCGGAGCCGGTTAATTTTACGTTGACGCTGTAGAAAAACCCCTTTTCAGGCAATTTCTTGTGTCGCTTGTGCAACTGTTGACCGATTTTGACGCGGACATCGAAAAGTTATCGGGAGAAATCAAATGAAATACATCGAAATCGCAGTTCTCAATCCCAAAGACGAGCAACAGGCGCTGTTGGAATGGGCGGCGCGGGTGGACGCGGGCGAAAAAATGGCAGAGGCCGGTGCTAGGCTGTCGTTTTCAAGCTACGGGCAATTGCATGCTGTGCTGACAGATAAAAGAATGAACCTGCTGGAATATGTTGCGCAGCATGAAGGGTTGAGCATCCGGCAATTGGCGGTGCAACTCAACCGCGATTACCGGAATGTCTACGATGATGTCCAGATGCTTGCGGAGCTTGAGTTGATCGAAAAACGCACTGACGGTCTCTTTGCTCCATACGACGACATCAATATCCATAAGGCGCTACGCAAGGCGGCATAAAGAACGTTGCGTGTAGAAAAAAATTAACAACTCTCGCTTTTAGGTAGGGGCTGTTAACAACCTAGGAATTAGAGGGGTCGTGTTCGACTGAACTACCACCTGCTAAAGCAGGTGGTAGTTCAGTTAACTTTTTCACTTTGGCGCTGGCCGAGATTCAAACTCCAAGCCATGATACAATTCACCCGAGCAGCGAAAAGATGGCAGTAAATAGCTTGGTCGCCAAAAAACTACTGAATTTAATCATGATGTTGTAGGTTTATTCAGGGTTTTCTTTTCGTGTCGGCCACAAATTCAACTTCAAACCAAGGAAATACAGTATGTCCAGCGTAGAAACTGTGAGCGCGTTAGAGCGCCGCCTTAATGCATCCGTTCCCCAGCAAGCCATTCGCAACGAGGTATTGGCACGACTGAAAAAGATCGGGCGCAATGTGAAAATTCCCGGCTTCCGGCCCGGCAAGGTTCCCCCGAAAATTCTCGAGCAGCACTACGGTGCGCAAGCGCATCAGGAAGCCTTGGGCGATGCACTGCAACGCTCGTTCGATGAAGCCGCGCAACTCAATAATCTCAGGGTGGCGGGAAACCCGAAATTCGAGATCAAGACCGGCAATATGGATGCCGAGCAGATTGAATACAGCGCAACTTTTGAGATATACCCGGAAGTCGTGCTGGGCGATATTGGCGGTGAGTCGGTGGAGCGCACGGTGTTTGAGTTGAGCCAGGCCGATGTGGAAAACACCATTCTGTCGTTGCGCAAACAGCGCGCTACCTATGAACAGGCGGAGCGCGCCGCGCAAGCAGATGATCAGGTCAGGATCGATTTTTCAGGCAAGCTGAATGGCGAGATTTTTCAGGGCGGCGAAGCCAAGGGTCACTCGTTCGTGCTGGGCGCGGGGCGCATGTTGCCCGAGTTTGAAACAGCAATCATTGGCATGAAGGCGGGGGAAACGAAGGCGTTCGACATGACTTTCCCGGAGAATTATCACGGCAAGGATGTGGCGGGCAAGCTGGCGGTTTTTACGATAACGCTGCATGGAGTGGAAGCGCCGAAGCTGCCGGAGGTGGATTCCGCGTTTGCTGAAGCCGTCGGCATTGAGGGCGGCGATGTCAGCCAACTGGAAAGCGAGATCCGCGTCAATTTACAACGCGAGGTAGACCGTCGGCTGAAATTGCGCAACAAGGATGCGGCAATGGAGGTTTTGCTGAAGGTGTCGCGTTTCGATGTGCCCAGGATTCTGGTGCAATGGGAAGCGCAGAACCTGATGCAGCAAACCGCCAAGGATATGGAGTCGCGCGGGATGAAAGCGGAAGACATGTCGTTGCCGCCGGAATTGTTTCTGGAGCGCGCAGAAAGACGCGTCAAGCTCGGTTTGATCTTTGCCAATCTGGCGCAGAAATATGATTTGAAGGCCAAGCCCGAGCAGGTGCGCGTGTTGGTGGAAGATTATGCGCAAAGCTTTGACCAGCCCGAAGATGTGGTGCGCTGGTTCTACAAGGATTCTTCGCAGCTGGAAGAGGTCGAGAACCTGGTGCTGGAAGAAAACATCGTGAATTGGGCGATGGGGCAGGCAAAAACGACAGACAAGGCTGTTTCCTTCAACGAATTGATGGGGAAATAAAATGATGGAATATCAGGAGCCGCAAAATATCGGGCTGATCCCGATGGTTGTCGAAACCAGCGGGCGCGGCGAACGGGCTTATGACATTTATTCCCGCCTGCTCAAGGAGCGCGTGGTGTTTTTGGTGGGGGAAGTCAACGACCACAGCGCAAACCTGATCGTGGCGCAGATGCTGTTTCTGGAATCCGAGAACCCGGATAAGGACATTCACTTCTATATCAACTCTCCGGGCGGCTCCGTCACATCCGGCATGGCGATTTACGATACCATGCAATTCATCAAGCCGAAGGTCAGTACGCTATGTGTCGGGCAGGCCGCCAGCATGGGGGCGTTCCTGCTGACGGCGGGCGAGAAAGGCAAGCGCTTCTGCCTGCCCAATTCGCGCGTGATGATCCATCAGCCGATGGGCGGCTTCCGCGGGCAGGCTTCGGATATTGAAATCCACGCGCGCGAAATTCTGTATCTGAAACAGAAACTCAACCAGATGCTGGCGCAGCACACCGGGCAATCGGTGGAAACCATAGAGCGGGACACGGATCGCGACAACTTTTTGAGCGCGGAAGACGCCGTAAAATACGGGTTGGTGGATAGTGTGCTGGAAAAGCGTAGTTAAAGAAAATGGTTGGTTTGCCGATATAACTTGACGGAAGGTTAGCTACGATGGCTGGCGATAAAAAATCGGGTGATAAATTGCTCTACTGCTCGTTCTGCGGCAAGAGTCAACATGAGGTGCGCAAGCTGATTGCGGGACCGTCCGTGTTCGTCTGCGACGAGTGCATCACCCTGTGCAACGACATCATGCGCGAGGAAACGCAGGGCGATCAAGCCAAGTCAGACAAGACGGATTTGCCGGTACCCAAGAAAATCTGCGCGGCGCTGGATGACTACGTGATCGGCCAGGAGCAGGCCAAGCGAATCCTGTCGGTGGCGGTGTACAACCACTACAAACGCCTCAAGAGCAACGACAAGGATGGCGTGGAATTGGCCAAGAGCAATATCCTGCTGGTCGGGCCGACAGGTTCCGGCAAGACCTTGCTGGCGCAAACGCTGGCGCGCCTGCTGGATGTGCCGTTCGTGATGGCCGATGCCACCACGCTGACCGAGGCGGGCTATGTCGGCGAGGATGTCGAAAACATCATTCAGAAACTGTTGCAGACCT
>JBAQCT010000152.1:0-38648 GCA_049294375.1 Gallionella sp. | reverse complement strand
GGCCATGCCCGCGATCAAACGGTTCGCGGGCATGGCCCGCTCCTACAGGATTTAATCTCGGAATTTATCGCAGCCTCGCCCCAGCCCATCGTAGCGGCAACCGTTTCTGCAATGCGCCGCAAATCGTTTTCATCCAGCTTCGCCAGTATCAGCAGCGGCATACGACGACGCAGCAGGTCGTCCAGATGAATAACCATTTCATCGCGGGCGCAAAACAGCAAGTCGGCCTGAATGAAGGGCAGGGCGGGCACAATGCGCTCGGCCAAACGGGGGGCGCCTTCAACGATGCGGAACACTTCACTCACCCGCTTGCCGTGGCGGCGGATCAGCCATTTGGCGCTTTCCAGATCGATGCCGAGCTGTGCTGCCTGGGTGCTGGCGGCGACGAACCACCGGGCATAGTCGGCCTCCGGCGCCCAAGGGAAGGTGCGATGCCTGGTGGCGCAAGGCGTATCGACGCTCAGTTGCGCGCACACCATATCGACAATGTGTGAAGCATCTTCGCGCGCCGAGGTGAGTTTTCCGCCGATGGAATAATGCACCCCGTTGCCCGCGGTTTTCAGCTCCCAGTCGCGGCTCACGGCGGCAGGCGATGCTTCATCGCCGCGCTTCATCACGCGCAGACCGGCATAACTGCCGACAACGTCTTTTTCCGTCCACGCGGTCTTGAGGTAGCGATTGGCCTCAGTCAGCAGGTAGGCGACTTCTTTCGGTCCGACGGCGACATGATCGAGATCGCCGCTGTAATCCGCATCGGTGGTGCCGAGCAGTGTCATGCCGTACCAGGGGATTATGAAAAACACCCGGCCATCTGACTTGGCGGTCAGCAGTAGAGCCTCGTCGGTCTCCAGCGCGGGCACCACCAGATGCGTGCCCTTGTCCAGACGGCACCAGCCGCGCCCCTGCTCCGATGCCGCCGTCCACTGGCCGGTGGCATTGACGATTTGTTTCGCGGAAATTTCCGCGCTGGCGCCGCTGGTTTGATCTTGCACCGTTGCGCCGCTCGCCAACCCGTTCGCCTCGGTCAACTCGGTCAGCTTGCAGTAATTCACGCACACCGCCCCGGCAGCCATCGCGCCGGAAATCAATTCCAGCACCAGCCTCGCATCGTCGGTCTGCGCATCGCCATAAGTGAAACCGCCCTTCAGTCCGGCTTCAGAGAGAAAGGGGAAACGTCCGGCAAAGGCCTGGCTATCGAAATGATGATGCGCCATGTCCGCGCTCAAACTATCCGCCAGAGAGTCATACATGAACAAACCCGCCTTCATCTGGAAGGTGCCGACGCGGCTGTCCGCATACACCGGCAGACCGAAGCGCAACGGCCAGACGCGATGCGGGGCAACCGACAACAGCATCTGCCGTTCCGCCAGCGCCTTCTTGACCAGTTTGAAATCGAGCGATTCCAGATAGCGCAGCCCGCCGTGAATCAGCTTGCTGGACGCGGACGAGGTTGCGCCCGCCCAGTCGCCCTGCTCCACGATGGCGACGCTTAGCCCGCGCAAGGCCGCATCGTAAGCCGTCCACGCACCGTAGATGCCGCCGCCGCAGACCAGCAGGTCGAATTGTTTGTTGGTGAGTGAGGAAAAGTTACGTTTCATTTATCTCTCATCTGCAATGCCTTTTGTGGCACATCGCTGATCAAAATATCCACGCCCAATTCCAGCGCCTTGCCAATTTCTTCATCGCTGTTGCAGGTGTAAACCGCGAGGCATTTGCCGTGGTCGCGCAGCAGTTTGACCATCGTTTCATCGAGAGACTCTATCGGCAGGCACAGCCCGTGCAGGAAGGGTTGTTCGGTCAGGACACGCTGCGCATCCTCCAGCGTTTGCTCGGGTTCAAGGTTGTAAACCAGCGGGAATTGCGGCGCGCACTGATGGGCGTAAATCAGGCTGGCGAGATTGAACGATGAGACCATGATCGCATCGCTTATGGGAGCGCGGGCATCCTGCCCGCAAACAGGCGGGCATGATGCCCGCGCTCCGACCGTTTCCAGCGTTTGCCGCACTTTTATCTCATGGCGCGAAGGGTGCTCCCATTCGCGGTTTTTTATTTCGAGCAGCAGGCGGCAGCGCTTGCGGTAGGCATTTAGGAATTCCTGCAAGGTCATGATGCCTTCCTGCGCCGCTTCCTGAGAAAAATGCGCGGCAAAATTCATCGCCCGCAACTCGGCATAATCGAAATCGTCAACATGCTTGTCGGGCAAACCGAGCTTGCCGAGAAATCGGTCATGCCAGAGCACGGCCACTTCGTCGCGGCTGAGCTGCACGTCCGTTTCGATGCCGTCGATCGCATATTTGAGCGCCCGGTCGAAAGCGGTTCGCGTGTTTTCCGCCGCTTCTTTATTGGCGCCGCGATGGGCGAATATCAAAGGTTTTTTTGGATGATTCATGTTCAGCGTTTCACTATAGGGCACTTCTAAAAAATTCGTCATACCCGCGAAGGCGGGTATCCAGCAAAAAATAGACCCGCAGAGCGGGACAGAAAATCAGTTTTGTCCCGCTTTGCGGAGAATTGGCCAATCATCTGGATACCCGCCTTCGCGGGTATGACGGCTCTTTAATATGGTGCAACTGAACTTTATGGCTAATCAGAATATTTTTTGTGCGCTGGCGCATTATCATTTTGGGTATTACACTGGAACTTGTCCAACTCTTCTTGATATTACGGTAGTCTATAGACATGGGTGTTCAAAATAATTATCTGGTGATAACCGCTTCGGGCGAAGACAAGGTAGGCCTCGTCGACCGGCTTTCTAGCAAGATCGCCGAGAGCGGGTGCAATATCGAAGAAAGCAGGATGGCCGTATTGGGCGATCAGTTCGCCCTGATCATGCTGCTTTCCGGCCCATGGAATGCGCTCACCAAGCTGGAAGGGCAACTGGAATCGCTGGGCGACCAGCTCGGGTTGACCATTATCCACAAACGAACCCAGCAGCGTGAGCGGACGCAACCGGCGATCCCCTATGTCGTGGATGTTGTCGCTATGGATCATCCCGGCATCGTACGCAACCTTGCCGCTTTTTTCTCAAAAAATGGGATCAATATCGAGGAGCTCCAGACTGACACCTACCCGGCACCTCATACCGGCACAGCGATGTTTTCCGTTTCCATGACGGTTGGTATCCGTGCGGACATCCACATTCCGACCTTGCGCGGGAATTTTCTCGATTACTGCGACGACCTGAATCTGGACGCGAGCTTCGAACCCGCACGGCTGTAATCGCATTTTCGCATCAATGCCTATTTTTCAGGTGGCAATGAGCGTGGCTTCAAAATCAAACGACACAGTAATGGCGCATCGATTGCCCATTGGGTAGTCCGCTCATGGGGTTATTGGACTTCAGTACAATGGATTATCTTGCCGATACTGTTACATTGGCGGAGCTTTAAGGCTGTTGCATCCGTTTAAAACCATTATCAATGTTCGTGGCGTTAATCCATCAACCGGAGTTATCGCGCCACTAACCACTATCCGATGAGAGAGACTCAATATGGGCAAATCTGAAAACGACCCGCTTGGCGTGTTAGGCACCGTCGGTGATATATCGCCGATTCATTCGCTGCCTCCGCGAGGCAAAAAAGATCTGCGCAGTGAAATTCGTTATATGGCTGCGTGGAGAGTCGCCGTTTCCCTTGAAAGCAAGGACTTCCATTACGGGAGAATCAAGGACATTTCCCTGCATGGAACAGCACTCCTGAGTGGGCTGAACTTTAAGGAGGGTACAGGTGTAACACTGAATATTCACATACCCTCGTTGACCGCACCCTGCGCATCAAAGGTTTTGATAGTCCGCGGTATAACTTCCTACGCTGTCCATGATGTGGATCATCAATGTTTCAGGGTCGGCATCACCTTCACTGAATTCGAGCCTGCTGAAGACCGCACCTTTCTGGAAGAACGCCTGACAAATCACCATGCCAAGGTGACAGACTACGTATGTCGGCGTAGTACAGACTAGAAACTTCACCCTTTGGTACGGCAGCGCGGATGAACGTAAGCGTTATCCCCGCAATCTGCTTGTTCCATTTCTCATTCAATAGAAAAATAGCCCGTAGATCGTGCTCCGCCCGACATCTTTATCCGGCGGGTAGAACCCGCCCTACGATATTGCTCTATTGATCGAGGTCGTATCGCTCAAAGCCGTTTTTCCAGCCATTCGATCAGAGCATCCTGCGCCGCTTGCCCGTATTTGGCATTCGGGTGGTTGATGATGAACACCACGATCCATTGTTTTCCGCTTTGCGCATGCACATAGCCGGCAATGGATTTCACTCCTTCCAGCGTACCGGTTTTGAGATGTGCATGACCGGCAATCCCATTTCCATTGAGGCGCTTTTTTATCGTGCCATCCATGCCCAGAATTGGCAGCGAGGCTTCCAGTTCGGCGGAGAACGGGCCGTGCGCCGCGTGTTGCAGGATGTCTGCGAGATGTTGCGCGCTGATACGTTCCGAGCGCGATAATCCCGCGCCGTTTTCCAGCATTAGCTCGGGGAATTGCAGATGCTTTTTGTCCAGCCATTGCTGTACGGCTGCGGTTCCGCCGGAAATGTTTCCCGGAACGCCGTCCGCCGCGCCCAGCGTCAGAAACAATTGGCGCGCCATGGTGTTGTTGCTGAACTTGTTGATGTCGCGGATGACTTCCGCCAGCGGCGGCGAAAAGCGCATGGCGAAGGGCGGCTGGCTGGCCGGTGCGCTGCCGCGCCGCAGCCCGCCATGCAGTGCGCCGCCCAGTTCTTTCCATAATGCGTCGAATACCGCGAAAAAATAATCGTCGTGCGGCAGCAGCGAAACATAGTCTTCCACTTCGCCGCAGTTTAGCGGAATGGCGCCCTCCAGTACGATGTTATTCCCTTCCAGGCGCACCTTGAATGCATCGTCGCCGTTGCAGGGCAACGTTGCGGAGGTCACGATGCGGTTATCCGGCCTGTAGCCGGACAGATCAGGTTCGAGCAGCGCGGAGGCTGCGCTGCCATTCGGTATCAGGCGCAAACGCAGCGCGTTGAAGTTGAGCAATAAGGCGTCCGCACCAACGTTGTAGGCGCGCACCGGGTCGTTGTCGAACGCCGCCGGGTCGTGATCCGCCGGTTCAAAAAAACTGCGATCCAGCACGATGTCGCCCCGGATCTCGCGCAGCCCGCGCTGGCGCAATTCACGCAGCCACATCCAGAATTGTTCGACGGTCAGCTTCGGGTCGCCATAGCCCTTGAAGATGAGATTGCCGTACAGCACGCCGTTTTCCAGCTTGCCGTCGAGATAGGCCTCGGTTTTCCAGCGGTACGCCGGGCCGAGCGTCTCCAGCCCGACCAGCGTGGTGAGCAGTTTCATGGTGGAGGCAGGGTTCATCGCCTGTTTGGCGTTATGGCTGATGATAGGCTGGCAGGACTGGGTTTGCTGCACCACGATGCTGGTGCCGCTCAACGGAATCCCGGCGTGCTTGAGCGCCTCGCTGACGGGTTTGGGCAGACTGGCCGCAGTGGCGGCATTGCCGAGGGCAAGTAGTAATAACAATGCGGCGAGAATTTGCTTCATGGCATCAAGTCAGTTGTTCGATAATCTGCAAGGTTTTTTTCACCAGAAAATCCATTTCATCCTCGCCGATGATATAGGGCGGCATGAAATAGACGGTGTTGCCGATAGGGCGCAGCAACAGTTCATTTTGCAGCGCGAGCGCGAAGCAGCGTCGCGCAAAATCGCGGTGCGGATTGTCTACTTCAAACGCCCAGATCATGCCAGTGTTGCGCCAGTTGCGCACCGCACGATGCTCGCGCAAAGGTGATGCAATGTTGTTCAGATAAGCCGCCTTGTTGCGGTTTGCGGCGAGCACATTGTCCTGCGCAAAAATGTCCAGCGTAGCCAGTGCGGCGCGGCAGGCCAGCGGATTGCCGGTGTAGGAGTGCGAGTGCAGGAAGCCGCGCGCCGTTTCGTCGGCATAGAATGCCTGATAGATTTCGTCGCGCGTCATCACCACGGACAGCGGCAGGTAGCCGCCAGTGATGCCTTTGGAAAGGCACAAAAAGTCGGGGGTTATTCCCTCTCCCCCAACCCCTCTGATGGGGCTACTAGCCATTCGACTAGGCGGCAAAGCCGCTAAGTCGCTGGTTATCCCGTAAACGGGAGAGGGGGGCGTGTCACTGTTTTTGTTCCCTCTCTCCTTGGGGGAGAGGGTTAGGGAGAGGGGTGGAGCCTGTTCGCAGGCGAACAGCGTGCCCGTCCTGCCCATGCCGACGGCGATCTCATCGGCGATCAGATGCACGCCGTATTTGTCGCATAGCTGTCGCGCGCGCCTCAAATAAACCGGGTGATACATCGCCATGCCTGCCGCACCCTGCACCAGTGGCTCGACGATGAAGGCGGCAAGCTGTGCGTGGTGCTGCTGCAAGTGCTGCTCGAGTGCGGCGGCGCAACGCAACGCATAAGCCTCGGCGCTTTCTCCGGCGGCAGCCTTGCGCCAGTCCGGGCTGGGCACGGTGGCCTGTTGCAGGATCAACGCGCCATACGCATCGCGAAACAGCGCGACATCCGTTACCGACAATGCGCCCAGCGTCTCGCCGTGGTAGCTGTTTTCCAAGCTGATGAATTGTATCTTGCCCGGCTTGCCGGTGTTACGCCAGTAGTGGGCGCTCATTTTTAACGCGACTTCTACCGCCGATGCGCCATCGGAACCATAGAAGCAATGCCCCAGCCCGGGGGGTGCCAGGTCGCGCAACCGTTCGGAGAGTTGCACCACCGGCTCATGGGTGAAGCCCGCCAGCATCACATGCTCCAGCGTCTCAAGCTGGTCGCGCAGCGCGGCGTTGATGCGCGGATTGCAATGGCCGAACAGGTTTACCCACCACGAGCTGACCGCATCGAGATAGCGCTTTCCGCCATGATCGTACAGCCACATGCCTGTGCCGCGCGCGATCGGCACCAGCGGAAAATTTTCGTAATGCTTCATCTGCGAGCAAGGATGCCACACGGCGGACAGGCTGCGCGCGAGCAGATCGGCGTTGGTTTGGGTATGATTTTGCATGTGCTAAATCATAGCGGTTTTGCGATTTGCCTGCGGGATAATGTCAAATGCGCGATATGCGTTGTTGCCGCATTGCCGCTGCATCAGGGCATGATTTCCACATATTCGTAGACCTCGCAGTCGCGCAGCGTCTTGCGAACGTCCAACGGCGCCTTTGCGTACCAGGCTTCCGGGTTGTGGCGGTCTATTTCCCTGCCCATAAACCGGACCAGTTCGCAGATCGGCTCGACGACCTTTTCGCGGTATGCCTTGTCGCCCTTCACGTAAGCGAGGTAGAGATTTTTCATGCAATTGCCCCTGCACCATGCATAGGCCTCGCATTTTTCGCATGGCATGTTCGGGTGCTGCTGCAGCGGGCTGGGTTCGAGCCAGTTGGCGATCACATCGCCTTGCAGCATCTCGGGCACGTACATCATGTCCGGGCACGGATACACCTTGCCGTCCGGCATCACGTTGAGGATATGCGTGGATACCCGGCATTGGGTTTTTCCGTGATAGAGCTCGGTCGCCCGCGTGGGCAGTACCTTGTTGCGCACGATGCCCATGATGGGGATGATCGGGTATAGCGTTTTGCTTGAGAAAAATTTGCCCACCAGTTGCGCGATGACCGCTTTTTTCTTTTCCATCGCGGCGGGTGAATAGGTTCCTTCGCCGGCGACGAACTGGAAATACACATAATCGAAAGTGTTTGCCAACTCGTCCAGTTCCTCGAAAGAGGTTTCCGCGCTGCTCCAGGTCACGCGCGCCGTGAAAGTGCCCGCCATCCGGTCGCGCACCGCCTGGGTATTTTTGACTACCTGCTGGTACACGCCGCGCCCCCGGAAGCCGTCGGTGATCGCTTCGCCGCCGTCTATGGAAAGCAGGATATTCGAGAGGTTTGCGAGAATGCTGTCCGGCAGGCCATCCAGCAACGTGCCATTGGTTTGGAGCTGGAAACGGAAGGTGGGATACCGTTGCATGATTGCTTTGATGAAATCGAGGTTCAGGGTCGGTTCGCCGCCATAGAAGGTGACATAAACTTCGTGTTTCGAAAGGTATTTTTCGATGAAGGCGCCCAGCGTATCCAGATCGTAGGAAACCTTGTCCTGCGAGCCCACGACGTCGCCTACGCCGAGCGAACAATAGGTGCATTTCAGGTTGCATTTCAGCGTGGTGAGCAGTTGCAGCTCGACGCGGTCGCCTATGATCGGCGAAACCTGGGCGGCATCATTGGCTGGAAGGGCTTCCCGCGCGCGTGCGGGCACAAACGTGATCGGGGTGGAGGTGGCTGAATTTTGCATAGTGTCAAACGCTTTTTGGTCAGGAAGAGAATAACAAATTTTTGTCGGTGTACCTGTGCGATCTCACGATAAAACGAGTTTCGCCGCACCCTATCTACACGTCTCAGCCAATTTGCATCTTCTGAAATCGGATGCGAATTATCCGCCGATTTGCGGGGCCGTTCAATATCAGCGCCATGGTTGTGTGTTTGCAAGTACATACCGCAAAACCGGCATTGCTTTCAGTATTGCGCTATCTGTGGCATTCTTCGCACTTTAAAATACGCGTACAACAATTATTACTGTCGATCTTGCTTTGCGACTTGAGGCGGCAGTTGGGGGATGGCGGTAATGAAGTGTGTGGATGATTTTCGCCTTCGTTTTGGCAAGCGTGAGCTGGTGCCAATCATGATCGGCGGGATGGGTGTGGATATTTCGACAGCCGAACTGGCGTTGGAAGCCGCACGGCTTGGAGGGGTAGGGCATATTTCGGACGCGATGTTGCCGTCGGTTACCGATCGCCTTTACAAGACGCGCTTCGTCAAGGACAAGCTACAGCAGTACAAGTACAACGTCACGAATTCAGATAAATCCAAAGTTCAGTTCGATCTCGGGCACCTCGCCGAGGCGACGCGCCTTCATGTTGGACGCACCATGCAGGCGAAGCGCGGCGAGGGGATGATTTTCATCAACTGCATGGAAAAATTGACCATGAATGCGCCGCGCGAGACTTTGCGCGTCCGCCTGAGGGTCGCGCTGGACGAGGGTATCGATGGCATTACGCTGGCAGCCGGGCTGCACCTCGGCTCGTTTGCTTTAATGGAAGACCATCCGCGCTTCCGTGATGCCAAACTGGGCATCATCGTCTCTTCACTGCGCGCCTTGCAGTTGTTCCTGCGCAAAAATGCAAAGTTGAACCGGCTGCCCGATTTCATCGTGGTGGAAGGCCCGCTGGCCGGCGGACATCTGGGTTTCGGGATGGATTGGGCGCAGTATGATTTGCGCACTATCGTCGCCGAAATTCAGCAGTATCTTCAGGCCGAAAAACTGGATATCCCGCTGATTCCGGCAGGTGGGATATTTACCGGCAGCGACGCGGTAAGCTATCTGGAAACCGGCTCTGCGGCAGTGCAAGTGGCGACGCGTTTTACCGTTGCCGATGAATGCGGCATTCCCAAAAAGGTGCAGCAGGAATACTTCAAGGCCAGCGAAAACGACATCGAGGTCAACATGTTGTCGCCGACCGGCTACCCGATGCGCATGCTGAAAAATTGTCCTGCAATCGGCTCCGGCATACGCCCCAACTGCGAGGCCTTCGGTTATATTCTCGACGCCAACGGAAACTGCTCATATATCGACGCGTATAACCGCGAACTGGCGGCGCACCCCGGTGCCAGGAAAATATCCGTCAAAGACAAGATATGCCTGTGTACCCACATGCGCAACTACGATTGCTGGACTTGCGGGCATTACACCTATCGCCTCAAGGACACGACCCATCGCAATTCCGACGGCACTTACCAGATATTGACCGCCGAACATATTTTCCACGATTACCAGTTCAGCACCGACAACAAGGTCGCATTGCCCGCAAAAACGTAGGGGCTATATAGTTCTTTCGGCATATTGACGGGGTTAGTGCCATTGGGTCTGTCCACTGTTTTTGTACCTTTCTGCGCCGATATTCACACGACTATCAACCGTGTTGCAACTAAATTCAGTTGCAACATTCTAATTTGTTGGGTACGATTCACGCATGGGAAAGCATGAAAAGCTGCTGACGAGGCTCAAAAGCCGCCCGAAGGATTTTACCTTTCAGGAGTTGGCCACCCTGTTATCGGGGCTCGGCTACGTGCTCAATCAAAGCGGCAGCGGGTCGCGTGTGCGGTTTGAGCATGGTAGCCATCCGCCGGTGTTGATGCACAAGCCGCACCCGTCGCCAGTGCTGAAGCCTTATCAGGTTGACCAGGTGCTGGATGTTTTGAAGCAGGAGGGTTTGTTATGAAGAACACGATGGAATACAAGGGGTACACCGGATCGGTCGAATACAGCGACGAAGATGGACTTTTTTTCGGCAAGGTACAGTTTATCCGCACCCTGATCAGCTACGAAGGCAGCAATGCCGATGAGTTGCGCAAAGACTTTCGTGATGGGGTAGATGATTATCTGGCGATGTGCGAGGAAAAAAATATCACGCCGGAACAACCCTTCAAGGGGTCGTTCAACGTGCGGGTTGGCCGGGACTTGCACCGGCAGATTGCACTCGAAGCGGCACGGCGCGGCGTAAGTTTGAACAGCCTGATCGTTGCCGCCCTGGAAAAAGAAACACACCGCGCGGCCTAGAAAACTCTCCTCTGTAATTCTGGCGCGCGGCCGCACAGTAATTAAGCTTTACTGTGATAGAATGCGCGCCCTTGCAGGGGTATGGCAGGGCAACTGCTTGATTTGCAACTATTTGACTTGATGGTTTTTTGGCTTGGCCTCCTCATCGAGTCGATGGTTCGATCACGCCCCGAGCCAGCGGTATTAACAGAATGAATGCCCGACCAGATCGGGCATTCGTTTTTTTATGGCACATAAATCCATGAGCGAAATGGCTGACGACGATTCGACAGGTACTCCAAACACGGCGGCGCCCGATGCGGCGATTGCGCGCGAGGTTGGCCGCCGCCGCACTTTTGCGATCATCTCCCACCCGGACGCAGGCAAGACCACACTGACCGAGAAGCTGCTGCTGTTCGGCGGCGCGATCCAGATGGCGGGCACGGTGAAGGCGCGCAAGAGCGGCCGCCATGCGACATCCGATTGGCTGGAGATCGAGAAGCAGCGCGGCATTTCGGTGGCCAGTTCGGTGATGCAGTTCACTTACGACGATTGCGTGATCAACCTGCTCGACACGCCCGGCCACCAGGACTTTTCCGAAGATACTTATCGCGTGCTGACTGCGGTAGATGCGGCGGTGATGGTGGTGGATGCGGCCAAGGGCGTGGAAGAGCAGACCATCAAGCTGCTCGAAGTGTGCCGCCTGCGCAACACGCCGATCATTACCTTCATCAACAAGATGGACCGCGAGGTGCGCGACCCGCTGGAAGTGCTGGACGAGATCGAATCCGTGCTGAAAATCCACTGCGCGCCCGTGACCTGGCCGATCGGCATGGGCAAACGCTTCCAGGGCGTGTATCACCTGCTGAACGACGAGGTGCTGCGCTTCACGCCGGGCGAGGCAAAGGCCAATCAGGAAGTGGAAGTATTGCGTGGCTCGCAGATCGACCAGCTTGCGCAGCAATGTTCGAGCGAGATGCAGATCATGCGCGACGAGACCGAATTGGTCAGCGGCGCGGGTGCATCTTTCGACTTGCAGGAATTCCTCCGGGGGCAGCAAACCCCGGTATTTTTCGGCTCCGGCATCAACAATTTCGGCGTGCGTGAGGTCTTGCGCGCCTTGGTGGATTGGGCACCTGCACCGCTGCCGCGCGAAACCGATGTGCGCGTGGTGCAGCCGACCGAATCCGCTTTTACCGGCTTCGTGTTCAAGATACAGGCCAACATGGATCCGAACCACCGCGACCGGATCGCATTTCTGCGCATCTGTTCCGGGCGCTACAGTTCGGGCATGAAGGTCAAACATCGCCGCACCGGCAAGGAAATGAAACTGGCCAACGCGGTGACGTTCATGGCCAATGAACGCACGCGCATGGACGAGGCTTACGCGGGCGACATCATCGGGGTGCACAACCACGGCCAGTTGCAGATCGGCGACGTGCTCACCGAAGGCGAGGCGCTCACCTTCAAGGGCATTCCCTATTTCGCGCCGGAGCTATTCAGCCGTGCAAGGCTGCGCGACCCGATGAAGGCCAAGCAACTGGAAAAAGGCTTGCGCCAGCTCGGCGAAGAAGGGGCGGTGCAAGTATTTTCGCCACTGGTGGACAACACGCCGCTGATCGGCGCGGTCGGACAACTGCAATTCGAGGTGGTCGAGCATCGCCTGAAATCCGAATACGGCGTGGACGCGGTGTTCGAGCGCGCGGGCATCCATACCGCGCGCTGGGTGGCTTGCGCAGATATCGCGCACCTCAACGAATTCGTCAAGGCCAACCAGAGCCGCATCGCGCGCGACGTGGACGGCAACTACGCCTACCTCGCCGACACCGGCGTAAATCTGCGTCTTGCGATGGAGCGCTGGCCGAAGGTGCAGTTCCATGCCACGCGCGAGCATGGGCAACGATTGTAGGGCACCTTATCCCATTCTATTTTGGAACAACAATAATCATGTAGGGTGCGTCACACGCACCAATGATGATGGTGCGTGGGACGCACCCTACGACATCGCACTTTTAATTTAGAAATGGAATGACATGAGTGCCCTATGATTCGTGCTTGATTGGCCGGTCGCGGGAGGGGCGGCGATACAGCCAGACCGCCATCGTCAGGCCGAAAGCGGCCATTGCCAGTTGTAACCGGCCATCCTTGATGACAAACAGGATCGAGCTGCCGAAGGTCACGACCATCGTGGCCACGGCCACCAGCTTGATCCGCCAGGGGATGCTCCGGTAGGTGCGCCATTCGATGATCAGCGGCCCGAAAGCCGGATGGTTCATCAGCCAGTTATAGAAGCGGCGCGACGAGCGGGCGTAGCACGCGGTGGCCAGCAGCAGGAAGGGCGTGGTCGGCAGAACCGGCAGGAATGCGCCAACGATGCCGAGCAGCAGGAACAGCGTACCCAGCGCCGCGAAAGCATATCGCACCCAGGGCAGCCGATGTTTGCGCACCTCGTGGCTGTAGTCGCGGTGCGTCATGGTTTTTGCCCGTTTCAATCCGCGCCTCTCAGCATGCCGATGAACTGTTCGATTTCCTGGCGCGACATCCGCCGCGAGGCTTCAAAGGGAGCATGGGATTCCGCGCGCCGGAGATCGAGGCGTATGCCCCATAGCGGGCGGATGCTGGTGGGCAGCATCGCATAGCGCACATCGCCGAGCAGCCCCGGATCTTCAGGATGTAATGCCAGGTAGCCGTTCGAAAAGAAATCGAACCGCTTTATATCCCCATACAACACCGAAGCGGTGGAAAGCGTCGGCAGATCGCGGCCCGGATCAAACGCGCGCACCGTCGTTCCCGGGTAAATTTTCCCCGCACCGCCTGCGCCGACCCGCACCGCATCCACATAATAGATGCCGCCGGAACGGTAGATCGAGCGCCACAGCAGCAGGTTGCCCATGGTCGGCTTGACCGTCAGTTTTTCAGTCGCGTGGCCGCGCAGCAGGGCGGTTGCGCGAATCGCCTCTTCGGCGCGCTGGTGCTGGTACCAGCCCAGCGACAGATACGCCGTCGCCAGCAACAGGCCGAGGCGCGCGGGCAGCGTCTTGCGCCAACGCAGGCCAAGCACCATCGCCGCGCCGAGGGTCAGCGAGAACAGCGGATCGAAAATCGGGACGATGCTCCAGGCGATGCGCTCGTCGGTAAACGGCCACAGCAGATGCGTGCCGTAGCTGGTGCAGGCATCGAGAAAGCCGCTCGTGGCGCAGCCCAGAAAGGCATACAGATAGATGCGCCGGAAGCCGAGCGGACGCTTGAGTATTTTGAACGCAAGCCAGAGCACCGTCGCGACCAGCAGCGCCCCGGCGGGAATGAAGATCAGGGAATGGGTGAACTGGCGGTGATACTCCAGCGTCAGCAGCGGGTCGGTGGAAGACTGGATTAGGGCATCGGCATCCGCCAGCAGCGCGGCGATGAAACCCACCGTTGCAGCATCGCGCGTTTCGCTTTTATTGCTGCACGATTGCGCGAGGGTTCCGCCCAGCAGGCCGTGGGTCAGTATATCCATCCGGCTCCGCTCTTAACGTCGCCTGCTGCGGATTGTTCAATACGATCCTGCATCAACTCTTCTTGACCACCTGCATCGCGGTCGCGACCATTGCTGCGATGTCGGCGGCGTTGCCGGGCAGGATCATGGTGTTGCCCTGCTTGGCGATGTTGCCGAAGGCATCGACGAATTTTTCCGCCACCTTGAGATTGACGGCGACGAGGCCGCCTTCGCTTTGTGTCGCGTTGGCGACCACCTTGATCGATTCGGCGGTGGCGTTGGCGACCAGCAGCAGGGCTTCGGCTTCGCCCTGCGCGTTGTTGATGGCCGCTTGCCGGGTTCCTTCCGATTCGCGGATCGAAGCGGTCATCTTGCCCTCGGCGAGATTGATCTCTTCCTGCTTCTTGCCTTCCGATTGCGCGATCAGCGCGCGTTTTTCGCGCTCGGCGGTGATTTGCTTCTGCATTGCGGCGAGCACTTGTGCAGGCGGGGTGATGTCCTTGATCTCATAGCGCAGCACCTTCACGCCCCAGTTCGGGCTGGCTTCATCGAGCGCGAACACCACCGTGCGGTTGATTGCATCGCGGTCTTCCAGCAGTTTATCCAGATCGCGTTTGCCGCATTCCGAGCGCAGCGCGGTCTGCGCGAGCATGGTGATGGCGGCGAGATAATTCGACGTGCCATAGCTGGCGCGCGCGGCATCGGTGACCTGGTAATACAGCACGCCGTCCACCTGCACCTGGGTGTTGTCGCGCGTGATGCAGACCTGCGGCTCGATATCGATGGGGAATTCGGTGAGGCGGTGGCGGTAGGCGACGCGATCCATGAACGGGATGACGATATTCAGGCCGGGCTCCAGCGTCCGGTTGTATTTGCCGAACCGCTCGATGACCCACGCGTTTTGCTGCGGCACTATTTTGATCGTTTGAAATGCCAGAATGACCGCAAAGACTCCCAATCCGATGACGAATATATCCATGCTGTTCTCCCTTGAGTTAAGGTAAATGTTTAGAAGCTGGCGCTGACAGGTGCTATTCGATGATTAGCCGTGACCCTGAAATTTCCTTGATGCGCCATGCCTGCCGTGTTGCGTCCGCGACTGCTTTTCCGGCCAGTTCGGCATCCCACTCCGCGCCCCGGTAGCTGACGCGGGCGTGACGTTCGTCCGACCAGCTCGCGACATGCACGGTCTGTCCGATGTCGTTGGCAAAGTTGGCGTTCTCGTGGAGGCGTGCGTCCTGTTTTTTCCAGCGGTAGATGCCCGCCACGCTTGCCGAGCAGAGCGCGGCTGCGATCAAGGCTTGACCGCTCCAGCCGACGCCAAGGTAAGCCGCCAGCCCGGCGGACGCCAGCCCGAAGGCCACGGCGATCAGATAGAACGTGCCGGTCGATATTTCCGCTATCACCAGCACCACCGCCGCCAACCACCAAATCCAATATGCTTCCATCTCGCACCTCATCAAGTATTGTCAGCCGGTATATTTTGACACGTTTGTGCGGCAATTCGGAAGTTTGGAAAAATATCCTCCAAAGCGGCGCGGGGTATGAAACCTACTGAAATAGGCTCTTAGTCCGACACGCGTATCTCCGAAACGACCATCTCACCGGCGATTTTCCCCGCCCGGTCGATCTGGCGAATCTTGACGGGCAACAGCCGGTACTCCATGCCCAGCCAGACTTCCAGCCCTTCTTCGCCATATGCGTGAACCTTCCGGAACGGCAACGCGCGCAGCAAGCCGAATGCGGTATGAATATTCTCCTCCTCGCCGATGGCCAATTCATAGCGCTCCAATTTTTTCCCGTTGCTGATGTAAATGGGGATCATGCCCTTGTCCATCGGCAGTTGCGAGAGCTGATACATGAAACTGATGATGTCCTGTGCCTGCTCCGGAAGCGGCGTGCTGCTGCCGTTCGAGAAAAGCAGCGACTTTTCTTCCCACGCAAATTTTGCCTCAAGCGCCTCTTTGCCATTGGAGGTGTTCTTCGTTTCGCTGTATTGGTTCGGGCGCAGCCCTTGCGCGGTCAGTGCGCCGCTGCTCTGCTGGTTCAATTCGTAAGTCTTGAAGATGCTTGCCAGGCCGGTCGTATTCATGCTGATCTTGAGGGTGTAGTTTTTGTCATTGCCGATCTCCAGGAGGTGGCGCGCCTCGCCGACCTGGAAGTCCGTTCCCTTGTATACGATGAAAGTGAGCTGCGCGCGTTTTGGGAGCGGGCGCGCGGGCTTGGCTTCTTCCGCCTTCTCAACGGGTTGAGGCTGCGGTTCCGGCTCGATTGGCGCGGCTTCCGGTTCCGGCTCGACCGGTGGAGCCTCCGGTGCGCTGTCTTCGGCGGGCAGTTGCACGACATCCGGCAAGACCGGAACGGCGCGTGGTTCAGGCTTGGGTTTCTTTTTTACTGGAGCGGGCTTGGCGACAGCCTTGGGCGGCGGTTTCACGGGAGCAGGCTCGGGCACAATTTTGGGCAGCGGCTCCAGTTTGGCCGTCAATACCGGCAGGGGTGTTTTCGCGGAGGGCAATTTGACCAGCGGCGAGAACAGCACGATCACATGCGCCATCAGCGACAGGGCGATGGCCAGTGCGATTCTTCCGGCAGAGGTGTGCGGCAGGTCAATCACGGGCAAGTCTCCCTTGATGCGGCGCACAAATTCGGCAACGGCGCGGCTTGTGCCGGGCACGCCCGGAGATTACCGGATGTCGAGTTTGCTCAACACCTGGACGAGCTGGCTGCCGTCGGCCTCGGTAATGATCATTTTGCATGGCAAGTTGTTGCGTTGCGTGGCCAGCCATATTTCGGTGCGGTTTTCGCCGGTTTTTGCCTGGCTGTCAAGATACAGGGTATTGAATTCCCCGGCGGGCGTTTTGAGTTTTTGGCCGTTTGCCACCGCGTAGTGGTAGCTGTCGAGCTTGCTGCCGTTGGTCATCGGGAAGTCCAGCGCCTTGCCGGATTGCAGCGACAGGAACATGAACTGATACATCGCACTCAGGCGATCCTGTGTGCCATCGGGCAGCTCGGCTACCGTGCGTTGCGATGCCTGTATCAGCGTGAGCTGTTTCGCATTCCAGTCGAATTCTGCGCCGCTTTCCCTGCTCGCATCGCGTTCGCGCCGATGATGAAAGCGCAGCGGCTGCAAACCTTGCTTGCCGACCAGACCGCTGCTGTCGACGAAAACCTTCTCCGGCTTGAACATCGCCAGCAAGCCGACCGGGGTCGTGGTGCTGGAAAGCGTGTAACGGCCAGCGTCGCGCACATAGGTTTCTTCGATCTGCCCGATTTTGATACCGGCTTTGTAGATGTCGTAACTGGCTTGCACGCTGCCGGGCGGGGCGGCGAAGGCGGGAGACAGGAGGCAGAGGAAAAAGGATAAAAAGGCCGTTGCGGCCATACCGCGTTTTCGGGCTGTATTTTGCATTCCGTCTTCTTTCATCTGCTTATTCCAGCCCGGGTGAAAACAGGGTAAGGCTCGTTTGTTTGCGGTTGCGGAATAAGACCCGGCCCTCTTCGCTGAGTTCGATCTGGCCTTTGCAAAGCCAGCGGAGAGCCTGCGGATAGATGCGGTGCTCTTCGTGCAGGACGCGCGCGGCGAGCGTTTGCTCGGTGTCGTGGTACAGCACGGGCACGGCGGCCTGGATGATGATCGGGCCGTGATCGAGATCGGGGGTGACGAAATGCACGGTGCAGCCGTGTATCTTCACCCCGTCGCGCAACGCGCGCGCATGGGTGTTGAGGCCGCCGTACGCGGGCAACAGCGAAGGGTGGATGTTGACGAGCCTGCCGCGATAATGCGCCACAAAACCCGGCGTGAGGATGCGCATGAACCCGGCCAGCGCCACTATATCGGGCTGGTAAGCATCGATCGTTTTGGCGAGCGCGGCATCGAAGCTGTCACGGTCCGCATAGTCGCGATGTTCGACGACGGCGGTAGCGATGCCCGCAGCCCTGGCGATGCCCAAGCCTTCGGCGTCCGCGCGGTTGCTGATGACCGCCGTAATCTGGCAGGGCAGTTTCGCCTCCAGCAGCGCCTGCATGTTGCTGCCGCGTCCGGAAATGAGGATGACGATAGATTTCATGTTTTTTGTGGTCGCTCGCAGAACCGTCGGTCATGCGTGGTTGCGGGCAACCTTCATCCTGTTAGCCTTCCAGCAATTGTTTCAATTCGCCGCTCTGGTGCATCTCGGTCATGATATCCGAGCCGCCGACAAATTCGCCCTTGATGTAAAGCTGCGGGATGGTCGGCCAGTTGGCGTAATCCTTGATGCCCTGGCGGATTTCCGGATCCTGCAAAACATCCACGGCGAAGAATTCCTTTACGCCCAGCGCGTTCAGGATGCGCACCGCGTTGGCGGAAAAACCGCATTGCGGAAATTTCGGGTTGCCCTTCATATACAACACGACCGGATGCGTGGTCACCTGTTCGTGGATGCGTTGCTGTACGTCTGTAGTCATGATGTCCTTACCTATTAAAATAAAAAATTCTATTGGCGCCAAAACGGCATCGTCAACACGATCTTGCCGGTCATTCCGCCACGTTCGATCATGCGGTGCGCTTCGGCTGCATCGGCGAGCGGCAGCTTGTGCGACACCAGCACGCCGAGCCTGCTCGCCTCGATGAGCTGCGCACCCTGTTCCAGTATTTTACGCTGCCGGATGCGTTCCTCATGCAGGTTTATGACCTGCGGGGTGAGCATCAGTTCATAGCACAACGACAGGTTGCGCAGCCGCGCCAGTTGCGTATCGGCCAGCGACAGCGGGGTGGAGAGCAGGGTGACCAGCTTGCCGCCGATGCGCACGGCGTTCAGCGAACGCAGGAAAGTCTCGCCGCCCACCGTGTCGAACACCACGTCCGCGCCTTTGCCGCCCGTCCAGTTCAATGTTTCCTGCACGAAATCCTGCTCGCGGTATTCGATGATCTTTTCCGCGCCGAGACCATGCACCAGCCCGACATTTTCTTCGTTGCCGACCGTTGCGGCGATGTTGGCGCCGAGGTGGTGGGCGAGCTGCAAGGCGACATGCCCCACCCCACCGGCGGCTGCATGGATCAGGATGGTCTGTCCGGCCTGCAAATGGGCGCGCTCGACCAGAGATTCCCATGCGGTGATCAACACCAGCGGCAATGCGGCGCTGTCTTCCAGCGAAAGATTGGCGGGTTTGGCCGCGCAATATTCCTCGTGCAGCGTCGTGTATTCGGCGTAGCAACCAGGCTCATCGCCAATGCCGCCGTTGCAGAAATACACCGCATCTCCAACCTTGAAACGCGTCACCGCGCTGCCGGTTTCCTCGATGATGCCCGCGCCGTCGCAACCGAGGATCGCGGGCAACTTATCGGGATAATAGACGGGATTGGCGCGCAGCTTGGTGTCTACGGGGTTCACCCCGGCAGCGGCGAGCCTCACGCGCAGATGGTGCGGCGAAGGCAGTTCCGGTTTGGCAACCTCGCGCAGTTGCAGCACACCGGCGTTACCGGCGGCGGTCATCAATATGGCTTTCATCGTCATTTCAGTCATCCCTGAATCACAGAAGGCAACATCTCAAAATTGAATTTACCATTGACCCTAAAAAACTTGTCCACGAAAGGCACGAAAAACACGAAATGGGGTAAGCAGATGCATCGCCGCAAAGATGAAGCTCGCAAAAAACAAAGTATCCCATGCTATGAATTGATGCCTAACAGATGAGTCACAGAGCCAATGCAGCCTCTGGTTTTATTTCGTGCTTTTCGTGCCTTTCGTGGACAAACTTCTGTTTTTTCAATGCATGCCGTTCATGCGCTGCGCGAACAGCATCCTGACGAAACGGTGCGGATCTTTCATGCCGCGCTCCGTTTGTTCGGGTGTCGGCGTGTAGTCCTCGCGCCCGGCGAAGACGATCCGCACGGCGCCTTCCGGGTCGGTCAGGCCGCGCTCGATCTGCTCGGGCGTCGGCCGGTAGTCATGGCGGTCGGCAAACCGTGCCCTGACTTCGTTGCTCTCATCGGTCAGGCCGCGCTCGATTTGCGCGGATGTTGGCGTGTAATCCCTGCGCTCGGCAAATTCCTTGCGGATGGAAATATCCGCGTTCGTCAGGCCGAGCTCTATTTGCTCCGGGGTCAATTTCTGTATGTTCATGATGATTGCGAGTTCGGGGGTGGTCATTTCACGAGGGGCGCTATGTTAAACTGAGCGGCACATTTGCGCACCTTCTTGATGGAGCATGCTATGTCTGGAAATACCTTCGGCACGTTGTTCACGGTGACTTCATTCGGCGAATCGCACGGCGCGGCCATAGGCTGCATCGTCGATGGTTGCCCGCCGGGCATGGAACTCTCCGAAGCTTACATCCAGCACGATCTGGATAGACGCAAGCCCGGCACCTCGCGCCATGTCACACAGCGGCAGGAATCCGACACCGTGGAAATCCTCTCAGGCGTGTTCGAGGGCAAGACCACCGGCACGCCCATCGCGCTGCTGATCCGCAACGAAGACCAGCGCAGCAAAGACTACGGCAGCATCGCCGACACCTTCCGCCCCGGCCACGCCGACTACACCTACTGGCAGAAATACGGTATCCGCGACCATCGCGGCGGCGGGCGCGCCTCGGCGCGCGAAACAGCAGGACGCGTCGCGGCGGGCGCCATCGCCAAGAAGTGGTTGCACGAACATTACGGCGTGGCGGTGCGCGGCTATCTCACGCAACTCGGCGAGATCGAAATTCCGTTCAAGAGCTGGGGAGATCTGACCGAGGACGGCAACAGCTTCTTCATCGCCGATGCGAGCTATATCGCACAACTGGAAGATTACATGGATGCGCTGCGCAAGTCCGGCGATTCCATCGGCGCAAGGCTCGCGGTCGTCGCGCACAACGTCCCGGTCGGCTGGGGTGAGCCGGTGTTCGACCGCCTCGATGCCGAGATCGCCTACGCGCTGATGGGCATCAACGCGGTCAAGGCCGTCGAGATCGGCGCGGGCTTCGCTTGCGTGACGCAGAAGGGCAGCGAACACGGCGACGAAATGACGCCGCAAGGATTTCTGTCGAACAACGCGGGCGGCATCCTCGGCGGTATCTCCACCGGACAGGACATCGTCGCGCACTACGCCGTCAAACCTACCTCCAGCATCCGCCTCGAACGCAACTCCATCGACAAGGCGGGCAACCCGGTAAAAGTTTCCACCGAAGGCCGCCACGACCCCTGCGTCGGCATCCGCGCGACGCCGATTGCCGAGGCGATGGTAGCGCTGGTGCTGATCGACCATGCGTTGAGGAATCGGGGGCAGAATGGGGATGTGGTTTGCGGGACGCCGAAGATTCGGTAGGCAAGAAAGGAGAATTACATGGCTCTTCTCAAGCAATCCTTCATACAATCGATTAATCGGGCTCTAGATAATGAGTATTTTTCGCTTACCGATTTCGATGTGAAGTTTCCAGTCTCTGGAGATAAACTTGCCTTTATCTCGTTTGCACACAACACAAAATACTATTTCATAATTCATGAGGGTTCAAAGCTTAAGGGAATTGCGGCCATTACTGCAGCTACTAAAGACAGTGTAGTTCCAATAACAACAGAGTGCCCAGGTAACTACAAGACCATCGAAGAGCATTACCACGAGTCTTTCGATAGCTGCGTATATCGCATATCAAACTGGTGTAAAAATATTCGGGAAGACCTTCGCACAAACTCGCCAGTCTTTAAGGAAATAGACGATCTAAAGCAACAGTTTGAGGAGCACATTAAGGCTCACATAGAAAACCCTGAAGACCCAATTTCTATTTCTGAGGCAGCTGCTATCTCAGCTCGTTTTGATACTCTCTACGCAAAGTTTGAAGAACTCAAAGAGAGGCACGAAATTACCGAGGCGCAATTACGAGATGTTAAGAAGGACTTTGAAATTATTAAGGGCAATGCGAGCGAATACCCCAAAGGTCTTTGGGCAAATCTAACTGCGAGTCGTTTGGTTAGCCTTTTAAAGAAGATTGCAACGTCCCCAGAAGGTAGGAAATTGATGTTTGAAGGTGCAAAGAAGTTGCTCTTGGGTAACGGGCCTAGCGATTAACTTTTCTGCAAGCGTAGGATGGGTTGCGCAACCTGCGTAAGGCGTACACCGTAAACATCCGGCGCATTGCGCCGAATGGTTAAATGCAAAAACCGCCGGGGGTAGCCCGGCAGCTAGTTACCTTTCTTGTCTTGTCTTGCCAAGAAAGGTAACCCAAAGAAGTCGCCCCCGGTTTGCCGCCGCTTCGCGGTTCCCTGCGTTGCTCGACGGGTCAGGCGGCTGCGGAACTCGCGCTGCGCGCTCAGACAGTCCTCGCCGACTACCCCTGCCCCGTCTCCGCTACTCGGCGGCGCACAGGGGAAGGGGAAAGCGGTTTTGTGTGCGCTACGCGCACGATTTTTTGTAGGTCGGGCTCCGCCCGACATGGTGGGCGGAGCCCACCCTACGTTTTTATGGTTTTGTTTTTTGGTTTTCCACCCCCTGAGCGCCGCCTCGATCAGGCGAAAGCGAGCGGAGGTTTAGGCGAGGACTGTCTGAGCGCGTAGCGCGAGTTCCGCAGCCCCGCTTGCTTGCGGTTGATCGAGGGAACCCCCGAAGGGGGCGGCAAACCGGGGTCGCCTTTTCTTCGGTTACCTTCTTTTGGCGAAGCAAAAGAAGGTAACTTGCTGCCGGGCAACCCCCGGCGGTGTTGATTTTGATTTGGGTGCATGCACCCTTCGATACCTCAGGGCGAACGGCCTAGTTGTAGGTCGGGCTTTGCCCGACATGGTGGGCAAAGCCCACTCTACAAAATCTACCGGATTGGTGTAGTGTTGTAACCTGTTTAAACCGACAAAGGAGAACGCCATGCAACTCGATGACCGCAGCCTGGACATCCTCTTCCGCGAAGCGCACACCCACAGCAACTGGCTGGACAAGCCGGTCAGCGATGCGCTGTTGCGCCAGATTTACGACTTGATGAAATGGGCGCCGACCAGCGCCAACTGTTGCCCGGCGCGCTTCGTGTTCGTGCGCAGCGCGGAGGCGAAGCAGCGTTTGCTGCCGTTGATGGCGCCGGGCAACGTGGAGAAGACGCGCACCGCGCCGGTGACGGTCATCGTCGCGTACGACATGGAATTCTACGAAAAGCTGCCCAAGCTGTACCCGCCAGCCGATGCGCGTTCGTGGTTCGTCGGCAACCAGCCGCTGATCGACACGACCGCGTTCCGCAACGGTTCGCTGCAAGGCGCTTATCTGCTGATTGCCGCACGCTCGCTCGGGCTCGACGCGGGGCCGATGTCCGGCTTCGACAACGAGAAAGTGGACAAGGAGTTTTTTGCGGGCACCAAAATCAAATCGAACTTTGTGATCAACCTCGGCTACGGCGACAGCAGCAAACTATTCCCGCGCAGTCCGCGCCTGCCGTTCGATGAGGCGGCGCAGATTCTCTAACAAGATAGAGTGCATTTCATCCACGAAAAACACGAAAGGCACGAAATAAAACAAGAAATTGCATTGGTTCGGTGACTCACCTGTTAGGCATCGATTCGTAGCATTGAGTCTTTTGAATTTTTTCGTGCCTTTCGTGGACAGCTGCTTTGTCTAGGATGATTGTGGTGCGTGAAACGCACCCGTTATTTTTCAACGCGCCGATACAGCCGGTAGTGTTCGCTCTTGTCGCCTTTGCGGCTACCTTCCCAGATTTTCTTCCAGCGTGTCTCTTCGAGCAGCGGTTTGGATAGTCTTTCGCCTTGGATCAGGCGCAGGTCGCAGCGAAGCTGCGGGTCGTGCCGGGTAATGATGTTGCCGAAATAATGCAGCATGGCGCGCTGGCCGTCGCCGAGGTAATCGTACCCGACGCACTGGTATTGCTTCGGCATGGCTTTTTGCAGCGACGAGACCATGCTGCGGTAGCTCTTGCCGCTATCCAGCCAGGGTAGCCACAGCGTCATCGCAAGTGTCCATACCAGCGTGATGCCCAATAGCCAGTTCACCACCGCGCGGCGCATCGAGCGGCCGACGCGCCAGACCAGCACCAGCCACAGCACGGTGGCGACGATGGCGATGGTGAACGGCACGGCCTGGAATTCAGGCTCGAAACCGGGCTGGTAATTTTTCAGCCACAGGGTGATCTTGGCGTGATTGTCCAGCAGCAAACCGGCCCAGCCCCACCACATTGCGATGGCGAACAGCGCGAAGGTCATCAGCCCGAACCAGTCCAGCGCGTTGGCCGCGCCGCGTTTCAGCGACGACAGCGAGGCGGTGGCGAGCAGGGCGATCGGCAGCAGCATCGGCAGCGCGAATACCTCCTTGATGTGCGGCACGAAACTGAGCGCGACGAACATCGCGCCGAGGGCGACTAGCGGCAAATGCAGGTCGTCGCGTTGCGCGAGGCGTTTGCGCGATTGCCATACCGTCCACGCCGCCAGCGGCAAGGCGGGCCAGGCCAGCCACGGCAGGTTTTTCAGGTAGTAGAACGATTCCCGGCTCGGCCCGCTTTTCGCGTAATCCAGCCAATGGCCGACGTTGCGCGCCCACGCCCAGTCCGCAAACAATTGCGGGGAATGCAGGTACAGCAGCGTCGGCCAGATAACGAGCCACGGCAGCGCGCACAGCGCGGCAACGCCGATGCTGGAAAAATAATTGCGCACGCGCCAGTTCCGGAACAATGCGGGCAACAGCACGGCAATCGACACGAAGAGCACCGGCGCGATGAAGCCTTTCGACATGAAGCCGATGCCCATGCCGGTGCCGATCAGCACACCGGCGCGCAGGGCGCGCTCCTGGCTCTGCGCGAAGCCGTACAGCATCATCGCGCAGCCCGCGAGCAGCGTCAGGTCGGTGATCATCTGGTGCGCGCGCACCAGCATGCCGACGCAGCCGATCAGGATGATCGCCGCCGCCCAGCCGCGATTCTCGCCGTACAGCTTGCGGCCCGCGAGGCCGGTGAACAGCAGGGTCAGTGCGATGTAAAAACCACTGGCGAGGCGCGCGCCGTCGTGCAGCGGCAGGAGGGGCGAAAACAGTTTGGCGGACAGTGCGGCAGTCCAGTAATACAGCGGCGGCTTGTCCATGTACGGCTCGCCCGCGAGGGTCGGCACCAGCCAATTGCCGCTTTGCAGCATGGAATAAATCAGCCCGAAACCCTGCGCCTCGTCCGGCTTCCACGGATCGTGCCCGACCAGCCCGGTGGCCACCCAGATCAGGCACAGCAGACCGAGCAGCACCGCCTTGCCGGGGGTGATCGGGTGCGGGTCGGTGGGTTTGATGAAGTACATTACGGAATGTTATCTGGGTCGGGCAGGCGGTTTTGAAAGGGTATTTCCAGTGCGGCAAGGCGCTGCATCACAGTCGCATGGCATCTATCGGACGGCTTCAGGCACCATCGTCGCCGTCCGGGCCCTGTTCCTTGGCGAACAGGACAGCGGCCTTCACCCGCGAAGACAGGTTGAGTTTGTTCAATATATGGCGGACATGCTGCTTGACCGTGTCGTAGCTGATATGCAGCGTTTGCGCGATCGCCTTGTTGCTCTCGCCGCGCGATAGCAACTGCAATATTTCGCGTTCGCGGTCGGTGAGCAGCTTGAGCGAATTCTTCGCTTCCTGCCCGGGCTGGTCGCCGCGCAGCATTTCGATCATTTTGACCGTCATGGTCGGCGCGACCACCAGCTCGCCTGCCGCGACGCGGCGGATCGCATCGACGACATCTTCAGGCGCCATATCCTTGAGCAGGTATCCGCGTACGCCCGCGCGGATCGCGTTCCCCAGATCCGTTTCCGAATCGCTCATGGTCAGCATCACGGCGGGGATGGTGCAACCTTCCTTGCGCAATTGTTCCAGCATCGCAAGCCCGTCCATGGGCTTCATGCGCAGATCGATGACCAGCAACTCGGGCTGTTTGTCCAGCAGGGCACGCAGCTCGTCGAGAGTGCCCACCGCGCCCAGCACGTCGAAGTCGTAGCAATGGGTGAGCAGTTCGCTCAGGCCACGCCTGCATAGGCTCTGGTCGTCCACCAGTACGATTTTCAGCTTGTCAGTCATGCACCGTTCTCCAGTTTGTTCCCGGTTCCGGGAAGAATAATTGTACGCATGTTCCCAATCCCTTTGTGCTTTCCACCCTGATTTCGCCGCCGATGCGCTGCGCTCGTTCACGCATGATGATGATCCCGTAATGCCCCTCCACCTGCGAGAAGGTGCCGACGCCGTTGTCTTCCACGGCGAATACATAGTAGCCGCAGAGGTGGTCAACGATCAGGCGCGCATGGCTCGCATTGGAGTGCTGGGCGATATTGGACAACGCCTCGCGCACGATGTGGTAAACCTGTATCTCGTGCTCCAGCGGCAAATCGAGGTCGGCGATGCGGATCATGCAATCCAGCGCGATGCCGTGCTTCCGGCGGAACTCCCCTGCCAGCGTTTGCAAGGCATGCAGCAGGCCTGCCGGATCCATTTCGCTGCGGAAGTCGGTGATGAGCGCGCGCACCTCCTTTTGACCGATCTCGAGCGACTCGTCGATGTCGCGCACATATCTTTCCGACATCTCCGCATTGTTGTTGCGTATCGCATCGTTCAGCAGCGCGGTGCTCACGCGCGCGTAATTCAATGTCTGCGCCAGCGAATCGTGTATTTCGTTGGCGATGGTTTGGCGCTCCATCAGCAGTTCCGCGCGTTTCGTTTCGCGGCTGGATTTGATGTGCTCGATCAGGCCGCCCAGCAGATTTGCAAAGCGGGTTGCCATGTTGGCCGCATTGCCTGAAGAGGTTTGTGGCGTATCGAAGAACAGCGTGAAGACGCCGAGCAGGGCATCGGGAGATTTTCGGCTTTTCAGCGGGATGGAGATCACCGAGCGGAATTGTCGGAGCGGCTGGCTGCCATGCCGTGTCTCGCAGGAATCGGTTTCGGCAACGCAAAGTCCGAGCCTGAAGGAATCCTTGCCGCACTCTTCACAGGCCAGATCCACGATGCGCTCGGCCTCCAGCTCTTCCTTTGTCAGCCCGACCGCACTGATGACTTGCAGGGTCTGCTCGTCGGCCAGCAGGACGCGTATCACGCCAGCCTTGGCATGGATAAAGCCGATCGCGGTGTCCAGATACATGTTCAGCAGCGTATTGAGATCGCCCGCGCGGGACTCCTGCGGTGTGCGGTGATCCGCGTCGCAGTCCTTGCAGGGAAGCGCGAACTCGGGATCGCGCGTCCAGAAAAACGCCGCATTGTCCGGTTTGTCCGCCCACTCCATTTTTCTGTTCATCGTGTCCGTTTGTTTGTCGTGCCCGTTCGCTCGCCGCGCCAGACAAGAGGCGCGTGGCATGAAATCTGCTGAAATCAGCACGGATTCTACCATGCCAACCCATTAGGGTTATGCGCGGGCTCACCCGATGTGATTATAGACACCCTGCACATGAATTATGTCTAATGAGGCGGAGCCTCCGCTATTACGCGATAACAAAAAAGATATGAAAATCTGCATCGTTTCCGACAGCCATGATCGCGCCGACCCCCTTGCGGCGGCTGTAGCCGAAGCAAAGGCGGCTGGCGCAGAAGCAGTCATCCACTGTGGCGACCTGATCGGCGTCAACACCCTGCGCTCGTCCATTAAATTCGGCATCCCCATCCATGCGGTGCATGGCAACAACATTGGCGACATCCCGGCGCTGTACCGCATGATGCAAAAAACTGGCGGCCTGTTCACCTACCACGGGCAGGAAGCCATGCTGGAACTCGGCGGGCGCAGAATATTCGTCACCCACATGCCGCATCACGGGCACGCCTTCGCCTGCACCGGCGATTATGAACTGGTCTGCCACGGCCACAGCCATGCCGCCCATATCGGGAAGCAAGCCGATGTCAAAGGCGGGCAGTGCTGGCTGGTCAACCCCGGCTCGGTCGCGGGCATCGACGCGCCCGGCGTGGATGCCGTACCGACCTGGATCCTCGGCGACCTAGAGCGGATGCAATTCGAGATTCGCACATTAACCCGTTCTACACTGGAGGCTTGAGTGAGTTCATCCATCGCAACCAACCAGACCATCCTCGTCGTCGGCGGCGGCATCAGCGGCATGACGGCGGCGCTGGAAGCCGCCGAATGCGGCAAACAGGTGATCCTCGTCGAGCGCAACGCCACCCTGGGCGGGCGCACCGCGCTGATGAACCGCTATTTTCCCAAGATGTGCCACCCGACCTGCGGGCTGGAGATCAACCTGCGCCGCCTGAAAGGCAACCGCAACGTGCGCGTGATGACAATGGCAGAAGTAAGCGGCGTGGCCGGACAGCGCGGCGACTATACGGTGTCGCTGAAGCTGGCTCCGCGCTATGTCAACGCGAACTGCACCGCCTGCGGCGAATGCGCCAAAGCGGTCGAGGCGGAGATTCCGAACCCGTACGAATACGGCCTGAGCAAGACGCGCGCGGCCTACCTGCCGCACGCGATGGCGTACCCGATGCACTATGTGCTCGACCCTTCGATCATCGGTACGCCGGATGCGGCAAAAGCCCAGGCAGCGTGCAAATACGGCGCGATCGACCTCGGCATGCAGACCGAGACGGTCGAATTGAAAGTCGGCGCAATCGTCTGGGCGACCGGCTGGAAGCCCTACGACGCGGCGAAAATCCAGCCGTATGGCTACGACCGCTTCGCCAACGTCATCACCAGCCTGGAATTCGAGCGGCTCGCCGACCCGCACGGCCCGACCGGCGGCAAGCTGCTGCGCCCCTCCGATGGCAAGGAAGCAAAAAACATCGCCTTCATCCAGTGCGCCGGTTCGCGCGACGAAAACCATCTGCGCCATTGTTCGCGTATCTGCTGCATGGCCTCGCTCAAGCAGACGCATTACGTGCGCGAGGCTTATGGCGATGAGGGCAAATCGACGATCTACTACATCGACATCCGCGTCATCGACCGCCTCGAAGATTTTTACCAGAAAGTGCAGCAGGATGCGACGGTCAGCTTCGTCAAATCCAAGGTTGCCAAGATCGCCGAGGACAAGGATCGCAACCCGGTGTTGCATGGCGTGGACACCGAGGGTTATCACCGCTACGCCACGACGCACGACCTGGTCGTGCTGGCAGTCGGCATGGAACCGGAGACCAACAGCATCGAGTTGCCCGAAGACCTGCTGCTCGATGCGTCTGGCTTCATCGAAGGGGCGCAAAGTGAAGGCATGTTCGGCGCGGGTGCCGCAACCAGCCCGCTTGACGTGAACCGCTCGGTGCAGAGCGCCACGGCGGCGGCGCTGCGCGCGATCCAGGTGGTGCACAAGACTGCCGCTGCTGAAGGAGCAAAATGATGGCTGAAATGAAAACCGCCGCCTACATCTGCTCCGGTTGTGGCCTGGGCGACAAGCTGAACATCGCGCAACTGGGCAAGATCGCGCAGAAGGAAGGCAAGATGGCGCTGGTGCGCGACCACGCCTTCCTGTGCAACAGCGAGGGCGTGCAGATGATCCGCGACGACATCGAGAAGGAGTCTGTCACGCATGTCTGTATCGCCGCCTGCTCGCGCCGTGCCAAGACCGAGGCGTTCCATTTTCCGACGGTGGCGATGACCCGCGCCAACTTGCGTGAAGGCGTCATCTGGGTGGTCGCAGAGGGCGGCGAGCACGACGAGGTGCGCCAGGAAATGGCCGACGATTATGTGCGCATGGGCTGCGCCGAGCTCAAGAAAATGAAGCTGCCGCAGGGCAATCCGAACACCGCACAGCAGAAACGCATTCTCGTGGTCGGCGGCGGCATGTCCGGTCTGACCGCAGCCCTTGAGGCCGCCGAGGCGGGCTACGAAGTGGTCATCGTCGAGAAGCAGGCGCAGCTCGGCGGCTGGGCAAACAGATTGTGGAAGCGCGTGCCGTTCAAGGCGCCCTATGCCGAGCCGCAGGACACCGGCGTTGCCGATCTCGTTGCAAAAGTGGGCGCGCATCCGCGCATCAAGGTGCATCTCAATTCGGCCGTGGCAGAAACGTCCGGAGCGCCGGGGCGCTTTACCGTGAAGGTCGCGCAGGAGTCCGGTGCGGTGATCGAAGAGGCCATCGGCGCGATTGTCCAGGCGACCGGCTTCACCCCTTACGATATCGCCAAATTGCCCGAACTGGGCGGCGGACAACCCAACGTCGTCGATCAGGCGGGGCTCGAAGCGCTTGCAAAAACAGCCAACGGCAGCGCGCTCAAGCGTGCCGACGGCAAGGAAATCAAATCCGTGGTGTTCCTGCAATGCGCAGGGCAGCGCGACGAGACCGGCAAGCATCTTTCCTATTGCTCCGGCCACTGCTGCGCCACCAGCATCAAACAGGCGATGTATTTCAAGGACGCCAATCCCGAAACCGACACCGTGGTGATGTACACCGATCTGCGCGTGCCGGGCATGGGCGAGGATTTTTATCGTAGCGCGCAGCAGAAGGGCGTGATTTTCACCAAGGGAAAAACGGCGAGCGTCGAAGCTTCCGGTGACGGCTGCAAGGTGAACTTCAAGGATATGATTCTCGACGAAGACACTTCGCTCGAAGCCGATCTGGTCGTGCTGGCAACCGGGCAGGTGCCGAATGCAGGCGTGAATCTCGACGCGTGGGACACCGTCGTCAGGGAAGCCGAAGGTGGCTCGGAAGCGGCAAAACAGAACAAATCCGACATGCAGAAGATTTCCATTCTGAACCTGACCTACCGGCAGGGGCCGGACATGCCGCAGTTCAAATACGGCTTTGCCGATTCGCATTTCATCTGCTTTCCTTATGAGACACGCCGCACCGGCATCTATGCAGCCGGGCCGGTACGCCGCCCGATGGACATGCTGCAGGCGACCGAGGATGCCACCGGCGCCGCACTCAAAGCGATCCAGGCGGTCGAAAACGCCAGCCTCGGACGCGCCGCACATCCGCGCGCAGGCGATCTTTCCTACCCCATCGTGCGGCTGGAAGGCTGCACGCAGTGCAAGCGTTGCACGGTGGAGTGCCCGTTCGGCGCGATAGACGAGGACGAGAAGCGCTTCCCGGTATTCAACGAACAGCGCTGCCGCCGCTGCGGCACCTGCATGGGTGCCTGCCCGGTGCGCGTGATTTCATTCGAGAATTATTCGGTGGACACCGTCGGCAGCCAGCTCAAGGCGGTGGAAATCCCGGACGAGTTTTCGGAGAAGCCGCGCGTGCTGATCCTGGCCTGCGAGAACGACGCCTACCCGGCGCTCGACATGGCGGGCTTGTCGCGCACCGTCTATTCGGCCTTTGTGCGCGTCATTCCGGTGCGCTGCCTCGGTTCGGTGAACACCATCTGGATCACCGACGCGCTCAACTCTGGCTACGACGGCGTGATGATGATGGGCTGCAAGAAGGGCGACGATTACCAGTGCCACTTCGTCAAGGGATCGGAACTGGCAAGCTACCGTATGGCCAAAATCGGCGACACGCTGACCGGCATGGGGCTGGAGCCGGAACGCGTGTCCAGTTTTGAAGTGGCGATCACCGATAACGAGCGCGTGGCGAAGTTCATCAATGACTATGTCGCGCAGTTGGTGGAGATGGGGCCGTCGCCGATGAAGGGATTTGGTTAGGATAACCATGTAGGTCGGGCTCTGCCCGACATGGCGGGTGGAACCCGCCCTACGCCAGGAGTAAACGACGATGAATGATTTGAATAGACAGGCAATCGCGCCCTATCACAACAACTTCCTGCGCGAAGTCGAGGAGCGCGTCGAGGATGGCGAGTGGGTCAAGATGTGCATGCAGTGCGGCGTGTGCGCGGGGTCATGCCCGCTCGGCAACGCGTGGCAGCACACCCCGCAAAAACTGTTCATGATGATCCGCGCGGGCAAGCGCGACGAGGTGCTGGCTACCGACTCGATGTGGATGTGTACGTCCTGCTACAACTGCATCGTGCGCTGCCCGCGCAAACTGCCGATTACCCATATCATGCACGGCTTGGCGCATTACGCCCACCGCTTGGGTATCGCGCCGAAAGGCCAGCCGACGCGCGAGATTGCCAGCCTGTTCTGGAAGAATCTGGCCAAGACCGGGCGGGTCAACGAGCTGAAGTTTTCGCTGGCAATGTATTTCAAGGACGGCTTCATGCAGGGCATCAGGAACGCGCTGGCGATGAAGGGGATCGGCATTGGCTTGATGAAGGCCAAGCGCCTCAACCCGATGGAGATACTGGGCGGGCACAAATGCAAGGACAAGGACGGCTTTCGCAAGATGATCGCCAAGGCGCACGAAATCGAAGAACGCAAGAATAATATGCACCGTAATCTGTAGGAGCCAGGCTCGCCGGGCGATTCCAAGTTCATCGCGCAACAAGTTGCGCTCCTACGTTTGAGGCACAAAACATGACCAAGAAAAATTACGCGTTTTACCCCGGATGCTCATCTCAGAAGGGCGCCTCCGCATCGAATTTCGCCACCTCCATCGAAGTGATGTGCGAGAAGCTGGGCATCCAGCTCAACGAGATTCCAGACTGGAACTGTTGCGGCGCGTCTATCGGTTACGGCGAGGGTGGCCTGTTGCCACGCTTGGCGATCAGCGCCCGCAATCTGGCGCTGACCGAGAAGCATCTGCCGGGGCAGGATATGGTTTCCGGTTGCCCGGCCTGCTGGCTGTCCACCCGCGAGACGGCGGAAAAACTGCATGGATCTGACAGCCTGCTGGCCGAAACCAACGAGGCACTCAAGGAGGCGGGGCTTAACCTCAAGGGCACGGTCAAGGCGCGCCACATCGTCGAGGTGCTGGTCGAGGATATCGGATTCGCGGGCATGAAAACCCCTGTGGTCAAACCGCTGGAGGGCCTGAAAATCGCGGGCTATATCGGATGCCAGACCAACCGCCCTTTCGGCATACATGGCGAATCTTTCGAGAATCCGCTGTATCTCGACAGGATGATTGAAACAGTCGGAGCGGAAGCCATTACCAGCTACGATCAGAAGGTCACCTGTTGCGGCGGAGCGCTGGCGTTTTCCGAGCCGGATAAATCCCAGAAGCAAATTCGCGACATCGTCGAATCCGCCTACGATCACGGCGCGGAAATGATCGTCACGCCTTGCCAGTTGTGCCAGGCCAATGTCGAAATCTACCAGTCCGAGATTAACAAGAAGCAGGGCACCCAGTTCGCCATGCCGGTGGTGTATTACTCGCAATTGATGAGCGTGGCCTATGGCGGCAGCGTAAAACAGGCCGGGCTGGACGGGCATGTCATCCAGCCGAAAAAATTGCAGGAAATTGCGGGGAAGTGACTTTCCGCATAGCGTGTAGAAGGGTTCGCGCGGCGTTATAATCCGGACAGCCCAAAACAAATCAAGCAAGGAGAACGATCATGCAACACCTCACCCCCAAGGAAGCCTACGACTTCCTGCAAGCCAACCCCGAAGCGGTGTTCATCGACGTGCGCAGCGAGATGGAATACATGTTTGTCGGCCATCCGCGCGGCTCCATCCATATTCCTTGGGTGGACGGCCCGGAATGGGAGGTCAACCCGATGTTCGTCGCGCATGTGCGCAAGGCCGCCAGCGTCAATCGCCCCGTATTGCTCATCTGCCGTTCCGGACGCCGTTCCGCCGAAGCGGGAGAAGCGCTGGAAAAAGCCGGCTTGCATGATGTTTATAACATCGCGCACGGCTTCGAAGGCGACCTCGACGAGAGCCATCACCGCAATTCGCACAACGGCTGGCGCTTCGACGGCCTGCCTTGGGCGCAGACATAAACCGTTTAGCTTGTCATTCCGGCGAAAGCCGGAATTCAGCAATGAAAAACGTTCCGCAAAGCGGACAAAACAAAGGTGTTGTCTCACTGACGTGGGAATTTGTTAATCAACTGGATACCGGCTTTCGCCGGTATGACGAGAAAGTAGAAGTACCCATGACCGCCATTGAAGACTTCACCGAAGCAGAGCGCAAACGCGTATCCGCCATCCTGCTCGAACGCTACGGCAAAATCGTGCCGATCCAGCTTGCCGACAGCGAGTTGCAACTCGGCGGAAATCCGGCAAGCCTCACCCTCTGCCCGACGATCTACTGGAACGAGCGAGGCGCGCATTTCGTCGTGTGCAAGGTGGGCGAGAGCCGTTATCGCTGCCAGTTCTTTTATTCCGAAGCCGAGCAATACGGCACGGGTCGCGACGAATACGATAATCTCGACACCTGCGTCCGCACGCTGCTGCAAGTCCAGTCAGACCACGAGCGCCAGCTCGCCAATGTCTCTTCCGGCGCGACTGCCGCCACCCTCAAGAGCGACGATTACCACGGGCCTCTGGTGGTATAGCCGAACTGCGCGTTTCAAAACGACCCGAAATAGCCGATTAAGGTAACAGCTGTAGATGCCCGCTCCTCGGCCAAAGCAGCCAATCTGTGTATGTGCGAGCATTGACTGCTTTGCATAATTTTCCGGACACGCTCTCGCCACGGGTACAATGGGTACCTGCCTTCCGTCGAGTTCGAGAGGCGGCATTTCATGAGACTGGAAAGGGGCTAGCGGATCGGGGCCGATTCATCCTCTGTTTTCCATAAGGAACGAACAATTCGTATGATGAAGCCAGATCCAGTAATTCGAGCTACGCCGCGACCTGTACGAGTGGCATATCTACTCGAAGACGGCCCGGATTCTCATAAGTGGCTAGATGCTATTTTTGCAGATTGTTTCGGAAGGCACGGCGGTCGGCAGTCGCTGATTGTGCCTGTCGAAAATGGCGTAATTTCAGAGCGTTACAAGGCATGGTTGCAGTTTCTCGACCCAGACTTTGTTCTCGCGCTCACCTACGACAATCAAGCGCTGGTTCCTGTGTTGGCTGACATGCTATCTGGCACGGCTATCGTAGAACGCAATCGTAGGCGTGATGAGATCGAACAGCATCCGAGGGTCGGAGTCGAGGCAACTGGCCTTACAGCACTTTCGTGGCTACCGTTCCTCAAGATTGTCTCAGGCATGCATCGTGCTGCGCCTGAGTTCATCTTGGATCGTTATCCTGTTTGGTCAGACGACGGTTTCATAAAAGATAACTTTGGGACGTTGTATGGCAGCGTAAATCCATTCCCGGCACACCAGCAGCTCGGCGTGCGGGGGCTTATCCTGACGCCGAAGGATGCTCCAGAAAACAGATGGCACTTCCGTGCAGTTGAGGCTGTTGAAGCACTGGATGGATACGAAGTGATGGACCGCATGTCGAAAGATAGCAGCATCGTAACCCTAGGCCAGTTGTCAAACCTCAATTCGCAACCGCACCGTACCGAGCATCCATGGACAAATGGGTTCTGTTTAGTTGTGGGTGATAGCTTCGAGGATCGCATTTCATGTTGGAATGCCGGCCTTCTTTTTGACGATGCACAGAACCAGACCTTTAAGACTTTGCGCGTTCCAGCAGCAATCAGGTCGGACGAAATTAGAACCGGTCAAATTGCAAACTTCTTGCGCCAGCGCAACTGGATAGGCGGAGGAAATGGCCCTGCCAAGATATTTGTGCGCTCGTATTCGTTGAGTAACGCAGATGTACAAGAATTCGTTGAGCGGTTACGCAAGGCCACGATGTCATATGTCGATTTCTGCGTGATTGAGTCGAGCGAAGAATGCTGCCCATCAGACACTAAGCACATATATAGCATGAATCACATCGGAGGCTTTTCTCCAGCAACAAATAAAACTGCAATACGGGATGTCGCTACGATTGTGACAGCGCCAGAGCCAATTCAGCTTGGCTACTGCAAGGGAATGCACCCAATCTTCTCGCAGGGCTGTTGGTTCGTAGACTTGGAAATAGATCGATTGAACGACAATAGTCGATTTGCCAATGTCCGTGAAAAATGGAAGCTGCCGTCACATCCTCAATTGGTTAGGCAGTTCTGTGAAAAAGCAGATTCTCGCCTGACACAGTATGGCGATATTTCTGTGAAGGCTGACATCAATATGCGTGTGATCGAGGTCAAGCAACCGCAGAGTGAAAATCTATTTATTGGCATTTTTCATGATAGACCTCACTTTCCGTACCCGGATATGCGTGCAACCACCGAGAGTAGTATTGCGTACAAATACTCAGCTCCGTCTGACAAAGGCCGGTATCTTCAAGGCATGCTGGGAATGTTCGGTTCTTTGAATGCATTCGAAGATGTACTTAGTAAGCACTTCTGGCGCAGTCAGTTTGAAAACATGGCTGCGCCAGCGAAGGAACAGCAGGCTGAGGTTATCAGCTTATTGCAAAAACGCATGAAGGCAACTGATGGCAACTTGCAGATTCATGATAATGCCGGGTGGCAGAACCTGGCTGAGCGCATCATTCAGATATCGACCAAGCTTAAAACCCCTCGCAAAACGACGAGTTACAACTGGCTGTTCAGTGCTTGGGAAGTTGAGCTTAGTGCGGCTATAGATGAGGACGAAAACCTTAAGGGGCGACGAGACGAAATCCTCTCAGAGGCTCCAGATGATATGAAACGCTCTTTGAGTTTCCTGCTGGAGCGCGGGGTGTTTTATCGCGGACATGAATGGAGCTGCAGGCATTGCTCACATCGGAATTGGGTTGGCGTCGATTTTCTGAAAGACAAAATTCCGTGCGAGGTCTGCCGAGATGATCATCAGCTTCCTGTTGATGTCGTGCTAGATTTTCGCTTGAATGAATTTTTTGCAACCTGTCTACGTGAGCACGACTCGATTTCAGTGGCATGGGCGCTATGCGCCTTGCGCCGTGAATCGAAAAGCTGTTTCATCTTTGCTCCGCAAACGGTTCTATACCGCGATTATCCAGAAAACCAAGGAAGTAAACCAGATCGTGAGTTGGATGTGGTCTGTATTGTCGATGGGAAGTTTGTGATTGGGGAAGTTAAGGCCGAGGTAAAGAAAATTGCAACGAAAGATATCGAGGACTTGGCCTCATCTGCACTAGAGTTGGGAACGGATGCTGCAATCCTGATGGCCATGTCAGGTGACCACGGGCTAATGGATAATAAAGTTCAGCAGCTCCGCAAGTTACTGCCTGGGGAGATTGAAGTTAGAGGCCTCGTGTCTGATTGGGATGACTCACCGTCGTATTATTTGTAAGAGGCACTTTCTGAAAATCAGTTATGACAAATTGGCCGCTTCTGGCACACAGCGGACGTAATATAGACCACCAAGAAACGTCAGCAGAGGCCGAGTAGCGGCTACTCGACATCAGCCACTTAAACGACTGCTACTGGCCGATTAGCGATAGTTACAGCTCTTTGTCCTCGTACATTCCATCCGCTTCCGCTGCGCGTTTTGCGCGGGCTTCCTCTTCCAGTTGTTGCAGTTTTTCCTTGGATTTTTCCATGCGCTTGGCCGCTGTTTCCTGATGCATCGCGATGGTGTTTTCGCCGAACAGGACTTGTTTGAGGAAGCGGAAGCCGAACAGCATGAGTTCGGTGTCGTTGGCAAGTAGCTTCTTCATCTCGTCTGCCGGGATGTCGTAGAGTCCGGTGAATCCGTCGCTGGTGACGAATTCGCGGAAGCGGTCGGTGTCGTAGCACGCCATGAAGAAGAGTTGCAGGCTGCGCTTGGTGGGTTTGCCGATGCTCGGGCCGGAGGATTTCTTTTTCAGGATGAGTTGGCGCCAGCCGCGCGCGAGTTCGTCGTATTTCTCTACCCCTTGTTCTTTTCGGTATTCGTCGATGGTCAGGCTGCGCGGTTCCTGATGGCCGAGGCAGTGATCTTCCCTGACCAGCGCGTAGGAGCTGGTGTCGGTGTATTCGTCCTGCTTGCGCATCGACAACAGGGCGACGGGATAGTAGCGGCAGGCGGTGGGGCGATCTTCGTACACGCTGCACCCTTCCGCTGTCATGAACTGGCAGGCGGTGCCGTTCTCGACGGGGCGCAGCTTCACGCCCGCGATACCGCCCGGTTCCATTTCGTAGGGCACGGTGTATTTTTGCAGCAGTTCGGTGGACGACATTTCGAGGCGCTGCTTCAGGCGCACGATGTCGTAGGGCGTGAGCGAGATGTCGATGTTGCTGCAACAGGCGTTCCAGCAGGCGATGCCCTTGCGGCACCGGAACTGTATTTTCTTGTTGCCGTCGCTCATCTCCGGTACGACCGGACTGCCGGGGAAGGGGAGGTCGGTTGCCATGTAGGTGTCTGTCATTTATTTCCTTTGCCTTTAAGATTTTCGTAGTTTTCGTAGGGTGGATTAAGCGCGTAGCGCGAATCCACCGGAACAAACGGTGGATACACGCCTTCGGCGTTTTATCCACCCTACCTAACTTTCATGTGTTTCGTGGACAAATGGGCTTGAAAAAACTCGGGCATCTTGCGATGCCCGAGTTTGCCGTTCAATTTACGCTATGTCACCCCGACTAGCAAACAGACTAACCATTATCTGTCGCCGGTTCGATGGGTTTATGCGTCTTGAACAGCTTCGTCTTGTCCACCAGATCGACGTGTTTGCGCTTGAAGCAGGTCCACTTCTTCGATTTTTTGTCGTACACCGAATTGACGAAACAGTGCCAGTTCTTTTCATCGACGAAGTTCTTGTCGGTGCGGTAGTAGAAGCCCGGGTAGCGGGATTCCTCGCGGAACTGGATATGCTTCATGTGCGCTTCGGCGGTGAGGATGCGGTGGTAGTTTTCCCATGCGCGCAGCAGTTCGTGCAGGTCTTTCGCGCGCATCTTCAGCGAGTCTTCCTTGAGCATTTCCAGCTTCTCTTCCGCCACGGCGAGCATCTTGTCGTTGGTG
>JBAQCT010000151.1:0-30318 GCA_049294375.1 Gallionella sp. | reverse complement strand
GAGCGCGACGTAAAAATAAAAACCAACGAGGTGGCGCAGGACGAAGGGCCGCGCGCCGACACGTCGGTCGAGGCGCTGGCGAAGCTCAAGCCGGTGTTTGCGCAGAAGGGCTCGGTGACGGCGGGCAACAGTTCGCAGATGTCGGACGGCGCGGCTGCTGTGCTGTTGTGTAGCGAGGCCGCGCTGAAGCGCTACAACCTCACGCCCATCGGCAAGTTCCTCGGCTTCAGCGTGGCGGGCGTGCCGCCGGAGATCATGGGCATCGGCCCGAAAGAGGCGATCCCGCGCGTGTTGAGCCAGGTCGGGTTGAAATTGAGCGACATGGGCTGGATCGAACTCAACGAGGCTTTCGCCGCGCAATCGCTGGCGGTGATCGGCGATGTTGGCCTCGACCCAGCGAAAGTGAACCCGCTCGGCGGCGCAATCGCGCTCGGGCATCCGCTCGGCGCGACCGGTGCGATCCGCGCTGCGACCTTGTTGCATGGGCTGCGTCGCCGCAAGCAAAAGTATGGCATGGTGACGATGTGCATAGGCACCGGAATGGGCGCTGCGGGCATCTTCGAGGCGTTGTAAAACCTGCTGCGCCTCGCCATGACTGTGTTGCTCGAAAACTCAAAATCCTCATGTACCGACATGTACATTCCGGTTTTTGCGAGTTGGGCGGAAATGACAAACCGCCCATCCCTGCCAAACCCACTTCGCTTTCTCGCGCCTTGTCCTGACGACGCTCGCGGCGGTTTTATGTTGTTTTTTGCGGATTTGCCAAGTGGCTAACGGGGCGGAGCTTGCTGCCAGGCTGAACGGCGATTGCCATTCGGCCATCCTGGATCGCACCGCGCTGCACCGCGCGATGCGGATGCAAGGCGAAGCGTGGCATGCTCTGGTGATGGAACGTTGCCCGCATTTGTTTGCCGCTGCGCCGGTGTTTGTCACGGCTGCGCAGATGCGGCAAATGCATGATGTGATCGATGCGGTGGAGCGGGTGGTGGAGCTTGATGGGTGGATGCGCGAACACCCTCTCCCCCAGCCCCTCTCCCGCTTGCGGGAGAGGGGAGCAACACTCGGTGTGTTCTTTGGTTACGACTTCCATCTCAACAGCGACGGCGCGCATCTGATCGAGATCAACAGCAACGCGGGCGGCGGATTTTTGAATGCGCTGTTGCTCGACAGCCAGCGCGATGCCGAATTGCCCGGCAAAGCTGTTGCTGTCGAAAATCTCGAGCAAACTTTTTTCGAGATGTTCCGCAACGAGTGGCGGCTGGCGCGCGGCGAGGCGCCGCTCCGCAGTATCGCCATCGTGGATGAGCAGCCCGAGGTGCAGTACCTGTATCCTGAATTTCTGCTGGCAAAAAACTTGTTTGAGCGTGCTGGCATTGTGGCGCACATTGCCGACCCCGCTGTATTACAGGTGCACGATGGCGGTTTGAGCCTGCATCTTGAATCTTCTGGGGGCGAGCAGAAGATCGACTTGGTATATAACCGCCTGACGGATTTTTCATTGCAGCAGCATCCCGCATTGCGGCAGGCATACATGGAGGGCAGCGCAGTCGTGACGCCATCCCCCGCGCACTATGCGCGTTATGCCGACAAGCGCAATCTGGCGCGGCTGACCGATGTGGGCGGACTACGCGCGCTTGGCGCGAGCGAAGTGGACATCGCTGTGTTGCAGGCAGGTATTCCGTTAACCAAACAGGTGGAGGCGGTGGATCATGAGCAATGGTGGCAGGAGCGCAAGCAGTGGTTTTTCAAGCCGAACAGCGGCCACGGCAGCAAGGGTGCGTATCGCGGCGAGAAGCTGACCAGGCGGGTATTCGACGAGATCATGCAGGGCGGCTATGTCGCGCAGAAACTGGCCGCACCGGGCGGGCGCATGGTCTGTGTCGAGGGGGCGGAGCCGCAGGCGCTCAAATACGATGTGCGCTGCTATGTTTATGACGGTCAGGTGCAGCTTGTTGCGGCGCGGCTCTATCAGGGTCAGACGACCAACTTCCGCACGCCGGGCGGCGGTTTTGCGCCAGTGCGTGTTGTAGAATGACGGCGAACGATAATCGGCAATATTCGATATGACCCTTTACGCATTTCTTGCGGTAGGCATCGGCGCGGCGCTCGGCGCGTGGCTGCGCTGGGGTTTCGGGCTGTGGCTCAATCCGGCGCTGCCGGAATTGCCGCTCGGCACGCTCGCTGCCAATCTGGTTGGCGGGTACCTGATCGGGCTGGCGATCGCATTCTTTCTCCAGCATCCGACGCTGTCACCGGAATGGCGGCTGTTCATCATCACCGGCTTTCTCGGTGGGCTGACCACTTTTTCCACCTTTTCGGCAGAAACCGTCACACTGTTGTTGCGCGGGCAATATGCATGGGGAGCGGGTATTATAGCGGCGCATCTCGGCGGCTCGCTGCTGATGACGGTGCTGGGTATCCAGACTTTCAAATGGCTTCAAAATTAGGGAGGCAACAATGGATCAGCTCACTTTTTATGTCACTGAAAAACAACTTTACGGTGGTATGCCTTTGTACGAGTGGCTGCTCGAAGAGGCCAAGGCTCTCGGAATCCATGGTGGCTCGGCATTCCGCGCCATCGCCGGATTCGGGCGACACGGCAGGCTGCGCGAAGAGACTTTTTTCGAGCTTGCCGGAGAATTGGCGGTGAAGGTGGAGTTCATTCTGGACGACAATCTCGCCGAGCAAATCATGAAACGGGTGCGCGCACAAAACCTGGATGTTTTTTATGTGCGCTATAAAGTCGAATCCGGAATTGTTTAAAGGAGGTTAACGCCATGAGCCAACCCACTTTGATGCGTTTATCTGTGATCGCAGGATTGCTGCTGCCCTCTTTTGCCTATGCGCATGTTGGGGACATTTCAGGGGCCAGTGGCTTTCTGCATGGCATTACGCACCCAACCGGCGGGCTGGATCACATCTGCGCGATGCTGGCGGTGGGAATATGGGCGGCACAGACGGGCGGGCGCTCCCTGTGGATCGTGCCGCTTACCTTCGTCGGCGTGATGGTGTTGGGCGGCGCTTTGCCCATGTTGGGCATCAGCCTGCCATTCGTCGAACAGGGCATCGTGCTATCGGTGCTGTTGCTGGGTGTGCTGATCGCCGCATCGGTGCGCTTGCCGCTCTGGTTGAGCAGTTCCATGGCCGGAATGTTCGCGCTGTGGCATGGTCACGCGCATGGTGCCGAGATGCCTGAGCTGGCTTCCGGGTTCGGATATGTACTAGGCTTCATGCTGGCGACCGTGCTGCTGCATGCCGCCGGCATAGCGTTCGGTCTGGGTATGCAGCGTCTGTCCCGCGAACGGCTGGTTCATGCAGCGGGCGCGGGCATCGCGCTGTGCGGGATGTATCTGGCGGCGTAGCCGGTTAACGGATGCGCTGACAACCCAGTATTTTCATGAAGCGGGACAGCAATGCAAAAACCCTGGAGTGGCTGAGAACCAATCCGCCCTTGGATGAGCTCTGCACAAGGTATCCCGATGATTGGGTCGTGGTGCAGCAGGATATTTCCGCCATTATCGGGCGCGGCGTGGCGGAGGGGTTGAAGGAGTACCTGCAGCGCATATCCGCACCTCCCGTATTGGACAAATCGTTCCATATAAAACAACAAAGCAGGAAATCGATAGAAGCCGCGTTGTCGCAACTTGTCCGCAGCCGGATGGCCCATGAGGCCGTCAAGAAACTTTGCCTGTCCACGCTGGTGGCTGATACCGGGGTAACCAAAGGCAAGCTCCGGTTTAACCTGTTCAACGGCTTTGTCGCCCAGAAGCTGCTCTTTTCCAAGGGGCTGGAACGCAAGCCGGTTTCCCTGTTCTGGTTCCGTTTGCTCTGGCCGATTGTCTGGCAGAAGAAGCGTCTTATGCCGCTGGTGCAGCCGAAGGGAATCTATTGTTTTTATTCGCGCGAACTGATCGAAGTGCTGTCAGAAATGATTGGCGCCGGAAGCTGTCTTGAAATCGGTGCGGGAGATGGCACCCTGTCGCGCTTTCTGAAGAACGAGGGTGTCAAAATAACCGCAACGGATAACTATAGCTGGAAGAATGCGGTGGAATATCCGGAGGGGGTCATCAAGCTCGATGCGCGGGAGGCGCTCAGTACCTATGCTCCGGAAGTGGTCATCTGTTCGTGGCCACCCTCGCAGAATGATTTTGAGCGGCGGGTGTTCGATACCCCAAGCGTGCTGCTTTACATCGTCATCGGGAGCCGCCACCAATTCGCATTCGGCAATTGGAGCGATTACAGGAAACAATCATCTTTCGATATCGAAGAAGATAAAAAACTGGGTGCGCTGGTATTGCCCCCGGAGCTGGAGTCTGCCGTTTATGTGTTCAGGAAAAAAGCAGACGCCGGGAATTAATCCGGTTTGAAGTCGTACGGATAATCTTTCAGCGCGGGTTTCATCAGCATATCTTCATTGATGACATGGTCGGTTATCCAGTTGCTCAAGAAGTTGGAGTAATGCTCGGCCGCGCCGTCAGACCATATGCCGTTCTTGTTTATCAGCTCGTCTTTCATGTGCTGAAACTCCTTCAGCACATATTTATGTTCCTGCTTGTTGTTGGCAAAAGGAAAATTAATTGCGCGCGCGATATTCTCTTCATCCGCAAAATGGACGCATAGCCAATATTCGAGCTGCTCGAGAGCTTCCGGCAGCGCGAAGCTATCCCTCGCCTTGATCATGGCCTCGACCCCATTAACCATGGCTATCAGATTCCTGTGCTCCGCATCGATTGTCGCATTACCGACACTTAATTCGTCTGTATATGGCTCCATCGTATCCTCCTGCTGAAAGAATCGCTGCTGGTTCAAATGCGAACTGTCCGAGGTTTTTAATGCTTCCGATTCGGCAAACGATGCAATTATAAGGTCAATATTCACACGCCTGTTGCTTTTCATTGACTGCGCCAAAGGCTCCCTGCAAGATATTCCATTGACAACCCTGCTAAACTGCAAAGCTGAATTCTTGGAACAGCTTTTACATACCCCATATCGACCATGCTCATTACCGAATATCGCCTGGAACTGGTTATTCAGGCACTGCGTGCCATCCTGCCGCTGGCGCATCCCGCCGATACCACGTTGCGCTACTTTTTCAAGAACGAGCGCATCGGCTCGCATGAGCGCGAACTGGTTGCCGAAACCGTGTTCGGCGTGCTGCGCCACCGCCTGCTGATCGAGCATGCTTGTGGGGATAGCCCTACGCCCCGCCGTATGGCGCTCGCATGGCTGGTCAGGTTCGGCGGCTATAACCTGCGTGAGATTGAGCCGGTATTGAAGCGCGACGAGAAGGAATGGCTTGCCACGGTGAAGGGTATCAAGGTTGATGGCTTGCCGTTAGCGGTGCAGGCCGAACTGCCCGAGTGGCTGGTCGAAAAGATGCGTGCCTCGTACTCTGATATCGACATTCTCGCCATAGGGCAATCCATGCAACAAGGTGCGCCGCTGGACATCCGCGTCAACACCCTGCTCGCCAAGCGCGACGACATATTGCAACTGCTGCATGATAAAAAAATCGAGGCCACCGCCACGCCATACTCGCCCGTCGGTATACGGCTCAAGGAAAAAATTCCGCTGAATCGCGACGCGTTGTTCGAAGAAGGCAAGATCGAAGTGCAGGACGAAGGCAGCCAGTTGCTCGGCTATTTGCTCGCGCCGAAGCGCAACGACATGGTGGTGGATTTTTGCGCCGGTGCGGGCGGCAAGACGCTGATGCTGTCCGCGCTGATGAATTCGCAGGGCCGTCTGTATGCGATGGATACGTCCGAAAAACGCCTCGCCAATCTCAAGCCGCGCCTGAAACGTTCCGGCGCGAGCAACATCCAGCCGATGCTGATCTCGCACGAGAACGACCTCAAGGTGAAGCGGCTGGCCGGCAAGATCGACCGCGTACTGGTGGATGCGCCATGCAGCGGGCTGGGCACACTGCGCCGCAGCCCCGACCTGAAATTCCGCCAATCGCCCGGCAGCATCGAGGAATTTACGCGGAAACAGGCCGCCATCCTCGCCTCCGCCAGCCGCCTGCTGAAGAAGGGTGGACGCCTGGTGTATGCGACTTGCAGCATCCTGCCGGAAGAGAACCAGCTTATCGTGCAGGCCTTCCTTGCCGCGCACCCGGACTTTGTGCTGCGCTCGGCCAACGAGGTATTGCGGCAGCAAAAGATCGCGCTGGATACGGGCGATTATCTGGAGTTGCGCCCGCACCTGCATGGCACGGACGGTTTTTTTGCGGTGGTATTGGAGAGGCTGACCGCATAATACGGCGCCGCTAAGGAATCGTAGGTCGGGCTTCGCCCGACAACATGATCCGGCGGGCATAGCCCGCCCTACAATAATGCGCTATTGATCCGGTAATGGAATTACGCCGCCACATGGCAGCTTCCGGACCATCCGTGCAGGTAAAAGGTATAGCCTGTTTTGATCAGGCCGTACACGCCGAGCCCGGCTACCAGCAGACCGGCAGTCAGGCGCACGGGTGGCGACTGTGTCCAGCGCCGGATATTTTCCCAGAACAATCCGATAGCCAGTAAATTCGGCAGGGTGCCCAAGCCGAATGCCAGCATGATCAGCGCGCCGTCCTGCGGGTTGCCGCTGGCCAGCGCGGCGACCAGCACGCTATACACGAGGCCGCACGGCAACCATCCCCACAATGCCCCGAACAGCAGCGCGCGCGAAATCGTGGTGACCGGCAGCAAGCCGCGCGCCAGCGGCTGGATATATTGCCACAGCACGCCGCCAGCCTGTTCGATGCGGCGCACCATGCCCCAGATACCGGCGAGGTATAGCCCCAGCGCGACCAGCATCAGGCTGGATAAGGCAAACAACAGGTGTTGTACCGGTATTGAATCGCGCAACAGCAAGCCCGCTTGCCCAACCGCGCCGGCTAATGCGCCCGCCGCCATATAGCTGGTCAGCCGTCCGCCGTTGTATGCCAGATGGAATGTCCAGTGTGCACCCGCATTGAATCCGATCCTCTCACGAAGGGAGAGACGTTCGCTTCCTCTCACGCTTGCGGGATAACCAGCAACTTGCCCATTGTTCTTTGATGGGCTAGTTGAATGGCTAGCAGTTCCACCAGAGGATTGAGGAGAGGGTTTCGGTATCTGCGCCGTGAAAATGCCGACGATGCTCCCGCACATGCCCACGCAATGCACACCCCCGAGCAATCCGACAAAAAATACCGCGATGATACTGAAGTCGGTCATAAAAGCCTTGTCCACAGATTACGCAGATTACCCAGATTGTATGGATTCAAAATCGGCAACCGTTTTAATCTGCGTCAGATATAACTTGCGGACCAAACGTTTTTTCTTGCAATAACCCGATATCCAAACACCCCGCCGCTACATGTGCATCCGCCCGCACCATGTGCGGTATGACTCCCAGCAGTGGTGCGCTGATGCGCTGTCGCAATATGGCGATATTTCCATCCGGCATGGCCATGTTCGCATCCAGCACATTCGCCACCCACCCTGCCAGCGTCAAACCGCGCGAGGCGATCGCCTCGACCGTGAGCAGCGCATGATTCAAACAGCCCAAACGCATTCCCACTACCAGGATAACCGGCAATCCCAGTTGCACCGCCAGATCCGCGCTATCCTGGCTGGCATTAAGCGGCACGAGGAATCCGCCCGCGCCTTCCACGACTACGACATCGGCCTGCGCGTTCAATTCAGCGAATGATTCCAGGATGCGCTCGAAGCTGATGTTGATACCGACGAACTGCGCGGCCAGCTGCGGCGCAACGGCTTGCGCAAAACAATACGGGTTGATTTGCCCCTTGCTGGCCAGCACATTGCTGGCGGCGCGCAATTGCATGACGTCTTCATTCTGGTCGTTATCGTCGCATCCCGCGGCAACCGGCTTCATCCCGACTACGCTATTGCCTTGTGCGGCAAACCCATACAGCAGCGCGCAACTGGCCAGTGTCTTGCCTACTCCCGTGTCGGTGCCCGTGACGAAATAGCTCATTTCAATTTAAACGGTGTCTTGATGATTGCCGCGCCATCTCCGGTAACGCGCGGCTGCGGTTTCCATGCATGCCCGTAAATCACTTCGTAGGTCGCGGGCAGCTTGCCGTCGCGGCGCGACCGTTCGTAATTTTCCACCAGGCTCGACCATGCATTTTTCCCCATCAGCCCTTGCCCGCGCCCGGCGGTGGCGTTGTGCGCGCCGATGCGTTTCAGGTCATATAACACGCCGCGCACATCCTCGTAAGTCAGCGTGATGTACTCCATATCCATCACCGGCTCGGCAAATCCGGCATGCACCAGCATGTCGCCGATATCGTGCATGTCGGCAAACCGGTTCAGGTGATTGTGCCGATCCACGCCGCTGAAAGCCTGGCGCAACTCCTTCAGCGTATCCGGCCCGAAAGTGCTGAACATCAGCAGCCCATCTGTTTTTAGCACACGATGCAATTCCGCGAATGTCACGTGCAGATCGTTGCACCATTGCATGGCAAGGTTCGACCACGCCATCTCGACACTATTTGCTGCCAACGGCAAGGCTTCGACATCGCCGCAAACCTGCGCCTGCTGGGCGCCGCCGAATAATTTTCGCCACCAGCCGGAATGGCTGCGCGCAGTCTGTAACATGCCGATGGCAATATCCAGCGAGATGATCCGGGTAGACGGGTATTTCTCCGCCAATTGGCGTGTTCCCCAGCCGGTGCCGCTGCCCGCATCGAGAATGTGCGCGGGTTGCAATTTGATGTAATCGAGCCGTTCCAGCATGCGCGTGCATACCTCGCGCTGCAATACCGCCGCAGCATCGTAGCTTGGCGCAGCACGGTTGAAGGACTGGCGCATCCGGCGTTTGTCGATCAGAAAATCATTCATGCATGAAGCTTATCACGTGTTTCATAAATTCATCCGGGTGCGAAAGGAACGGCGCGTGTGCCGCGCCCTTGATCGTCACCAATCGCGCATTAGGCATTTTTTCAGTCAGGTAATGCGATGCTTGCGGCGGCGTGAGCGTATCGCGTTCCCCGGCAACGACCAGTGCGGGTTGCATGATGCCGGGTAATTCGTTGCGCAAATCGCAGCCGCGCAGGATTTTTAGCCCGGATCGCAATGAATCCGGATCAGGCTCATCCCGGCTCGACAATGCGCTCCGCAATGCAGCCAGCAACTCGCGCTCCCGCTCGCTGCCGCGCACTTGCAAAGCGAGGAAACGCCGCAACGTCGTCGCGTAGTCCTGTTGCAGCGCAGCGGCAAATTCCGCCAGCTTCTCTACCGCCATCGCGCATTCCCAGCCTGGCTGGCGCACAAAACACGGTGTGCTCGTCACCAGCGTCAGGCGGCACACTTGCTGCGGATGGAGCATTGCCCAGCGCAACGCGATCTGCCCGCCCAGCGACCAGCCGCATACGGCGAGCGGTTCACCGAATTGTGCCGACAGCGAATCGACGATTTGATCCAGCGACTCCACCTGTTTCTTGTTCTGCCTTCTGGAGTGCCCATGCCCCGGCAAGTCCACCACAAGAACACGAAAATGTGCCGCCAATCGCTCCACGATTTCGCCCCACATACCGCCGTGCATTCCCCATCCGTGGATCAGCACCAGCGGTGTGCCGCTGCCGTAATTGTCAATGTGCATGGCGGTCATTTTCACCCCCAATAATGAAACCCGCCATGCACGCCTCCCTCTCCCCAACCCTATCCCGCCTGCGGGCAACCCCCACCCAATCCCTCCCCCGGAGAGGGAGGGGTCGATCGCCCTTTCCCCCTCCGGGGGAAAGATGGATAGAGGGCCCGGAGCGAACGAATCGCTGCGCGAATTTTTTGTTACTGTGCAAGTTCATGCAATGCCTCGATCAGCCGCACCACATCCTCGGCGCTGTGCGCGGCGGAAAGGGTGATGCGCAGGCGTGCCGTACCCTGCGGAACGGTGGGAGGGCGGATCGCCGCGACCCAGATGCCGCGCGCGCGCAAACCTTCGCTCAATGCGAGCGCCGCCTTGTTGTCGCCGATCAGCAGCGGCTGGATCGCCGTATCCGACGACATCAATTGCCAGCGCAAGTCGGCCAGCCCGCCCCGCAGTTGCGCGATCAGCCCGCACAGATGCCCGCGCAACGCATCGCCTTGCCCGATGAGTTTTAAACTCTCCAGCAAAGCGCTGGACAGGGCGGGCGGCGTGGCCGTGGTGTAAATATAACTGCGCGCATGATTGACGAGCGTGTCGATCACGGCCTGTTCCGCCGCGACAAACGCGCCAAATACACCGGCGGCCTTGCCCAGTGTCGCCATATAGATGATGCGTTGCGATGCGATGCCGAAATGCGCCAGCGAGCCGCGTCCCTGCTCACCCAGCACACCGAAGCCATGCGCATCGTCGACCAGCAGCCACGCGTTGTGCCGTTCGCATAGCGCCAATAACTCGGGCAATGGCGCGAGGTCTCCGTCCATGCTGAATACGGCATCGGTGATGACGAGCTTGCGCCCGGCACTTCGCTTAACCTGCTGCGCGGGTGAACTGCTGTGTCGCGTGCTCGCTCGTTCCTTGTCTACCACTGCGGTATGTTTCGTCGCTCGCTGTGCGGCTCCTTGCATTTCACCCTGCTCGCCACGGTTACCCGAAGTGCCGTCAGCTTCTTCCAGCAGTTTTGCCAAATGGGAAACATCACCATGCCGGTAGCGTTTGATCTCGGCGCGCGACAGCAGCATCGCGTCGTTCAATGACGCGTGGTTGAGCTTGTCGGCGAATACCGTATCGTCCTTGCCGACCAATGCCTGTACCGTGCCGAGGTTCGCCATGTAGCCGGTGGAGAACAGCAGTGCGGCAGGCTTGCCGACGAATGCCGCAAGTGCCTGCTCGAGTTGATGGTGCGCGATGCTGTGCCCGCTCACCAGATGCGCCGCACCCGCGCCGACACCATATTGCGCCGCGCCCTGTTGCAGTGCTGCAATGAGTTTCGGGTGGTTCGCCAGGCCGAGGTAATCGTTGCTGCAAAACGCCAAATAGGGTTTGTCTCCGATAACGATATGCGGCGATTGCGGGCCTTGCAGCACTTTCCGCTGGCGCAGCAACCCGCATGCGGCACGCTCCTCGAGCTCGCGCTGTAATTCTGCATACGGCATCAGTTAAACCAACCTGTCATTTTGGGGGTATTCATCCTGATTTTTTCCGGAAAAAAGTAGAGGGTGATAGCTTCAGGTTTTCTTCAGTCCTGTCGAGTGTGCCATTATAATGACAGCCATTGTCACAACCTACCGAAATTGCCATGCACAGTTTTAGACAGGATTTTATTCGCTTCGCCGTGCAGCAAAATGTGCTGCGTTTCGGAGAGTTTCAGACCAAGGCAGGGCGCTTATCGCCGTATTTTTTTAATGCCGGATTATTCGATGATGGCGCCTCGCTGAGGAACCTGTCGCAATTTTATGCGCAGGCAATACTCGCGTCGGGCTTGCATTTCGATATGTTGTTTGGCCCGGCCTACAAAGGCATCACGCTGGCGGCAGGTGCAGCCATCGCCCTGGCGGAACAGGGGCGCAATGTGCCGTTTTGCTACAACCGCAAGGAGGCCAAAGACCATGGCGAAGGCGGAATGACAGTAGGTGCGCCGCTGCAAGGCCGGGTGCTGATTGTCGATGATGTGATTTCCGCAGGAACCTCGGTACGCGAATCCATCGAGCTGATCCGCGCGGCAGGAGCGGAGCCGTGCGGCGTGGCCATCGCGCTGGATCGCATGGAACGCGGGCAGGGCGAACTCTCTGCCGTGCAGGAGGTGCGGCGCAACTTTGGCATTCCGGTGGTGTCTATCGCCACGCTGGATGACCTGCTCGGCTATTTGCAAGGCGAGGCGGCGTTGGTGCAGAATCTGACCGCTGTACAATCGTATCGTAACCGTTATGGAGTAAAAAATGACTAAAACAAAATTGCTTGTTGCACTGGCCGTCGGCATCACCTTCAGTTTGCCCGTCGCGGCAAAGATGTACAAATGGGTGGATGACAAGGGAACGACGCACTATGGCGAAACCATTCCGCCGGAATATGCCAACAAAAATCGTACCGAGCTGGACAAAGGCGGGCGCGTGATAGAAAAAAAGGAAGTGCTGACTCCTGAGGAGCGGCGCGCCAACGAGCAGGCCGAGGCACAAAAGCGTGCCGACGAAAAGGCGGCGCTCGACGCGAAACGCCGCGACAGGGCACTCATTAATACTTACAGCAATGAAAAGGAAATCGATCTCGCGCGTAGCCGAAATTTGCAGCAGATAGAAGCCCGCGTCAACAGCATCAGCTCGCAGGTCAAGACCGCCAGCGGCAGCCTGCAGAGTTTCCAGAAAGAAGCCGATGGGTTGGCCAAGGCTGGCAAGCCCATTCCGCAAACACTGAAGGATGATTTGCAGGAGTCACAGGCGAGGCTGGACAAGCTGAAGCAGGATCTGGGAAAAGCCACTGCCGAAAAAACGGCCATCGAGGCGCGTTATGACGCCGACAAGGCTCGCTATAAGGAATTAACCGGAAAATAGAGGTTGTGCGCGCGCTGCCGGGTCGCGAAATTCAGGACATTCTCAGCTACCGTTTTATACAAGCGAATTTCCACAATATTTCGACGCCGCTGTCAGGAGGAACCGGCTTCCATCTTGTGGTAAAAGTGTCGCTATAGACCACTTTGCCATTGCCCATGTTTTTGGAGTGCTGGGAATAAGCGCGCCTTCTCGATTTCGCTTCCTTGCAGTCATACTCGTTTTGATCCTTTGCGGACATATACTCTTCACCCATGTCTTTCTGGGGTATCCTGAAATCGGTCAAATGCCACATTTTTGCCATATTCCCTGATTTCTGAACGGTGGCGGGATCGACATAGATAGTCGTATTCTCATTGCTGCCAACATCTTTCCACTCCGCCATTGCACTATTGCACGCAACGATCAGTAATGCCATCAACATCTTGCTGTAGGGTAGCAGTCTGCCTGCAAGAAATTGGATCATGTTTGACTCCTGAAAATAATTGGCTGCACCGGGCTATTTTCGTATGGGCAGCATCCGGGCCATTGTGTTGTCGTGTTTGATGTGCTGATGATACAAGGCTGCCGCCACATGGAGGCCGATGAGGTAATACCCTGCGGTGCCGATGGTTTCATGCAGTTCCTTGATCTGCTTCGCAAGCTCCTTGTTTTCGCCGGTCAGCGCCGGGAGTTCCAGGCCGAAGAACGGGATCGGTTTTCCGGCTGCGCTGAGCGATAGCCAACCGAGCAACGGCATAACGATCATCAGCGCATAGAGCGCCAGATGCCCCAGCCTGGAGGCCAATTGCGTCCATTTCGCCGGTTCGGGTTGGATCACCGGCGTGGGTCCGGACAGGCGTGCCGCCAGACGCGGCCAGACCAGCACGAAAACCAGCATGCCGAGCATGAAGTGCCACGTCTTTATTGCCTCGCGCGGGTCGCTTCCCTTGGGGTATAGCTCGCGCAGTTCGATGAAAGCATATACTGCAACAAACAGCAGCAGCATCAACCAGTGGATTCCGATTGAAAGCGATCCGTAACGATCCGCAGTGTTTTTCCAGTTCATCTTTGATTTCCTCAGTAAAGTATTTGGCAAGGCCTACAAAAATCTTGCCACCATCCCCTTCGCCAGATCGCCCTGCAACGGTATTCGTACATGATGGCCGCTGCCGGGCGCTGTGGTGATCGGCTCGCCTTTGATGCTCTTCATCCCGGTTAGTTCCAGGATACGGTTGCCGGAAGGGTGGATGATTTCCAGCCGGTCGCCGACCTGGAAGCGGTTCTTCACGTCGATTTCGGCGATGCCGTTCTCGCAACTGATAATGTCGCCGACGTATTGCTGGCGCGTGCTTTCGGAGTGGCCGCGCATATAGTTCTGTTGCTCGTGAGTGTGGTGGCGCTCGTAAAAACCGTCGGTATAGCCGCGATTCGCCAGCGCATCCAGCGCGCCGAGCAGCGCATGATTGAATGGCCTGCCCGCAACCGCATCGTCGATGGCCTGCCGGTACACCTGCGCGGTGCGTGCGACGTAGTAAATGGACTTGGTGCGGCCTTCGACCTTCAGGGAATCCACGCCGATTTTCACCAGTTTTTCGACATGTTCCACCGCGCGCAGATCCTTTGAGTTCATGATGTAGGTGCCGTGCTCGTCCTCAAGCACCGGCATCAGTTCATCGGGATGATCCTGGCGCGAGATCAGATAGGCACGGTCGGCTAGGGGGTGGCGCGCTTGGCTGCCGCAATCGGATAGCGCGCTTTCGCTCAGCGCCTTGTCGAAATCGAAATCCAGCTTTTGAATATCGCCTGTGCCGCCCTCTTCCGCGCTGTCCATCTTGTAATCCCAGCGGCAGGAGTTGGTGCAGGTGCCCTGATTGGCGTCGCGGTGGTTGAAATAGCCGGACAGCAGGCAGCGCCCGGAATAGGCGATGCACAGCGCTCCGTGGATAAATACTTCCAGTTCGATATCCGGGCATTGCTGGCGGATTTCCTCGATCTCGTCCAGCGACAGTTCGCGCGACAGAATCACGCGTGTCAGGCCGAGAGATTGCCAGAATTTCACCGCCGCATAGTTGACGGTATTGGCCTGCACCGAGAGGTGGATTTGCATTTCTGGCCAGCGCTCGCGCACCATCGCGATCAGGCCGGGGTCGGCCATGATCAGCGCATCCGGCCGCATCGCAACGAGCGGCTCCATGTCCGCCATATAGGTCTTGACCTTGGCGTTATGCGGCATCAGGTTGCTGGCAACGAATAGTTTCTTGCCGAGCGCATGCGCTTCCTGAATGCCAGTTTGAAGTTCTTCCAATTGAAATTCGTTGTTGCGCGCACGCAAACTGTAGCGCGGCTGCCCGGCGTATACCGCGTCCGCGCCGAAGGCGTAGGCGGTGCGCATTTTTTCCAGTGTACCGGCGGGAAGAAGCAGTTCGGGAGATTTCATCGGGTGAGCCCCTGATTCCATTTCTAATTTTGCCGTAGGGTGCGTCCCACGCACCAACGGTGGCGGTGCGTGGGACGCACCCTACAATCCCAACCGTCGGCAAATCGCCAGCGAAGGCGCAGCCTGGTTCAGCGTGTAGAAGTGCAGGCCAGGTGCGCCGCCCGCGAGCAGGCGTTCGCACAGCGCGGTGACCACATCCAGTCCAAACTCTTGTATCGAATCGCTGTCGTCGCCGAAGCTTTCCAGCGTACGGCGTATCCAGCGCGGAATTTCCGCGCCGCAGGTATCGGAGAAGCGCGCCAGTTGCGCGAATTTCACGATTGGCATGATGCCCGGCACGATGGGAACGGTGATACCCAGCTTGCGGCATTTGTCGACGAAGTAAAAATAACTGTCGGCATTGTAGAAATATTGGGTGATGGCCGAGTCCGCCCCGGCGGCAACCTTGCGCTTGAAATTCAGCATGTCGTCGCGCGCCGATTTGGCTTGCGGGTGAAACTCCGGGTAGGCAGCCACTTCGATGTGGAAGTGCTCGCCGGTTTGCGCGCGGATGAACGACACCAGTTCGTTGGCATACTGGAATTCGCCGATGCTGGCCATGCCGGAAGGCAGGTCGCCGCGCAGCGCCACGATGCGTTTGATGCCCATATCCTTGTAAATATTCAGGAGGGCGCGGATATTGTCGCGTTTGGAACCGACGCACGACAGGTGCGGAGCTGCATTGTGGCCTTCGGCCTTGATCTGCAGCACGGTTTCCAGGGTGCGCTCCTGGGTGGAGCCTCCCGCGCCGAAGGTGACGGAAAAAAATTCCGGATGGAGTTCCGCCAACTGCTGGCGAACGGCAACAAGTTTCTCCGCGCCTTCCGGAGTCTGTGGCGGATAAAATTCAAAACTAAAAAGCGGTTTGTTCATGCCGTTTTTATTCATTGTGTGGCCTCATGACTTGTGCGGCGGCTGCGGACAGCGCCCACGAAAATATACTGTACAGCACCGCGCCCAATACGCCGGGCCAGAAGCCGTCCACGACGAAACCGCGCAACACCGATCCGACGAACCAGAACAGCAGCCCGTTGATGACGAAAATGAACAGCCCCAGCGTGAGCAGCGTGACCGGCAAAGTAAGCAACAACAGCAACGGGCGGATCAGCGTGTTGACCAGGCCGAGGAAAAACGCGGCGATCATCGCATCGACGAAACTGTCCAGATGAATACCCGGCACGAAATTCGCCACGGCCAGCAAGGCCAGCGCGTTCAGTATCCAGATTAACAGCAGTCTCATAACACCCCTTAAAGTTGCCGGAAACCAACCCCTCCCGGCCTCCCCTTGTCAGGGGAGGTGCTAAAACTCATCCCCTGACAAGGTGCGGGAGGGGTTTGGGCTTTTAGTTTTACTGTGTCACAAAGCGATCAAGGGATGCAGTGCAAGGCAAAATCGGGCGAAAAAGCGGAGTTTACATAGGGTAAATGAGCATTTTGAGCCCGATTTTAACGCCGCAATGCGCCCTTCAGCGTTTTGTGACGCAGTAAAATTAGTAGCGATAATGCTCCGATTTGTACGGGCCATTCTTCGGTACGCCAATATAGGCGGCCTGCTGGTCGGTCAGTTCGCTCAATTGCGCGTTCAGCGTGGTCAGTTGCAGGCGCGCCACTTTCTCATCCAAATGTTTGGGCAGGGTATACACGCCGATCGGATAGTCCTTGGTGCGGGTGAACAATTCGATCTGCGCGATGGTCTGGTTGGCGAACGACGAGGACATCACATAGGACGGATGGCCGGTACCGCAACCCAGATTCACCAAACGCCCCTTGGCGAGAAGAATAATCCTTTTCCCATCGGGGAATATCACGTGATCCACCTGAGGCTTGATCTCTTCCCATTTATATTTTTCAATCGAGGCGACGTCGATCTCGTTGTCAAAGTGGCCGATGTTGCACACGATGGCCTGATCCTTCATCTTCACCATGTGGTCATGGGTGATCACGTGGAAATTGCCGGTAGTGGTGACGAAGATGTTGGCCTTGTCGGCGGCATACTCCATGGTCACCACGCGGTAGCCTTCCATCGCGGCTTGCAGCGCGCAGATCGGGTCGATCTCGGTGACCCAAACCTGCGCGGACAGCGCGCGCATGGCTTGCGCACAACCCTTGCCCACATCGCCGTAACCCACGATCACGGCGACCTTGCCCGCGATCATCACATCGGTGGCGCGTTTGATGCCGTCCACCAGCGATTCGCGGCAGCCGTACAGGTTGTCGAACTTGGACTTGGTGACGGAGTCGTTCACGTTGATCGCGGGAAATTTCAATTCGCCGCGCTCGTGCATCTGGTACAGGCGGTGTACGCCGGTGGTGGTTTCTTCGGTCACGCCCTTGATCGCGGCGAGGCGCGTGGAATACCAGGTTTTATCGGTAGCCAGTTTGGCCTTGATCGAAGCGAACAGGCAGGTTTCCTCTTCCGAGGTCGGCTTGCCGATCAGCGAGGCGTCTTTTTCCGCGCGCGCACCCAGATGCAGCAGCAGCGTGGCGTCGCCGCCATCGTCGAGGATCATGTTGGACAGGCCACCATCAGCCCATTCGAAAATGCGGTGGGTGTAATCCCAGTATTCGGCCAGCGTCTCGCCCTTGACCGCGAACACCGCGATGCCGTCTGCGGCAATGGCTGCGGCGGCATGATCCTGTGTGGAAAAAATATTGCAGGACGCCCAGCGCACTTCCGCGCCGAGCGCGGTCAGCGTCTCGATCAGCACGGCAGTCTGGATGGTCATGTGCAGCGAGCCGGTGATGCGCGCGCCCTTGAGCGGCTGGCTCTGGGTGAATTCCTTGCGGATCGCCATCAGGCCGGGCATCTCGGTCTCGGCGATGGCGATTTCCTTGCGGCCCCACGAGGCCAGGTTGATGTCGGCGATTTTGTAATCGGTGAAAGCGGCGTTCATATAACACTCCATTCATAAAAGTTAATGAATAGGTGCCGTTGGAACGAGATCGCTGCTCCGAGCCTGACGGGGGACTGGTTGCCCAAGCCCGCTGCAGCACCTCTCGGAGGGCGCGGATTATAAACGAAAAAAAGCTTTTTTACTAAAGGTGGCCTCTGGAGCGGGATCGGTAACGAATCTGCTGATCCACCAAGAGCCTTGTTTCCGCATGGTGTGCGGAAACGATAAACAACTTCCTAACGGCGCATGGAATCGAAGAACTCGGCGTTGTTCTTGGTCGCCTTGATCTTGTCGAGCAGGAATTCCATCGCTTCCAGCTCGTCCATCGGGTAGAGCAGTTTGCGCAGCAGCCAGATGCGTTGCAGGATGTCCGGCTTGATGAGCAGCTCTTCCTTGCGCGTGCCGGAACGGTTGACGTTGATCGCCGGGTAGATGCGCTTCTCGGCCATACGGCGATCCAGGTGGATTTCCATGTTGCCGGTGCCCTTGAATTCCTCGTAGATCACGTCGTCCATGCGCGAGCCGGTATCGACCAGCGCGGTGGCGATGATGGTCAGCGAGCCGCCTTCCTCGATGTTGCGCGCCGCGCCGAAAAAACGTTTCGGGCGGTGCAGCGCGTTGGCGTCCACGCCGCCGGTCAGCACCTTTCCGGAGGAGGGAACCACGGTGTTGTAGGCGCGCGCCAGGCGGGTGATCGAGTCGAGCAGGATCACTACATCCTTCTTGTGTTCGACCAGTCGCTTGGCTTTTTCCAGCACCATTTCCGCGACCTGCACATGGCGGCTGGCCGGTTCGTCGAAGGTGGAGGCGACCACTTCACCGCGCACGGTGCGGGTCATTTCGGTCACTTCTTCGGGGCGTTCGTCGATCAGTAGCACGATCAGGATGGCATCGGGATTGTTCGAGGAGATGGAATGCGCGATATGTTGCAGCATGACGGTCTTGCCGGATTTCGGCGAGGCCACCAGCAGGCCGCGCTGTCCCTTGCCGATCGGCGCGACGATGTCGATGATGCGCCCGGTGATGTTTTCTTCGGCCTTGATGTCGCGTTCCAGGATCAGCGGTTCGGTCGGGAACAGCGGGGTCAGGTTTTCGAACAGGATCTTGTTTTTCGCATTCTCGGGCGGTTCGCCGTTGACCTTGTCGACTTTTACCAATGCGACATAACGCTCGCCATCCTTGGGAGTGCGTATCTCACCGTCGATGGAGTCGCCGGTATGCAGGTTGAAGCGGCGTATCTGGCTCGGGCTGACGTAGATATCGTCCGGCCCCGCCAGGTACGAGGTGTCCGGCGAGCGCAGGAAGCCGAAGCCGTCCGGCAGGATTTCCAATGTGCCATCGCCGAAGATGCTCTCGCCTTTTTTTGCCTGGCTTTTCAGCAGCGCAAAAATCAGATCCTGCTTGCGCATTCGGTTTGCGTTTTCAATCTGGTTGGCCGCAGCCATTTCAACAAGTTCAGTGACGTGTTTGGTTTTTAGGTCGGATAAGTGCATAGCGGGGCGGGAATAACAGTTGAGAAGAACGAAAAATGAATGGGATTTTGTCGGGCGGAAGGCATCCACCCGCATGGCCTGAAACGTATTCGTTTTATTTTTGAATTGCCGAGAAGGAAAGGCTCAGCGGACGATACAGGAGGCGATGCGGACGGGACAGTAAACGCTTTATATGTGGCTGTCAACAAACTTTATATGTGGCTGTCGATAAAAGCAGTCAATTGGGATTTCGATAAGGCACCGACCTTGGTGGCTTCGATATTGCCGTTTTTGAACAACATCAGCGTCGGAATACCGCGAATGCCGAATTTTTGGGGGGTCTGCTGGTTTTCATCTACATTCAGCTTGGCGATGTTCAGGCGGCCGGCATATTCCTTGGCAACCTCTTCCAGGATAGGCGCAATCATGCGGCACGGGCCGCACCACTCGGCCCAGTAATCCACCAGCACGGGCAATGGAGCCTGCAATACTTCGGCTTCAAAAGTGGCATCGGAAACGTATTTGATATGTTCGCTCATGTTTCGGGTCTCGCTTTGAATTAAGGGGTGAATGGCAATGCAACGCGTGGCGTGTCGGGATAGGTTGCTGAATCCTGTTTCATATCCTAACCAAAAATAGTGATGCTGTGAAGTGCGGGTAACCTGATTATTTTCGCGCAGGCGCGGCAAGCTCACCCACATGGAAGCCAAAATGGCCTTTTCGGCGATCCGCGAAATAATGTTCCAAGCTCAGTTTTACGGGGCGGAAAGCAATCTGATCCCACGGGATTTCGGCTTCGGTGAAGAGCCTGACCTCCAGGCTCTCGGTACCCGGGCTGAAATTCACATCCAGCAACCTTGCGCGGAACAGTATATTCACATGGTTGATATGTGGCAAGCTGTACATCGAATAAGGATCGCCGACTTCGATGCGCGCGTTGGCTTCCTCGGCCGTCTCGCGAATGGCCGCTTCGGTCGTGGTCTCGCCATTTTCCATAAAACCGCCGGGCAGCGTCCATAATCCGTAGCGCGGCTCGATGGCGCGGCGGCACATCAGTATCTTGTCGTCCCATTCTGGGATGGCGCCGATCACTATTTTCGGATTCTGGTAATGGATCGTGCCGCAGGAGACACAGACATGGCGGAGGCGGTTATCGTCATCCGGGCAGCGTAACTCGACCGCCGCACCGCAGGACGGGCAAAAATTCATTCCCAGAACCGTCACCAGAATTTCCCCGGTTTTTCCCCTATGGCAGCATCGTTGATATCAGGGGAAGGCTCGGGCGTGCCGGTATTTTTCTCCAGTGTACGTTTGGTGTCATCACGCAAATCGGTCATGCCCATTTCGTCGTAGGCCTCCACCAGTATTTGCAGCGCATCGCGTGTCGAAGGGCTTTTCGGGAATTGTGTCAGGATGCCTTTCGCGCGATTGGCCGCAGCGATATGCGCGCCGCGGCGCAGGTAATAACGGGCGACATGCAGCTCGTATTTTGCCAGCGCATTCACCAGGTATTGCATACGCAATTTGGAATCGGCCGTGTATTTGCTGTTTGGAAAACGCGTTACCAGATCCCTGAAGGCGGCGAACGATTCCTGTGACGCCCTGGGGTCGCGCTCGGTCGGATCCTGCCCTCCCGTCGACCGGAGGAAGCTGATCTCACCGTTGAAGTTGGCCAATCCTTTTACATAATAGGCATAGTCTATATGAGGATGGTTGGGGTATTGCTTGATGAATCGGTCGGCGGCTGATACCGCCGATTCCGGCTCTCCCTGACGGTAGTAGGCATAAGCCACCTCGAGCAACGCCTGCTGCGCGTAGCGCCCGTACGGATAGCGCGATTGCAGTGTTTCATACAGCTTGACGGCCGAATCGTAATTGCCATCGTTTAATTCGGTTTCGGCCTGTTTGTACATCTCCTCGACGGGCATGTATTTTCCTGGTGCCGAACCGTCCGGCAGAGGCTCGAGCATTTTACAGGCGGTTAACGTAATAAGGAGGAATAAGGCTAAACTATGGCGCATGACTGGACCCGGAAAAAATTTGCGCGATTATACCAAAGGCAGGCAATCCGATATGCAACAAGTTAAGTATGGCGCTGATGATGGCGCAGCCGCTACTGACCGGAAAATGCTCATTGTGCCCGGTGATTGCGCGGGCATGCGCTTCGATCAGGTGTTGGCAAAACTGCTGCCGGAGTATTCGCGCAGCCGCTTGCAGGAGTGGATCGCCGCCGGGCAGGCCAGCCTGGACGGCGCCACCGCTACGGCAAAACAGAAAGTATGGGGCGGTGAAACCATCGCCGTGCTGCCGCAGGCGCATCCTTCCGAACAATTGCATCAGGCCGAGGACATCGCGCTCGACATCGTTTATGAAGACGATGCGCTGCTGGTGATCAACAAGCCAGCCGGGCTGGTGGTGCATCCCGGCAGCGGAAACTGGGAGGGCACGCTGTTGAATGCGTTGCTGCACCACGCGCCGCAACTGGAAGGCATACCGCGCGCCGGTATCGTGCACCGGCTCGACAAGGATACCAGCGGCCTGCTGGTGGTCGCCAAGACCCTGACCGCGCAAACCGCGCTGGTACGCCAACTCCAGGCGCGCAGCGTGAAGCGCGAATATCTCGCGCTGGTCTGGGGAGAATTGCGACACGGCGGGAAAGTGGATGCGCCGATAGCGCGCCACCCGACGCAGCGCGTCAAGATGGCGGTAGTGGAAGACGGCAAGCCCGCCGTCACGCATTATCAGATCGAAGAGAAGTTTCCTGGCTGCACGCTGTTGCGCTGCCGCCTCGAGACCGGGCGCACCCACCAGATCCGTGTGCATCTCGCGCATATCGGCCATCCGCTGGTAGGTGATCGCGTATACCTGAAAGGCGCGCAGAAATGTGTCCCGCAACTGCGTGATCTATTGCACGGTTTTTCGCGTCAGGCGTTGCATGCCGCGTGCCTTGCGCTGGAACATCCGGGTAGCGGAGAAGCGATGGAATGGCAAGCGCCGCTGCCGCAGGACATGCAACTGCTGCTGCAACATATCCGAAGAGCAATCTCCCCTCACACAGCAACCCCCCTCAATCCCCCCTTATCAGGGGGGAAGATAATCTCCTCCCCTGGCAAGGGGAGGTCGGGAGGGGTTTGAGGTGTAACAAATGAACCCGCTTGAACATTGCATCATCCCGGATTGGCCTGCGCCCGCGCGGGTGAAAGCCTTGCAGACCACCCGCCGGGGCGGCGTGAGCATCACCCCCTACGACAGCTTCAATCTCGGCAACCATGTCGGCGATAACCCGCTGGTGGTGGCGCGCAACCGCATGTCGCTCAACGCACTGCTGCCCAGTGAGCCGGTATGGTTGGAACAGGTGCACGGCACGGCGGTTGCCGACGCAGATGCTGCAAGTTGCCGTCTACAGGCGGACGCCTGCATCGCGCGGCATCGCGGCTCGGTGTGTGTGGTGATGACGGCCGATTGCCTGCCGGTATTGCTATGCGACAAACAAGGCACGGTAGTCGGTGCGGTGCATGCCGGCTGGAAAGGCCTGGCGGCAGGAGTAATCGAAGCCACCGTGCAGGCGATGGGCGTTGCCCCGCAGAATCTCATGGCTTGGCTTGGCCCGGCGATCAGTCGGGATGCGTTCGAAGTCGGCGAAGAAGTGCGCGCCATTTTTGTGAAAAACGATCCGCAAGCCGCATCGGCATTTACTCCCTCTCCCTTGACGGGAGAGGGCAGGGGAGAGGGTGAGAAGTGGCTGGCCGACATCTATGCCTTGGCGCGGTTGCGCCTGAACGTGCTGGGCATCGCGCAAATCTACGGTGGCGGATACTGTACCTACCGTGAGCATGAGAAATTCTTCTCCTATCGCCGCGACGGCGCGACCGGGCGCATGGGGACATTCATCTGGCTGGCATGATCCACGAAGCGGGACAGCGAATTTAAATCCTGCTTTTCACCCACTGCACAATGCCGCCTGCATCCATCGCTCCGGCTTGGCGTGCGATTTCCCGGCCATTCCTGAATAACGCAAGGGTAGGGATACTGCGGATGTTGTAATGCGCCGCCAGAGCCTGCGCTTCTTCTGTGTTCAGTTTGACCAACCGCATTCCGGGTTCCAGTTGTTCCGCAGCACGGACGAAAGCGGGCGCCATCATGCGGCACGGGCCACACCATGGTGCCCAGAAATCCACCAGCACCGGAATGTCGTTGCGGTCGATATGCCGTGCAAAATTGCCGCTGTTCAGTTCCACGGGGTGCGTGTCGAACAAAGCCTGCTTGCATTTGCCGCAAGCCGGGTGTTCGCGCAGCTTGGCGGCGGGCACGCGGTTTACTCCATCGCAGTGCGGGCAGACGATATGCAGTGATTCGCTCATGGCAGTCTCCTGAGATAACAGCCTTGAAGGTTAGGGCAGCCAGCCGGAATTCAAGCGAAGCGCCCAGAATTTAAGCAAAGCGCATCGACAAATCTATCGCCGTGACATCCTTGGTCAGTGCGCCGATGGAAATTCGGTCCACGCCGGTTTCCGCGACCATGCGCACGGTTTCCAGCGTGATGCCGCCGGAGGCTTCCAGTTCGGCGCGTCCGGTGGCATGCGCGACGGCGAGGCGCATGTCGGACAGAGAAAAATTATCGAGCAGTATCAGCTTTGCGCCTGCGCCGATGGCCTCGAAAAGTTGCTCCATGTTTTCCACCTCGACCTGGATGGGCACTCCAGCGGGTGTGGTGCGGAAGGCCTGTTCCATCACCATGCCGATGCTGCCTGCGGCAGCGATGTGATTCTCCTTGATGAGTACGCCGTCGAACAGCCCGATGCGCTGGTTGTGCCCGCCGCCGACGAGAACCGCGTGCTTTTGCGCGATGCGCAGTCCCGGCAGGGTTTTGCGTGTGTCCATGATTTTCGCTTTGGTTCCTGCAACGGCCTCCACATAGCGCCGCACCAGCGTGGCGGTGCCGGACAGCGTTTGCAGGAAATTCAGTCCGCAGCGTTCCGCGCTGAGCAGGGCGCGGGCATTTCCCTCTACTTTGCACAGCTGCTGATCGGGCTGCATCGTGCCGCCTTCCGGTATGGCCCAGTGTATCTTGCAGTTGGGGTCAAGCCTGAAAAAACATTCCTCGAACCACAGCGTGCCACACAGCACCGCATCCTGTCGCGCGATGACGCTGGCCGATGCGGCCTGTGTGGCGGGGATCAATCGCGCGGTCAGATCGCCGTCGCGCAGGTCTTCATCCAGCGCGGCGGATACATTGGACTCGATGTGCGATGTCAGCGAATGTGGGTACATGGTTGGTTTTGACAGCGCTCCATAGATGTTGTTTTTCGGGAATATTTCTTTCGGGTTGTTTTACCAAATGACAGAAGTTTGGCGTATATTTTCATTTTCGCACATTTCGATTGGTTCACCCATTAACGATTTTCGAGGAGAGAAAATATGCGCAATTATTTTTGGGCGATATGTCTGGCCTTTTTGCTCAGCGGCTGCGGCTACAACACCTTCCAGACCACCGATGAGCAGATCAAGGCGAGCTGGGCGGAAGTGCTGAACCAGTACCAGCGCCGCGCCGATCTGATCCCCAACCTGGTGAACACCGTCAAGGGTTTCGCCGCGCAGGAGCAAGCCGTGCTGCTCGGTGTCACCGAGGCGCGCGCCAAGGTCGGCAGCATCCAGGCCACGCCGGAGCTTATCAACGATGCGCAGGCCTTCGCAAAATTTCAGGCCGCGCAGGGACAATTGTCTTCCGCATTGAGCCGCCTGTTGCTGGTATCGGAAAACTATCCGCAACTGAAATCCGACGCGAACTTTCGCGACTTGCAGGCGCAACTGGAGGGCACCGAAAACCGCATCACCGTGGCGCGCAACCGCTACATCAAGGCGGTGCAGGAATACAACGTCACCGTACGCTCCTTCCCGAGCAACCTGACCGCGATGTTGTTCGGCTACAGCGTGAAGCCGTCTTTCACGGTGGAAAACGAGAAAGAAATTTCCCGCCCGCCGACGGTGGATTTTGCCGCACCCAAACCAGCCGCACCCGTACCGGCAAAATAAATGAAAGCAATATGGGTCGCCCTGCTTGCGCTGCTATTAGCTTGGGCGGCGCAGGCCGAAGTGCCACAAACAGAGGTAAGCGTTCCGCCGCTGAGCGCGCGCGTCACCGACCTCACCGCGACGCTGGATGCGCAACAGACCCAGACACTCGAATCCCGCCTCGCCGCCTTCGAGGCGAAGAAAGGCGCACAGCTTGCGCTGCTGATCGTGCCAACCACGCAACCGGAAAGCATCGAGCAATTCGGCATCCGCGTCGCCGAGGCGTGGAAGCTCGGGCGCAAGGGTGTGGACGACGGCGCATTGCTGCTCGTTGCAAAAAATGACCGTGCGCTACGCATCGAAGTGGGCTACGGTCTGGAAGGTGTGCTGAACGATGCCACGGCGAAACGCATTGTCGATGAAGTCATCGTGCCGCATTTCAAGCGCGGCGAATTTTATGCGGGGATCGATGTTGGCACGGCGGCGATGATGCGGGTAGTCGATGGCGAACCGTTGCCGTCGCCGAAGCGTGCCGCAGCAAGCGGCAAATACGATATCGAGTCGCTGTTTTTTATCGCCTTCGGGCTGGTGGTGGTCGTGGGCGGCATGTTGCGCGCGCTGCTCGGGCGCTTCCCTGCCGCACTGCTGATGGGCGGGGCGCTGGGCGGCCTAGCCTGGCTGCTGGTTGCGCCGCTGCTGGTTGCGCTGCTGGTCGGATTCATGGCATTCGTGTTCGTGTTGCTGGGCGGCTCGGGGCGCGGCTATGGCGGCGGTGGGTTTGGCGGTAGAAGCAGCGGGGGCGGCTTCGGCGGTGGTGGAGGAGGCTTCAGCGGCGGAGGTGGCGGGTTCGGTGGCGGCGGCGCTTCGGGGCGATGGTGATATGAATTTGAAACGCATCATGCAACATCTATCCAGCGGACGTACCGCAGTGCGGCGCGTTTTTCCGTCGCGCACGCTGGAGGTGATCGAGCGCACCATCCGTGAAACCGAGGCGCAATATGACGGGCAAATTCGCTTCGTGGTCGAGGCCGCATTAGACTCGGCACCGCTGCTGGCGGGACAGTCTGCGCGCGAACGGGCGCTTGAGGTGTTTTCAGAACTGCGCGTCTGGGATACCGAACACAACAACGGCGTGCTGATCTATCTGCTGCTGGCGGATCGCGATGTCGAGATCGTTGCCGACCGAGGCATCCACGCGAAACTCGGCGCGGAAATCTGGGAAGCGATCTGCCGCGAGATGGAAGCGGCGTTCCGCAACGGGCAGTTTGAAGCAGGCGTGCTTGCCGGTATCCGCGCCGTGGGCGAACGTCTGGTGTGTCACTTCCCGGTGCAGGGCGGCAAGCTCAACGAAATGCCGGATCGTCCGGTGGTGTTGTAGCGAGCAGGCCGCTCAGGGACTCTTTAATTGTTTCCGCTAAAGGAGTAAGCTTCGCTTGCGCAGCCTGCCTTGAGCTTGTCCCCTGAGCTTGTCGAAGGGCTGGTAGCTGTATCAGTGATTCCATCAAGGTTTGAAGCGGCGTTTCTTGCACGCCGATTACCATTTTTTTGCATCATGGCTGATTCGCAACTCTAACTGCCCAGATTTGCTTTATGTTGGGCCAAATACAGTTTGGTTGATCCACATCAGTGAATCGTTATGGCTTTGCAATTATCTTGTCCAGCATTCCGGCAAATACTGGGCGGTTTATCATATTGATAATGCGGTTGTTAATAATGCAATAGGGGTATTATTTGCCTCGCGATTGTTTGTTGGATCGATTGAATCTCCAGGCTTGTTTGGCTTTTTAGGCGGATTGTTTTTCAGGGGGTGACATGAAAACTAATATTTTGCTGAGTGGAGTCATACTGGTCGCACTTTCCTCTACCGTGTCGGCTGAGGATGCAGCCCTTGCGCCGGCGCATGATGCCATCAAGGTCTTGACTCCGGGCGAAGTAAGTTTCAAGAACGATGTTCAACCCATCCTCCATGACTATTGCATAAGCTGCCACTCTCCGGGCGGGAGAGGGCATGCCAAAAGCGGGCTGGATCTAACCTCCTACGAGGGATTGATGAAGGGCACAAAATTCGGGCCTGTCGTCATTCCCGGCAACAGCGAGGCCAGCACTTTCACCAAACTGCTTACCGGCACCAACAAGGGTTTGAAGATGCCGGCGGGGCTGAACGCTACAGGCACGCTCGACCGCCAATACATCCTGACTTTGAGAAAATGGGTCAAGCAAGGCGCCAAAAATAACTGATCGAATTTTTGCAGCAAGCAGTGCCTGTATAACCTCAATTACCGGAAAATTTTCGCGCAATCGCAGTGCTGGCCAGAATCACTAACTGTAAGCAACGCTTTAACAGGAGGGGTGAGGGACATGACTGACAATGTGGACCAGAACAAACGGCGGCTGTTGATCGCCGCCACGACAGCGGCGGGCGGTGTGGCCGCAGCGGGAGCCGGCGCCCCGTTCATATTAAGCTTGATGCCGAGCGAGCGCGCCAAAGCGGCGGGTGCACCGGTCGAGGTGGATATAAGCAACATCAAGCCGGGCATGATGATTAGCGTCGAGTGGCAGGGCAAGCCGGTGTGGATCGTGCACCGCACAAAGGAAATGCTCGATCTGCTGGGCAAGCACGACGCCAGATTGGTCGACCCGATATCTTCCGTTCCGCAACAACCCGAATACTGCAAAAACCCCTACCGCTCCATTAAACCCGAATACCTCGTGGTGCTCGGTATCTGCACCCACCTGGGTTGCTCGCCGACCTACCGTCCCGAGATTGCCCCTGCCGATCTGGGCAAGGAATGGGCGGGCGGCTGGTTCTGCCCTTGTCACGGCTCGCGCTTCGACTTGGCGGCGCGTGTTTTCAAGGGTGTGCCCGCACCGACCAACCTGATCATCCCCCCGCACAAATACCGCGCCAACGGGCGGCTCCTGATCGGCGACGACAGCGAGGAGGCCGCATGATGGAACTGCTGAAAAAATTGATCGGCTGGATCGATGCACGCTTTCCGCTCGTCTCGACCTATAAGGCGCATGTATCCGAATACTATGCGCCGAAAAATTTCAACTTCTGGTATTTCTTCGGCTCGCTGGCGCTGCTGGTGCTGGTGATCCAGATATTGAGCGGTATTTTCCTGGCGATGAACTACAAGCCGGATGCGCTGCTCGCCTTCGCCTCGGTCGAGTACATCATGCGCGACGTGCAATGGGGCTGGCTGCTGCGCTACATACATTCCACCGGCGCTTCGATGTTTTTTGTGGTGATCTACCTGCACATGTTCCGCGGGTTGATGTACGGCTCCTACCGCAAACCGCGCGAATTGCTGTGGATCATCGGCATGGTCATCTATCTCCTGCTGATGGCCGAGGCGTTCATGGGTTATCTGCTGCCGTGGGGGCAGATGTCGTTCTGGGGCGCGCAGGTGATCGTGAACCTGTTTTCCACCATACCGTACATCGGGCACGACCTGGCTATCCTGATTCGCGGAGATTACGTGGTTTCCGATACGACGCTTAACCGCTTCTTCGCGCTGCACGTCATCGCTGTTCCGCTGGTGCTGCTGGGGATCGTGGTCGCGCACCTCACGGCATTGCATGAAGTCGGTTCGAACAATCCGGACGGCATCGATATCGACAAGCACAAGGACGCCAACGGCAACCCGCTGGATGCTGTTCCCTTTCATCCCTATTACACGACGAAAGACGGTGTTGGCGCGGTCGGCTTTCTGATCGTCTTCTGTGCGATCCTGTTTTTCGCGCCGGAAATGGGCGGCTACTTCCTCGAAGACAACAACTTCGTGCCGGCCAACCCGATGAAGACCCCTGAGCATATCTCGCCGGTATGGTATTTCACACCTTATTACGCGATCCTGCGTGCCGTGCCGCCGATGTTCGGCTCGCAGTTTCCCGGCGTGGTGGCGATGGGAGTGGCGACGGTAATCTTCTTCTTCCTGCCCTGGCTGGATCGTGGCAAGGTCAGGTCGATCCGCTATCGCGGCCCGATCTACAAGATTTTCCTGGCACTGTTTGTGATCAGTTTCGTCGGCCTCGGCTGGTTAGGGCTGATGCCCGTGACCCCGGCCTACACCGTGATCTCGCGGATACTCGCGGTGGTGTATTTTGCATTCTTCCTGTTGATGCCCTGGTATACCCGCATCGACAAGTGCAAACCCGAGCCTGACCGTGTGACGTTCAAACAGGACAGGAAGGAACGTTGACATGAAAGCTATCATTCAAATGCAAATTTTGACGTTACTCTTGATTGCACCGGCAATGGCATTCGCCAGCGGGTCTGAAGTCCATCTGGACAAAGCGCAGGTAGATCTGAAAAACCTGGCTTCGCTGCAACGCGGCGCAAAACTTTTTACGTCAAGATGCCTCGCCTGCCACAGTGCCGCTTACATGCGTTACAACCGCCTGCAGGATATCGGCATGGACGAAGAGCAGATCAAGAAGGAATTGGTGCTTCCAGAAGACGTCAAGCTCGGTTCGGCCATGCAGGCCGCGATGGATGCAAACTCGGCCAAGCTGGCATTCGGCGAAGCGCCTCCCGACCTGAGCGTGATTGCCCGTTCGCGCGGCGCCGATTGGCTGTATACCTATATGCGCACCTTCTACGTCGATAACAGCCGCGCGAGCGGGTGGAACAATTTGATTTTCCCCAATGTGGGCATGCCGTTCGTGCTGGCCGATTTACAAGGCAAGCAAGTGTTGCGCACCGAAAACCAGAAAGGTCATGAAACCAGGAAACTGCTGCTGGATGCGCCCGGCTCCATGAGTATTGCCGAGTACGATGCCGCTATTGCCGATCTGACCAACTATCTGGTTTATATGGGTGATCCGTCGAAAATGGTGCGGTATGAGCTTGGCTATATTGTGCTGGGCTTCCTGTTTGTGCTCTTTGTGCTGGTCTATGCACTGAAGAAAGAAATCTGGAAGGACATTCATTAACTCATAGCACAGCCCGGTGGTGGTGTAGGAGCGGGCCATGCCCGCGAACAATTTATTCGCGGGCATGGCCCGCTCCT
>JBAQCT010000150.1:0-1677 GCA_049294375.1 Gallionella sp. | reverse complement strand
AAAGTATCGGCGCCGACGCGCTCGGCGCGCATCAGCAAACTACCCGTGCCGTTCACCGTCGCACCGATCAGCCGCGCGCCCGCCGTTTTTTCCACCGGGATGGATTCGCCGGTGACCATGGATTCATTCAGTGAACTCGCGCCTTCCAGCACTACGCCGTCCACCGGCACTTTCTCGCCTGGGCGTACGCGCAGCACATCGCCGGGCTGCACTTTCTCCAATGGGATGTCTTCCTCGCCAATAATTTTTCCTTGGCTGTCGGAGCGTACGATGCGCGCGGTCTTGGGCGCGAGACCCAGCAGCAGCTTGATCGCGGCACTGGTCTGGCTGCGCGCGCGCAACTCCATCACCTGCCCGAGCAGCACCAGCGCCATGATCACCGCCGCCGCCTCGAAATACACCGGCACCGTGCCCATCATGCTGCGCATCGCGGGCGGGAAGATGCCCGGCAACAGCATCGCCACGACGCTGTACGTCCAAGCCACGCCGACGCCGAGCGCGATCAGGGTGAACATGTTGAGATGGCGGTTGACCACCGATGCCCAGCCGCGCTGAAAGATCGGCCAGCCGCCCCACAACACCACCGGCGTGGCCAGCGCGAATTCCAGCCATTGCAGCGCCGTCATCGAAACCGATTCCGGCATCGCCTGCGGCAGCAGGTCAGTGCCCATCGCCATCACAAACACCGGCAAGGCCAGCACCGCGCTCATCCAGAAGCGCCGCGTCATGTCGCGCAGCTCGGCGTTGTCTTCCGCCGGGGCGTTGCGCGGTTCCAGGGCCATGCCGCAGATCGGGCAACTGCCGGGTTCGCTGCGTACCACTTCGGGATGCATCGGGCAGGTATATTCGACCGCTCCCGGAGCCGACGGAGATTCCGGCTCCAGCGCCATGCCGCACTTTGGGCAGCTTCCCGGAGCAGGCTGGCGGACTTCCGGATGCATCGGGCAGGTGTACATCGCGCCGTCGCGCGCAACGGCAGGCTGCGCCGGGCGCGGCTCAAGGTAATCCGCCGGTGATGCCTGAAACTTGGCCAGGCATTTCGCGCTGCAGAAACGATATTCTGCGCCGTGATATTCGCAACGGTGCGGAGATTCCGGTTTCACTGTCATGCCGCACACGGGATCAGTTGCCATTTCATGCTCCCTTCGGATGATGAACAAAGTTTTGCCGCGCAACCTCAACTGCTCATTTCAGCAACCACTTGAAGCTTCTTGGAGAGGGGTCTTCTGCCAGGCGTATCTGCAATTCCATTGCCGCCGGTGGTGGGGCAACCGCCTTGAAGTGCAGCTTGCCCTTGCGGTGGTGACCTCCCGGCGGCGCACCTTTCCAGCCCAGGGGCAGGTATTGCTTGCCACCCGCAATGAGTACCGAAGACTTGACCATGTCATCGTTCAAGGCTTTTGTATGGGTTTCCATTACCACCTCAAAGTCCCATGTTTTTGCTTCGTTCGGAATCTTTTGCAATGTGGCCGTAACTTTTATTTCCCGCTCATTGCTTATTTGCGACGCATACCCAAGTTCCACCGCGTTGCTCGCCGCAATGATCCCGGCCATCCCGGAATCATGAGTGAAGGAATAAGCGGCTATTGCCGCGAAGGCCAAGCCAGTCAAGAGTTGTTTACGCATTTTTTATGCTCCTTGGTAGCTTTGATAACCATCGACGCGACATACAGGATG
>JBAQCT010000149.1:0-4099 GCA_049294375.1 Gallionella sp. | reverse complement strand
GGATGGGGTCGATGGATGCCTCTCACGTTTGCTCCCTCCCCTTGAAGGGGAGGGAGTGAGGTTCCTCCCCCTTCAAGGGGGAGGTTAGGAGGGGGATGGGGGGTAACTATTGGAAGCATGATTAATGGCATTTCAATCACCTCAAAATTGCCCAAAGCAAATGGAATGTTGCGCTATGTGGCGATGCAATATTCACGAGGACTTGCCCCCGATCAGTTCATTCAGCTTCTGCCCCAGTTCATGCAGGTTCTGTGCGGCGGCCTCCGCCTGCCGGGTGCCGGCCACGTTTTGCACGCTGGCCTGCTTGATGTTTTCCATCGCCTGCGCCACCTGATCCATACCCACCATCTGCTGCTGGCTCGAAGCCGCAATCTGTGTCGCCGCCTGCGCCGCTTCCGCGACGCTGTCGGCTAGCAGGCGGATAGCTTCGCCGGTTTCTTCGGTCTGCTTCACGCCGGCCTGCACCGCCTTGTTGCCCTGCTCGGTGGCCAGCACCGCCGTGCTGGTCGCTTTCTGTATATCGCCGAGTATCGTGCGCACCTGGGCGGTCGCCTGCTTGGATTGCTCCGCCAGGCTCTTGACCTCCTGCGCGACCACCGCGAAGCCCTTGCCCTGTTCGCCCGCCTTGTTCGCCTCGATCGCGGCATTCACCGCGAGCAAATTGGACTGCTCGGCCAGGTCGTTGACCGTGGCGATGATCTCGCCGATGGCCTGGCTCTGTTCGGACAACCGCACGATGCTCTCGGCGACGGATTCCATCTGTTCCTGGATGCGCTGCATGCCTTGCGTCGCTTCTTCCACCGACTTGCGCCCGCTCTGCGAAATCTGCGAGGCCTTCTGCGCGCTGTCGGATACATTGCGCGCTTTCTGGCTCGCCAGTTGCGCCGTCTGTTTCACTTCCTCCACCGTGGCCGTGGTCTCGCTCACCGCCGTCGCGGTCTCGGCAGCGCCGGAGGCCACCTGCGTCGTGGTGGCCAGTATCTCGGCAGAGGAGGTGGATAATTGGGTGACGCTTTCGCGCAACTGGCGCGTGATGGTGCGGCTGAGAGTGATACCGATGCCAAGCCCGGCGATGACACCCAGCAGCGCGGCAATCGTCATGGTGAGCATGGAACGGTGCACCGAAGCCTCAAGCTCGGCGCGGCCTTCCGTCTCCAGTTTTACTTCGCGTTCGCGGAAGCGTTCTACCTTCCCGATCAGTGCCTGAGTGAGGGGGTATACCTCCTTGATTCCCAGTACCTGCGCCTCCGCATGCTTGCCGCGCCGTTCCAGGTCAACCACTCGCTCCTGCCACTGTTCGTTCTTCGCCTGCATGGCCGCGATCTCATTCAATATGGACATGCCTTCAGAGCTGAGCACAAGAGGGCGCATTTTTTCGATGATTGCCGCGAACTGGCGATGGTCGTTTTGCAGATCGTCCCAGTATTTCTTCTGCAAGTCTGGGTAGAGGAGGATGGCGCGGTAGTGCGCGGTCTGGTTGCGCAATTCGAAACGTAATTCGTTGGAGCCGCTCACCAGACGCTCATTCACGTCGAGGAAGTGGTCGTAAGCCGCCTGGGTTTTCTCCAGCGAATAGAAAGCGATGCTCGTTACCAGCGCCAGAAGTGCCAGTACAACCGCATATCCGCCGATCATTTTTTTGCCGATGGTCATGATGCATTCTCCCTAGTTGTCCGCCGTGAAATTCACGAAACCCTATATTGCGCCGCCAGTTGTTGCAGCTTCTGTCCCAGCTCGTGCAGGTTCTGTGCGGCGGCCTCCGCCTGCCGGGTGCCGGACACGTTCTGCACGCTGGCCTGCTTGATGTTTTCCATCGCCTGCGCCACCTGATCCATACCCACCATCTGCTGCTGGCTCGACGCCGCGATCTGGGTCGCCGCCTGCGCCGCTTCCGCGACGCTGTCGGCCAGCAGGCGGATCGCTTCGCCGGTGTCCGCAGTCTGTTTCACCCCGGCCTGCACCGCCTTGTTGCCCTGCTCGGTGGCCAGCACCGCCGTGCTGGTCGCTTTCTGGATGTCGCCGAGTATCGTGCGCACCTGTGCGGTGGCCTGCTTGGATTGTTCCGCGAGGCTCTTGACCTCCTGCGCGACCACCGCAAAACCCTTGCCTTGTTCGCCCGCCTTGTTCGCCTCGATGGCGGCATTCACCGCGAGCAAATTGGACTGCTCGGCCAGGTCGTTGACCGTGGCGATGATCTCGCCGATGGCCTGGCTCTGTTCGGACAACCGCACGATGCTCTCGGCGACGGATTCCATCTGCTCCTGGATGCGCCCCATGCCCTGCGTCGCTTCTTCCACCGACTTGCGCCCGCTCTGCGATACCTGCGCGGCTTTCTGCGCGCTGTCGGATACGTTGCGCGCCTTCTGGCTCGCCACCTGCGCCGTCTGCTTCACTTCTTCCACCGTGGCCGTTGTCTCGCTCACCGCCGTCGCCGTTTCCGCCGCGCCGGAGGCCACCTGCGTCGTGGTGGCCAGTATCTCGCCGGAAGATGAGGCAAGCACGCCGACCCCTTCGTTGATCTCGCGCATCAATTTCCGCAGCCCTTCGAGCATCGCGCCGAACGCGCGCAGCAATTCCCCGACTTCATCGGTGCGATGCTCAGTGGGAATGCTGACGGTGAGATCACCGGAAGCGACTTTCCCGGCAATGCCCGAAATCAACTGGAGCGGTACCGCGATGATCCGGCTGATCAGCAGCGCCATCGCCACTGCCAGCAGGATTGCCGCAACGCCGACCATGACGAACAGGCGCACCGTTTGCTCCACCCTTAGTTCGGATTCCGCCACGGCGGTACGCGCCTTTTCCTCGGCTTCATCGCCCAGTTTCTGGGCGATGGCGCGCATCTTGTTGTAACGTTCCAGTTGTACGCCCAGCAAAAGCGCCCTGGCCTGCTCTTTCTTCCCCGCATAGATCAGCGGAATGATCTGGTCATCCCGCGCCTGCGCGAATGCCTCGCGGGTTTTATTGAGCTCATCAAGCCGCGCGGAGAAGGGCAGGTCATTGCGGTTGCGCTCCAGCAGATGTTGTGTGGTTGCGGAAATTTCCTTGCTGCGTTCCTTGATGTCCCGATGCCATGTTTCCTGATCGGATCGCGTGGCTGCCGCCATCATATCGAGCACTGCGGCGCGGACGCCGTTTTCATTCGAGCGTAAATTCAGCAGATCCACTGCATTGGCAAATTCCTCCTGGTAAATGCTGTGCTGAGAGGCCTGAATTGCCGCAATTCCCCGATATGCAGTCGCAATCACGGCTACGAGGAATACGATCATCAGCCCGAAGCCGAGGAAGAGTTTGTTGCGCGTCGTCAAATTCAGGAACCATTTCATTTTGTTCTCCTTATACTTTTGTAGGAGTCCGGCTTGCCGGGCGATCTAGGGCAATCGCGCAACAAGTTGCGCTCCTACGCGGCCTACGCCTGCTCGTTCACGACCAGCTTTTCATCATTCAAAAGTTTTTCAGCATCTAGGATAACCACACGTTCCGCGGTCACCCCTTGCAGGTAGTCCTCGCGGATGCCGGTCAGCGTGGGCAGGGAAGACTGGATGTCGGCGCGCAGGATGCGATGCACGCCGCTGATGGCGTCGGCCACAATGCCGAATGCCATGCCTTCCGATTCGAGCACGATCACCTTGTTGAGATCGGTCAGCCCTTTTTCCGGGAGGTCGAAAAATTTCTTGATGTCGATGACCGAGAGGATCTCGCCGCGCAGGTTGACAATGCCGAGCACGAAGGCCGGAGTGCAGGGAAGTGGCGTGAGTTCTTCCAGCGGATAGACTTCGCGCACATGTTCCGATGCAACGGCATAGCGCTCATGCGCAAGGGTGAATTCCAACACCTCGATCCATTCGTCGGCGGCTTCTGCTCGCGCTGGTTCACGCGCGAGCACCCGCGCCCTTTGTTCCAGCACCCGTCTGGTTTCTCCGGCGGTTGGCGCCCAGATATGCTCGATTGCGACACGCGCCGTTTCCAGGCGCTGTTTGACTTCGCTCCAGTCGATTGTCTTTTTGTTTTTTTGCGGTGCGCTCATGGCTGCATTCATCTCATTTTGATTACGTTGAAAACGACAATAATTTTGCCTGGTGTAGGAGCGGGCCATGCC
>JBAQCT010000148.1:0-20514 GCA_049294375.1 Gallionella sp. | reverse complement strand
AGGCGCAGCGGCGCGCGGCACCGATGCTGTACGAGGCGCAGCGCGTGAACGACAACCTCATCCAGATGCTGGCGATATACAAGGTGGGCAACCAGTTTTACCCGTTCGACCTGACGGAAAATTCCATCGAGGATTTCGTCCAGGGCATCGTCGAGCAAAACGAAGACCTCCTGGATTATCTCGGCATCGAGCTGGAACTGGATTTCGACAAGGAACTGACCTGGTATTTCGACCGCGAACTGGTGTCCGGGGTCATCTCGCACGCGCTGGGCAACGCCTCGCGCTACAACAAGGGCAAGCTGAGGCTCTCCGTGAAGGAAGAGGACGGGGAGCTGGTGATACGGGTCGAGGACAACGGCAGCGGTTTCCCGGCCAGCGTGCTCGAGGCGGGGGACGCGGTCCGGAAAGGGGTTAATTTCTCCTCGGGCGGCACGGGGCTCGGGCTGTATTTTTCCTCGATGGTCGCCAAACTTCACAAGAATCGCGGCAAAACCGGCTCGATGTCGCTGGAAAACGGTGGCGAATATGGCGGCGGTTGCTTCATTTTGCGCCTTCCATAAGTTGTAAAAGGAAGTTTAATGCTGACAGATCCCAATGCACTGTTTGTCGATAAGAATTTTTTGATCATTGACGATTTTCAGGGCATGCGCTCGCTGATGCGTGAAATGCTCAGGACATTCGGCGTCAAAAACATCGGCACGGCAGCCAATGGAAATGAAGCCGTCGCCTCCCTTGAAAAGAACAAATACGACGTCGTGCTGTGCGACTCCAACCTTGGCCCTGGAAAAAACGGACATCACATACTTGAAGAAGCGAGGTATCGCGATCTCATCGGGTTATCAACGGCATGGATCATTGTTACCGCCGAAAAGACTGCGGATATGATTTTTGGCGCCGCCGAGTACATGCCCGACGACTACATCATCAAGCCGGTCAACGAGGCCACGATGAGGGGGCGGCTGGAAAAGATCATTTCCAGAAAAACGGTACTCGTCGATATCGAAAAGGCGATGCGCGCGAAGAACCACCCCCGTGTCATCGCGCTTTGCGACGAGATGATGGCGTCGAACAAAAACAGCGCCACGGAGTTGCAGCGTATCAAGACAAACACATTGCTGGCCATGGGGCAATATGACCAGGCCAAACAGGTGTTCGAGCAGATACTGGCCAAGCGCGACATCCCGTGGGCCAAGACCGGGCTCGGCAAGGTGGCCTATTATAAAAACGAGATGGACAGGGCGCGGCAGTTGTTCCGCGAAGTCATCAACCAGAACCCCGCCTATCTGGAAGCGCATGATTGGCTCGCCAAGTGCCACGAGGTGTCCGGAGAGCTCGAAGAAGCGCAACGCGTGTTTGTGCGCTCCACGGAATTGTCGCCGCATTCGGTTCTCCGCCAGAAGACCTTGGGGGAACTCGCGCACAAGCGGGGCGACATGGAGACTGCCGAAAAGGCCTTCCGGAAAACTATCAGGCTGGGCGAATTCTCCGTTCATAAATCATCTGATCCCTACTTCGGCCTGGCGAAAGTATGCTCAAAGAAAAACAACTCCGCAGAAGCGCTGCAAATCCTGAAGAATGTCCACAAGGAATTTGATAACCCCGAAACCGCGCTGCACGCCAAGGTGGTGGAGGGGCTGGTTTACCGCGAAGCGGGCGACAATATGAGTGCGGCCAAGGTTTCAAAAGAGGTGGCTGAGCTTATCCGGCTGGACGAAAATAAAAGCAGTGTCGGCATCATACTTGAAGCCGCCCAGTTGCTCCTGGCAACGGGCAACAAGGAAGCTGCAGAAAATCTGACAGGATCCCTTGTCAAAAATAATCACGAGAACACCGAACTGCTGGCGAAGGTCGGTGAGCTATACGACCAGGCCGGCTTCCAGGATGCGGGACAGGCGCTCGTCAGCAAGTCGAAGCAGGAGGTGATCGAGATCAACAATCGCGGGGTGTTGCTGGCCAAGGAGGGCAAGCTGGACGAAGCCATCCAGCTGCTCGACGATGCGCGCACCATGCTTCCGAACAACAAGCGGATCATGACAAACCTGACCAACATGGCCATCCTGTCGATGCGGCAAAACGGAAAAGACGACCGTCTGATACAAATGGTGATGGAATGTGTAGAACGTGTCGCCAAACTTGACTCGCAAGAAGAATGGTGTGCCCAAATACAGGATGCGCTGGATTCCATTCATGCGTTGCCACAGAATCAAGCCATGCAAGCAAAGGGAAATTAACCCATCATGGCTGGGTTGAGGGGGTGATCAGGTAACCGCTTGGTGTTTTTTCGGCCAGTACCTGCATCAGGTAGCCGCCATAGCCGCTCTTCAGCAACGGTGCGGCAAGTTTTTCCAGTTGCGCGGCATCGATGAACCCCTCGCGGTAGGCTATCTCCTCCGGACACGCGATTTTCAGCCCCTGGCGGTGCTCGATAGTCTGGATGAACTGGCTGGCCTCGAGCAGCGATTCATGCGTGCCGGTATCCAGCCACGCATAGCCGCGCCCCATCATCTCGACGGATAATTGCCCTAGCCCAAGGTAGATGCGGTTGACATCGGTGATTTCGAGTTCGCCGCGCGCGGAGGGTTTGAGATTGGCGGCAATATCCACTACTGCATTGTCGTAAAAATAAAGACCGGTAACGGCATAGTTTGACTTTGGCTTTGCCGGTTTTTCTTCCAGAGAAATGGCGCGCCCGCCACCATCAAATTCCACCACCCCGTAACGCTCCGGGTCGCGCACATGGTAGGCAAAAATCGACGCGCCCTGATCGCGGCCCGTGGCACTTTGCAATTGCCGATGAAAAGAATGCCCGTAGAAAATGTTATCTCCCAGCACCAGCGCGGAGGGGTGGTTGCCGATAAATTTCCGTCCGATGATGAATGCCTGCGCCAAGCCGTCCGGCGAAGGTTGCACGGCATATTGCAGGTTCAGTCCCCACGCGCTGCCGTCGCCCAGCAATTGCTCGAAGCGCGGCGTATCCTGCGGCGTCGAAATGATCAGGATGTCGCGTATCCCCGCCAGCATCAGCGTGGACAGGGGGTAATAGATCATCGGCTTGTCGTAGATCGGCAGAAGCTGTTTCGACACCGCCAGCGTGACAGGGTGCAGGCGGGTGCCGGAGCCGCCGGCCAGAATAATACCTTTGCGTCGGGTCATGATTGTTTATCCAGAATTTCCGTGAGCATGCGCGCCACGCCATTTTGCCATACGGGCAGGGTCAAGCCAAAGCTGCTTTGCAGTTTTGCAGTATCCAGGCGCGAATTAAGGGGGCGTTGTGCAGGCAAAGGAAAATCCCTGGTGGGCACTGTATTGATGGAATCAGGTGCAACCTTAAGCTGCACACCCGCGCGCTTCGCGAAATCGAGAACGAAGCTGGCATAGCCATGCCAAGAGGTCTCGCCTGCTGCAACCATGTGATACAGCCCTGATAATTCCGGTCGTTGTAGCGTTGCGCGGATGGCGTGAGCAGTCACGTCGGCGAGTAAATCCGCACCGGTTGGTGCGCCGATCTGGTCATTGACAACGGTGAGACTGTCTCGCTCCCGAGCCAGCCGCAGCATGGTTCTGGCGAAGTTTCCGCCGCGCGCGCCATACACCCAACTGGTGCGAAAAATCAGGTGACGGCAACCCGCTTGCCGGATGAGCTGCTCACCTTCCAGCTTGGTTGCGCCATAGACGCTGAGTGGAGCAGTGGCGTCTGTCTCCAGCCAGGGCTTGTCACCGCTGCCATCGAACACATAGTCGGTGGAGTAATGGATCAGCCATGCGTTGCCACGTTTGGCTTCCTGCGCCAACACGCCGGGCGCCAGTGCGTTGATAGTACGCGCCAATTCCGGCTCGCTCTCGGCTTTGTCCACCGCCGTATAAGCAGCGGCATTGACGATCACATCCGGCGCTACGGCGCGAACCGTCCGGATAAGGCCATCCGGATCGGTGAAATCACCACATAGCTCGCTGCTGTCGGTATCCAGCACAACCAGTTCGCCCAATGGCGCAAGGCTGCGTTGCAGCTCCCATCCGACTTGGCCGTTCATGCCGAACAGGAGAATTTTCATCAATCGCGCTCCGCGTAATTTTTCTCGATCCACTGGCGATAGCTGCCGGACTGCACGTTGCGCACCCACTCCTGATTGTCCAGATACCACTGCACGGTCTTGCGGATGCCGGTCTCGAAAGTCTCGGCGGGTTTCCAGCCCAGTTCGCGTTCGATCTTGCGAGCGTCGATCGCATAGCGGCGGTCATGTCCGGGGCGATCGGTAACAAAAGCGATCTGTTCGCGGTATGGCTTGCCATCCTTGCGCGTGCGCAATTCGTCGAGCAACGCGCAGATGGTATGCACGATGTCGAGATTGGCCTTTTCGTTCCAGCCGCCCACGTTATAAACCTCCCCCGGCCTGCCTTTTGCCAGCACACAGCGAATCGCTGCGCAGTGATCCCTAACGTATAGCCAGTCGCGGATTTGCTGCCCGTCGCCGTAGACCGGCAGCGGCTTACCCGCGAGGGCGTTCACGATCATCAGCGGGATGAGTTTTTCGGGAAAATGATAGGGGCCGTAGTTGTTCGAGCAGTTGGTAGTGAGCACCGGCAGGCCATAGGTGTGGTGGTAGGCGCGCACCAGATGGTCGCTGGCGGCCTTGCTGGCGGAATACGGGCTGTTCGGTTCGTAGCGGTGCGTTTCGCTGAAGGCCGGGTCGCCTTTGGCGAGCGAGCCATATACTTCATCGGTGGAAACATGCAAAAAGCGGAATCCGGTCTTTTCTTCTTCCGCCAAACCTGACCAATAGGCGCGCACTGCTTCCAGCAAATGAAATGTGCCGACGATGTTGGTCTGGATGAAATCTTCCGGGCCGTGGATGGAGCGGTCCACATGGCTTTCCGCCGCGAAGTTGATGACGGCGCGCGGACGGTGCTGCTCAAGCAATTGCCCCACCAATTCAGTATCGCCGATATCGCCGCGCACAAAGATATGGCGTGGATCGCCCTTGAGAGAGGTAAGGTTTTCCAGGTTGCCCGCATAGGTCAGCTTATCCAGGCCAACAACAGCCTCATCACATTGTGAAAGCCAGTCCAGAACAAAGTTTGCGCCGATAAAACCCGCGCTTCCGGTTATCAGGATCATGTTGTTTGCTGCGCCAAGTGAGGCACATAAATTGAAAAAGTGGCGCGATTATATTTGATGCGCATGGCCATTCATATAGGCCATCCCGCAAGACGCTCCCTAAAATAACAAAGCCGGCTGATGCCGGCTTTAGTTTTGAAGCGTTCAGAATATTAATGCGAATGCACCGATTTTGCCGCCGGAGCGGGCATGTTACGCAGCTTGGCGGGGTCGGTCTCGCCGTTGATATTGATGATGTTGAGCTTGCCCGCGCCCTGCTTCATGTCGTCGGAGAAGTCATACACCGCGCCGACCACCAGCAAATGACCGGCCTTTACCTGCACGCCCCATTCCTTGAGTGCGTCGGCAACCTGGTTGTTGACATTGGTCTTCACGCCGTCGATGTTGGCGCTGCCCTTCTTGATGTTGATGGTATCCAGTTCCTTCTTGATCGGATCTTCCAGCGTCGAATAGTCGCCGCCAGCCGCCTTGATCGCGCCGCAGGAAGAATGGCCGATGAAGATCAGCAGCGAAGAAGCGAGATGGTTCACGCCGTATTGCACGGAACCCTTGGCGGTAGCCAGCTGGTTGCCGATGTTGCGCACCATGAACAGGTCGCCCTCAGGGGTCTTGTCGAGCATGTTGGTATGCACGCGCGAGTCCGAACAGGTCACGACAGTGGCGCGCGGTTTTTGCCCCTTGGCCAATTCCTGGAAAAATGCCGCCCCCTTGGCAGCGGCATAGGCGGACTGGTCAGCCTGAACTTCCTTGATGAAGGCCTGCGCAACGGCGGCATCGCCGTGAGCGTGATCGCCGCTGGCATGGGCAGCCAGTGGCATAGCGAATGCGACAGCGGCCAACAAGGCCGCAATTTGCTTCTTGAACATGTTTTCTCCCCGAGTTTGTCTGGTTTAGTGGTGTGCTGTTGAGACAGCGGAGCAAAATCTAGCAGACAATCAGGCCAGCGCGCAATACTTAAATCAACGGCAATTACATCGCGGCGCGCTAACTTGATAGCCGCTTGCGGACACTGCGGTCTTTTCGCCCGACATGGTAGAATTCGCAACTTTCCCGTTTTCAATATTTCAGGAATAAACGCCATGTTCTCCAGAAAAAATACCATCGCCACTGTCGACCCTGAACTGTGGGCCGCGATCCAGAACGAAAACCGCCGTCAGGAAGACCATATCGAACTGATCGCCTCGGAAAACTACACCAGCCCTGCGGTAATGGAAGCGCAGGGTTGCCAGATGACCAACAAATACGCCGAGGGCTATCCGGGCAAGCGCTATTATGGCGGCTGCGAATATGTGGATGTGGCCGAGCAACTGGCCATCGACCGCGTGAAGGCGCTGTTCGGCGCGGAATACGCCAACGTGCAGCCAAATTCCGGCTCGCAGGCGAACCAGGGGGTGTACATGTCGGTGTTGAAGCCCGGCGACACCATCCTCGGCCTGTCGCTGGCGCATGGCGGGCATCTCACGCACGGCGCGTCGGTCAACGCCAGCGGCAAGCTGTACAACGCGATCCAGTACGGCTTGGATGCAAACGAAGAAATCGATTACGAACAGGTGCAGGCATTGGCGACGGCGCACAAACCCAAGATGATCGTCGCGGGCGCATCGGCCTACGCGCTGGTGATCGACTGGAAGCGCTTCCGGGCTATTGCGGATAGTGTGGGCGCATATCTGTTCGTGGACATGGCGCATTACGCCGGACTGATCGCGGCGGGCGTGTACCCCAGCCCGGTCGGCATCGCGGATTTCGTCACCACCACTACCCACAAGACCCTGCGCGGCCCGCGCGGCGGCGTTATCCTCGCCAAGGCGGAATTCGAGAAGGTGCTGAATTCGGCGATTTTCCCCGGCATTCAGGGTGGCCCGCTGATGCATGTGATCGCCGCCAAGGCGATCGCGTTCAAGGAGGCGGCGAGCAAGGAATTCAAGGCTTACCAGAAGCAGGTGGTGGACAACGCGCGCGTGATGGCGATGGTGTTGCACGAGCGCGGCCTGCGCATCGTGTCCGGGCGCACCGATTGCCATTTGTTCCTGGTGGACTTGCAACCCAAAAATATCACCGGCAAGGATGCCGAAGCCGCGCTGGGGCGCGCGCATATCACGGTGAACAAGAACGCCATCCCCAACGACCCGCAGAAACCTTTCGTGACCAGCGGCATCCGCATCGGCAGCCCGGCGATCACCACGCGCGGCTTCAAGGAGCTGGAGGCGGAAAAGCTCGCGCACCTGATTGCCGATGTACTGGAAGCGCCTAACGACGAAGCGGTAACTGCCCGCGTGTCAGGCGAAGTGAAAAAACTGACCACGCAGTTCCCGGTTTACGGCGCGTAACTTTACGGCTTGCGGCAGTCGCGAGTCTTCGGCATGCTTTCCGCACAAGACAGCCTATGGATGGCGCAAGCGCTGCAACTGGCTGAGCGCGGGCTATATACCACCAGCCCCAACCCGCGCGTCGGCTGCGTATTGGTCAGGGATGGTGATGTTGTCGGCGAAGGCTGGCATGAGCGCGCCGGTGAACCCCATGCGGAAGCCCATGCACTGCAAACAGCCGGTGATGCGGCACGCGGCGCAACCGCCTATGTGACGCTGGAGCCATGCAGCCATCATGGCCGCACCCCGCCCTGCGCGGACGCGCTGATCCGGGCCGGAGTTGCGCGCGTAGTGATGGCGGTGCAAGACCCCAATCCGCAGGTAGCCGGGCAAGGCATCGCCAAACTGCGCGCGGCAGGCATCGAAGTAGAATGTGGCCTGATGGAAGCGGCGGTGCGCGAATTGAATATCGGATTCTTTGCGCGCATGGCACGCGGTACGCCGTGGGTAAGAAGCAAGATCGCGATGAGCCTGGATGGGCGCACCGCACTGGTGAACGGCGAGAGCAAATGGATCACCGGCGATGCGGCAAGACAGGATGTGCAGCACTGGCGCGCGCGTTCCTGTGCCGTATTGACGGGTATCGGCACCGTGCTGGCGGACGATCCGCAACTCAACGTGCGCGGCATTGAGACATCGCGTCAGCCGCTACGCGCGGTGGTGGACAATGCGTTGCGCCTACCGCCGAACGCGCGGTTGCTGCAGCAGCGTGGTGCAGTGGTTTACACCGCAACACAAGATGCGCAGAAGATCGCAGCACTGGAGCAAGCCGGAGCGGTCGTAACGGTACTTCCGGATGCGAACGGGCAAGTGGATGCCGCCGCCGTGTTGCGCGACCTCGCCGCGCGAGGCTGCAACGAAGTTCTGGTGGAAGCGGGCAGCAAGTTGAATGGTGCCCTGTTAAAGGCCGGGCTAGCGGATGAACTGGTGCTATATATCGCGCCGCAGTTGCTCGGCGACATGGCGCGTGGCATGACGCAACTGGGCGAATTGACCAGCCTGGATCAGCGCATCGAACTGGAATGGAAAGACGTGCGCCACGTCGGCAAGGATTTGCGCATCGTGGCACGTGTGAAGAAAGGATAAGCATGTTCAGCGGTATCATCGCGGATGTAGGCACCATCGCGAGGGCGGAAGACCGTAATGGCGGACTGCGCCTTTCGGTTTCAACCAAGGCACTCGGTATGGAAGATATACAGCTCGGTGACAGCATCGCGGTGAACGGCGTGTGCCTTACCGTGATAAAAAAAGACGGCAACGCTTTCACCGTGGACGTTTCGCGCGAGACGTTGAGTTGCACCGTCGGGCTCGGAGCGCAAGGCGCACATGTCAACCTGGAAAAGGCGTTGCGGCTGGCAGACCGGCTGGGGGGGCATCTGGTCAGCGGCCATGTGGATGGCGTGGGTGAAGTGATTTCGTTTATCGACCTTGAGGAAAGCTGGACACTCACCTTGCGCGCGCCGCAGGCACTGGCAAAATATATCGCGGTAAAAGGCTCGATCACGATCAACGGGGTGAGCCTCACCGTGAACCAAGTAAATGGCGCGGTGTTCAACGTCAACCTGATCCCGCACACCCTGTTGGCGACTACGCTGAAAGAGCTGCGCGCAGGCGTGAAGGTAAATCTGGAAATCGATTTGATCGCGCGCTATGTGGAGCGCATGATGCAGGCTGAATGAGATGGAGTGAACAACCCCGCAGCAAGTAGCGGGGTAACGGGTAGGGTGGATAAAACGCCGAAGGCGTGTATCCACCGCCTGTTTCGGTGGATTCGCGCTACGCGCCTAATCCACCCTACAAAAAACGCTACGCCGCAAACGGCGGGGAATTCAACCCAAAGAGATAAATATGACCGATATAGCACCGATACACGACATCATCGCCGAAATCCGCGCCGGGCGGATGGTCGTGCTGGTGGATGAGGAAGACCGCGAAAACGAGGGCGATCTGGTGTTTGCCGCCGAGTTTGTCACGCCGGAAAAAATCAATTTCATGGCCAAGCACGGGCGCGGGCTGATCTGCCTGACGCTGACCGAAACGCATTGCAAGCAGCTCAACCTGCCGCTGATGGTGCGCGAGAATGGTTCGCCGCTGGGCACCAATTTCACCCTGTCTATCGAGGCGGCATCGGGCGTGACCACCGGCATTTCGGCGGCAGACCGCGCGCGCACCATACAGGCGGCGGCGAATAAAAATGCCGTGCCTGCCGACATCGTGCAGCCCGGCCACATTTTCCCTCTGATGGCGCAGAACGGCGGGGTTCTGGTGCGCGCCGGACATACCGAGGCGGGCTGCGATCTGGCGCAACTGGCCGGTTTGACGCCCGCCACGGTCATCTGCGAAATTCTCAAGGATGACGGCGAGATGGCGCGACTGCCGGACCTGATCGAATTTGCGAAGCAGCACAAGCTCAAGATCGGCACCATCGCCAGCCTGATCGAGTACCGCAGCCAGAACGAAAAACTGGTCGAACGCGTGGCGCAGCGTAGCGTGCAGACGGCTTACGGCGTGCTCGATCTGGTTACCTATGTGGACAAGACAACCCAGCGCGCCCATCTGGCGTTGTGCAAGGGCGATATTCAGCGGGATGCGGAGACCATGGTGCGAGTGCATGAGCCGCTGTCGGTGATGGATTTTCTGGAGCAAGTCGATTATTCGCACTCCACCAGCGTGCATGACGCGCTGACCAAAATCAGCCAGTCGCCACGCGGCGTGCTGGTGCTGATGCATCACGGAGAAACTTCGCAGGATTTGCTGACACGCGCCGCCGCCACGCAAGAAGCGCACCCGATATTGCGCTGGGATCCGCGCAGCTACGGCATCGGTGCGCAAATACTGCGCGATCTCGGCGTGGGCAAGATGTGCCTGCTGGGCACGCCGCGCAAACTGCCCAGCATGGTCGGTTTCGGATTAGAAGTGGTGGGTTATTGTCAATGTCAGGCTAAGGAAAAGAAATGAAAGAAATCGAAGAAAATCTGAATGGTTCCGGGCTACGCATCGGCATCGTGCAAAGCCGTTTTAACCCTGAAGTGGGTGAAGGCCTGCTCGGCGAATGCCGCGCAAAACTGATACAGCAAGGCGTGGCTGAGGACGACATCACGCTCGCGACCGTGCCGGGCGCGCTCGAAGTCCCGCTGGCGCTGCTGTATATGGCCGAGAGCGAAAAATTCGACGCGCTGATCGCGCTGGGCGCGGTGATACGCGGCGACACTTACCATTTCGAAGTCGTGTCGAACGAGTCGGCGCGCTGCATAAACGAAGTCCAATTGTCCTGCGGCGTGCCGGTCGCCAACGCGATCCTCACCACCGATACCGACGAGCAAGCCATCGCGCGCATGCACGCCAAGGGCGGTGAAGCGGCGCTGGTGGCGATCGAGATGGCTAACCTGTTGCGCGACCTGGCATGAAAAATTTGGGCATGAGCAACCTGGCCACCGAACAGGAAGTTAAAAAAGCCCCGAATAAAAGTCCGCGACACCGTGCGCGCGAGCTCGCGTTGCAGGGAGTCTACCAATGGCGCGTCACGGCAGGCGACGATGCGCAAATTGAAAAACAGATTCACGCCGAAAAAAACCTTGGCCGCTACGACAAGGAATTATTTTCAAAATTGCTGCGCGGCACGTTGAGCCTCCATGCCGACCTCGAAGCGCTGATCGCCCCGCACCTCGATCGGCCGCTTGCCGAGCTCAGCCCGGTGGAGTTTTCCGTGCTGATGCTGGGCGCGTTTGAATTGTCCCAGCACCTCGAAGTGCCCTACAAAGTCGTCATCAACGAAGCGGTCGAACTGGCCAAAACCTTTGGCGGCACCGACGGCCACAAATATGTCAACGGCGTGCTCGACAAGCTGGCGGCGCAAGTGCGGGCGGTCGAAGTAACGGCGAAATAAACCTTAGTCGTTAGACGTTAGTCGCTAGATAATTCGTAGGTCGGGCTCCGCCCGACAGCAATATGCGGCGGGTGGAACCCGCCCTACAAACTATGTCCGAATTCGATTTAATCCGCCGTTACTTTACTCGCGCCACACCCGGCGCGTTGCTTGGCGTGGGCGACGATGCCGCGCTGCTGCAAGCGAGCGCGGGCAATGTGCTGGCGGTATCCACAGATATGCTGGTGTGCGGCACGCACTTCCTCCCCGATACCGACCCATTTTTGCTGGGGCACAAGACCTTGGCGGTGAATCTGTCCGACATGGCGGCGATGGGCGCCGCACCGCGCTGGGCGACATTGGCCATCGCGTTGCCAGAAGCGGACGAAGCGTGGCTGGCGCAATTCAGCGCGGGATTTTTCTCTCTCGCGCAACAGCATGGCGTTGAACTGGTCGGCGGCGACACCACGCGCGGGCCGCTCAACCTGTGCGTGACCATCTTCGGCGAAGTACCCGCGCAACAGGCATTACGCCGCAGCGGCGCACAGGTTGGCGATGAAATCTGGGTGTCGGGTTGTCTGGGCGATGCGGCGCTGGCGCTCGCACATCTGCAAGGGCGTATCGAATTGGATCCGGTGGAATTCGCCGCTTGCGCAGCCGCATTGCATCAGCCGCAGCCGCGCGTGGCGCTGGGGTTGGCGTTGCGCGGCATCGCCACCAGCGCGATCGATATTTCAGACGGCCTGCTCGCCGACCTCGGGCATATTCTCGAAGCCTCACAGGTGGGGGCTGAGATCGGGTTCGATGCGTTACCTGTTTCTGCTGTGTTGCGTGAACACCTAACCCCCCTCAATCCCCCCTTGTCAGGGGGGAAGCCCAACTCCTCCCCTGACAAGGGGAGGCCGGGAGGGGTTGAGTTGCTTCAACAATGCATCCTGTGCAGCGGCGACGATTACGAATTGTGTTTTACCGCACCGGCCACGCGCCATGCGGAGCTGTTAAGCATCGCAGCAAGGATTAACTTGCCGCTGGCCTGTATCGGGAAAGTTGTTGCGGGGAGCGGCTGTATCGTGCACGATGCGTCGGGTCATCCACTCAACATCGAGGCTTGCGGTTATGACCACTTCCGGTGAATTGCTCGTCAAACCCGGTTTGCAGTTTGTGCTGAGCCACCCGGCGCATCTGCTGTCGTTCGGCTTCGGCAGCGGCCTAGCGCGCAAGGCGCCCGGCACGTTCGGCACGCTGGCCGCCTTTCCGATCTACTGGTATCTCGCGCCGCGCCTCACGGATGCGGCATTCCTGCTCATGCTGGCTGGCGCATTCGCCATCGGCGTGTGGGCGTGCGGTGTTACCGGCAAAGTATTGGGTGTGGCCGATTACGGCGGCATCGTATGGGACGAGATTGTCGCCTTCATGCTGGTGCTGTTCTTTACGCCGCCAGGGCTGGATTGGTCACTGCTCGCCTTCGTGCTGTTCCGTTTCTTCGATATCGCCAAACCGCCGCCGATCCGCCATTTCGATAGCAACTGGCACGGCGGGCTGGGCGTAATGTTTGATGATCTGCTGGCAGCCGGTTATGCGCTGCTTTGCCTCGCAATCGTAAAAAACTTTCTCCCGTGAGCCTCTTCCGCTCACTGGTCTGTGTAGCGCTGCTTGTCGCAGGCAGCGTGGCACAAGGCGCGGAATTCACCGCCAAGGTAGTCGTGGTGCTGGACGGCGACACGGTGATGGTGCAACGGAAAAACGGCTTGGTAAAAATCCGGCTGGCCGAAATCGACGCACCGGAAAAGGTGCAGCCTTTCGGCGAAACATCCAGGCGTTCGCTTTCCGACCTGGTGCTGGGCAAACAGGTGAAAGTATCCAGCCAGGCCGTGGATCAATACGGGCGCATGGTCGCGCACCTCGGCCTGGACAGCCTGGATATCAATGCCGAGCAGATCCGCCGTGGCATGGCATGGGAATATTCGCACTTCCACGGCAACAAGGCATTGGTCGCGTTGCAGGAAGAGGCCAAACAGGCTCCGCGCGGTTTGTGGGCTTTGAGCGATCCGATGCCGCCGTGGGAGTGGCGCAAATTGCATCCGGGCAGTGCTGGAGAGCAACCCCGTGCGGCCAATTTGCAAAGCGCCGCACCAGCCAATCCGGCGACCGCCACATGCGGACGCAAAAAATTCTGCTCGGAAATGGCCTCATGCGAGGAGGCGAGGCATTACCTGACGCGGTGCGGGATCAAGACGCTGGACGGCAACGGTGACGGGGTGCCGTGCGATAGGTTGTGCGCGCCTGCTGCAAGGTAAGCACAGCATCCGAGCTTGCTTTCCCAAGCTGAAATACAGATTGAAATGATGCCTGTCCAAGTGTAACCTGCCGCAATGGGCGATAGGAGCAAAATTCTTCTGCGGATTCGTGAAGCTTCGAAAATGAGGTGCCTCTTTCTACCTCATGCACTCAGGCAAATGAACAGGCCTGAACGCATGATCAGCACAAGAGAAATCCGACAGGTTATTGAGTGCGGCGAGATCATCGAAGACTATCCGGAAGATGCCAGAGGCCATAGCTGCCTTATGTTGGGCTGGGGCGAATCCAGTCGCCCGATTCATATTGTCTGCGCTCACAAAGAGGATTATTTGGCCATAATCACGGCCTATATTCCAGATGAACGGGAATGGGCCGACGGTTTTAAAACGAGGAGAAAATCATGAAATGCCTACATTGCCAAGGAGAAATGAAGAAGGGAACAACGCCATTTCATGTTGACCGAAAAGGCTGCCACCTGACTTTGGACAAAGTTCCGGCGTGGGTGTGCTCACAGTGCGGCGAACCTTATTTCGAGGCCACGCAAGTCGATGCGATTCAGGACTTGATTCAGTCCGTCGAGAAAAAAACTCAGGCTTTTGCATTGGCTGCTTGAGCCAACACGTTTCATAAGGCAAGAGTTGGCAAACCTTGTGCCCACACCGGATAGCATCCATCGTGTTCCAGCGCTGCACTTTCCGCCGGGCCACGGCCAGTAGCCTGGATGAAGCGCAGCGTAATCCGGGAGCGCCCGCTAGGGTGCAGATGATAATCCCGGATTCCATTGCATTGCATCCGGGCTACGCTTTCTGTTTGATTGGCCGCTGCCAATAGCAGTCGTTCGACAATCGATTACAATGCTCAAACATGGGCTCTTAAAAAACTAAAAATGACTACCGAAGAAGCCACCATAAAAGTTCGTGTCGACAAGATTCGCCAAATTGTTAATGGAGAATCCCGTAGTGAGCACTACATTGAGGCCGCAAGCCTTGCTCAGTCCGTTATTCATGACACAGTAGGTGGCAGCCATCCCATTATGGTCTCAATTGGAGATGCGCTCTCAAGCGGCTTGCCGGCAAGAATCGGAGGAGTATGTCGTGCGTTAATAATGCTGTATAACGAAGGCGCGCTAAAGAGCCCTCGACTCACTATTGCCGGCGAAATTGAGGGCGACATTCTAAATGTAGCCCAAGCTCAAGCACAGGCTGCAGAGTTGGCTAAGAATCAGGATCAGAAGCAAACTCATCTTGCTATTGCAGCATTCCTTGCTGGTGCGGCAATCGAAGACTCCCTACGTCGTTTGTGTAACGCTAACAGCGTGATCTACGACACAGAAAAATCATCAATAGCCAAGCTTCAGGGTGTTCTATACCAACCGTCGAAAAATCTCGAGATTATTTCGCAATCCGAGAGCAAGCATATTACGGCTTGGGGGGACACTAGAAACAAGGCGGATCACGGTAAATTTGGAGAGATTACGCAAACAGAAGTTATAGCTATGGTTATGGGTGCGCGTGCTTTCATAGAGAAGCATCTTTCGTAATGCGTGGTTTGTCATTCCGGTTTCCGGAATAACGAATGACTGCTTCGTGTTGCGGTTTCAACCGGTCGATGCAACATACTAGAATCTGCGCAATCAGCCCGAAATAGTTTCCCACCTTATGCCGTTGCTGTCGCAACGTAACGCATTTGCCTTGTCGTTCCAGTCGCCCAGCACCCAGCGTTCGCAACTGCGCCCATCGATAATATGCTCGTGATGGTTTGGCCGGTGGGTGTGGCCGTGGATCAGGCGCGGGTAGCCATGTTCGCGCAGAAGCGCGGCAACCGCTTCATCGCTTACGTCCATGATCGCGCTGTCCTTCTCCCGTTTTTCGGCCATGCTGCGCGAACGCAATTGGGCGATATAGGCCTTGCGTTCCGCCAATGGTTTGGCGAGGAATTCCCGCTGGAAACCTGCGTCATGCACCTGGGCGCGGTAGCGCTGATATTCCGCATCATGTGTACACAGCGTGTCGCCGTGACTGAGTAGCGTCGGCGTACCGTATAAATCAACCAGCGCCGGATCGTTCAGCAGCGTGGCCTGGCAGGCGGTTGCCAGCGCCTCGCCCATCAGCAGGTCACGGTTGCCGTGCATCAGGTAAACGCGGGTGCCATGCTGCGCGAGGCTGCGCAGCGCGGAGATCACCTCGGCGTGAAAGGCATCGTCGAGGTCATCGTCACCTGCCCAGTAGTCGAATAGGTCGCCGAGGATGTAAAGCGCTTCTGCCCTTTGTGCGTGCTCAGAACAAGCTTGCGGCGCGATTCCGGCGATGAAGCGCCGGAACGCCGCCATGCTGTGCGGCTGTTCGGCGCCGAGATGCAGGTCGGAGATAAAAAGGGTATGTGGCATGACAGAAATCAGGTGTCAGGAATATCAGGTGTCAGGAATAAATGACTCCGCCGCAAGCAACGGGGCATGGGTAGGGTGGATAAAACGCCGGAGGCGTGTATCCACCGCCTGTTCCGGTGGATTCGCGCTGCGCGCTTAATCCACCCTACGAAAAACACTACTCCGCAAGCGATCGGGAATTACACAAAAACTGATCCCTGTTATCCGATCCCTGATTTACTTCACCACTTCCGCCTTGGTGATGACGACATCCTGCTCGGGGACATCATGGTGTCCGGCGTTGAAACCGGTTTTGACATTGCCTATCTTGTCCACTACATCCATGCCATCCACCACTTTGCCGAATACGCAGTAGCCCCAGCCGTCCTGCCCAGGGTGATTCAGGAAAAAGTTGCTTTTCGTATTGATGAAGAATTGCGCGGTGGCGGAATGCGGGTCGGAAGTGCGCGCCATGGCGATGGTGTATGTCTCGTTGGTCAGGCCGTTTGCCGCTTCGTTCTTGATCGGCGCGCCGGTTTTCTTTTGCTTCATGCCCGGCTCAAAACCGCCGCCCTGGATCATGAAATTGGGGATCACGCGATGAAAAACGGTGTTCTCGTAGAAGCCGCTGTTCACGTACTCGAGAAAATTCTTGACGGTGTTCGGGGCTTTTTCGGCATCCAGTTGCAATGTGATGGTGCCGAGATTGGTGTGCAGTTTGACCATGGTTTTCTTGCCTTGAGTTAAAGAATGGGAAGTTTGCATCACGCAGCACAGCAGTACTGCGAAAAAGGCGGTGAACAGGCGCTTCATGTCATGCGGCTCCTTCGTAAACGATCTGCCAGCGGTTGTTGTGCTTGATCCAGTACTGGCGCTTCTTCATGCGGTTGGAAAGGTTGCTGCTGGTGTAATCCTGCTCGAAGTTGACCACAGCCATGTTGGGTTGCTTCGGGTAAGTGAATACGCTGACATTCGAGATGTTGACCTTGATCCACGACTTTGCGCTGTTTACCAGTTGTTTCTGTTTCGCCCATGCCGCGAAATTCACATTGTCGCTCGAAAAATCGCGCGAGTAGTGCTTGAGGTAAGTATCCGTATTCAGGCTGGACCAATCCTTGCGCCATTGCTCGACTTCCTGCAACAACGCGTTGCGCTCGGCCCTGTCCTGTTCGTTGGCCCAATCCAGCTGGTTGGTAATGATGACCGGGGTAACGCCCACTTGCAGGTAAGGTGCGAGTTTATCCAGATCGTCATTGGCCAGCACGACGCAGCCGTCGCTGGCGCGGGGCGGGCGGCTGTATGTGCCGCTGGGCGTTCCATGCAGCCAGATGCCTTGCCCGGTGCGCCCGTTTTTCCGATCCCATTCGTTCGGGTAGCTGAGCGGGTAGGCCCCGCTGCCGTACATATCGGCAAGCTTGCTTTTCGGCAAATTGGCCTTCACGAAATACACGCCGATAGGCGTGCGCTTGTCGCCCTCGGCAAATTTTTCGGTGCCGAGCTTGCCGATAGTAATGTAGTAGTCGGCCACGTAACGCGGTTCGCCTTTGACATTCTCGTAGACATACAGCGTGGAACGGCTGGTGTCCACGACGATGGCATATTTCTGTTGCTCGTCGAGTTTCCAGATGTAACGCGGGGGATGCTTGCTCGACAGGCGTGCCTGGGCGCGTTGCAGGCGCACCCGCGCTTCGTCGCGCAAATCTTCGATCATGTCGCGCGGCGCATTTGCCGCACTGCCGAAATTATTGATCGCACCGGCACGCGCCATTAGCAAATCGCCTTTGACCAGATAGGCCAGCTTGAAATTCGGATTGACGCGCAACAGGCTATCCACTTCGTTGAGCGCGATGTCGAGGCGGTTGTTCTTGATGGCTTGCAGGCTTTTTGCCAACTGCGCCTCGGTGTTCTGCGAATCCGGCGCGGCACCCGCCACGCCCGCCAACAGGGCACACAACAGTGAAGAAATCAGTATTCTGTATGGCATGATTATTTGGCGCGCTCTTCGAGGATCAACCAGTTACCGCCGGACTTCACCATCAACAAGGTTTTATTGCCGGAAGTTTTCAGGTGCTTGGCCTGATAGGATTGACGGAACTTCACGGCAGCATGATTGCTGTCGCTGAAATTCACGGTCGCGTTGCTGATGCCCACCTGGATGGATTGCGCATTGCTGATACGCTCATTGCGCGCCGCCTCCCAGTCGGCACGTTTTTCACCGCCCGGCGTTTTGAAATCAGCCGCATAGAAGGACAAATATTTTTTCACATCCCGTGCTGACCATGCGGCAGCCCATGCATTGACGGCTTTCAATACTTCCGCGCTGTTATCGGCTGAGGCAGATGCTGCAGGTTTACCCGGTGCATTCGCCTTGGCGGCGGCCTGGGCGGCGGATGTCCGCGCATGGGCGGCGGCAACCGATGCGGGAATCGCATCCGAAGGAGGCAATGGAGCAGGCGGCACGGAGGCAGCCTGCGGTTTGCCCGCGCCAACAATGTCGGCGGCGGCTTTGCCCGATGCCGGGAATTTTGCGCGCGCGCTCGCCGAGAACAAATCCTGGATCATGGCCAGCTTGGTTTTTGTGGTGGTGTTGCTGTGATCCAGTTGCAGCGCACGGTCATAGGCCTGGCTGGCCATTTTTGCGTAAATGTCACCCAGATTCTCGTGTGCGGTGCTATAGCTCGGGTGGGTGCGTATCGCCTTTTCCAGCGCCTGCTTGGCTTTGTCGTACTGACCCTGGCTGTCATACAACACGGCCAGGTTGTTGTATGGCTCGGGCAGCTCCGGATAATCCTCGGTCAGCGCCTGAAATGTCTTGATGGCATCGACTGCCCTGCCTTGTTCGGTGAGAATCAGCCCCTTCAAAAAGCGCGCTGGCGCATCTTTCGGCTTGCCGGACAAAACGCCATTCACCTTGTCCATCGCCTGGCCGTACTGCTTCTGCCTGAACAGTTTGTTGGCATCCTGAATGTCGTCGGCATGAACGGCAGGGCTGGCAATCAACAACAATGCCCCTGCAAACACGGCGGTATAACGGCAAAAACAATTGTTCATATTCATCGTGTTATCAATTTATTTAACAAATCCTGAATCATTTTCAACTTGGCTTTCGTGGTGGTGTTGCCCTGATCCAGTTGCAGCGCGCGGTCATAGGCCTGGCTGGCCATCTTCGTATAAATGTCGCCCAGATTTTCGTGCGCGGTAGCATAGCTGGGGTGGGCGCGTATCGCCATTTCCAGCGACAGCTTGGCTTTGTCATATTCACCCTGGCTGGCATACAACACGGCCAGGTTGTTATACGGTTCGGGCTGTTCCGGATAGTCCTCGGTCAAAGCCAGGAATATCTTGATGGCTTCTGCGGCATTGCCCTGCTCGGTAAGAATCAGCCCCTTCAGAAAGCGTGCCCGCGCGTCTTTCGGCTTGCCGGACAAAACGCCATCCACCTTGTCCATGGCTTGGCTGTACTGCTTTTGTTGGAGCAGCTTGTTGGCATCCTGAATATCATCTGCATAAACAGCAGGGCTGGCGGTTAACAGCAATGCGGCGGCAAACAGGGCGACATGACGGCAATGACGGCTAAACATATTCATCGTGTTATTGGGTTCCTTGGAGTGCGCGAGTTTCAACCAGCGGCGGATTCTACCAAAAATCAGTGCATTTACATAGTTTTGTAAAGGTTTGGAGGCGGGAATCCGGAATTGCCACGGGGATTCGGCGGTGGTTTTGGGTTGCCCTCCCCTTCCACGATCATTAACTCTCTGCGCTTGATGTTTTCAGGTAAAATCCGCAACAAATTTCGCCGACCCATTACAACACCCCTTCAACCAATAGCCTGAAAACCCAGCATGAACGGCACAGTACAGCCCGTCACTCCCCAAGTGCATATTTCGAATTTCATCCGCACTATCATCGAGGCCGACTTGGCAAGCGGCAAGCACCGCAGCATCGTCACGCGCTTTCCGCCCGAACCAAACGGTTATCTGCATGTCGGGCATGCCAAGTCCATCTGCCTGAATTTCGGGCTGGCGCAGGATTATCAGGGAAAATGCAACCTGCGTTTCGACGACACCAACCCGGAGAAGGAGAGCGAGGAATACGCGCAATCCATCCAGGACGACGTGCGCTGGCTGGGCTTCCAGTGGAACGGCGAAGTGCGCTGGGCGTCGGATTATTTCGAGCAGTTGTACCAATTCGCGGTCGAACTGATTAACAAAGGCCTGGCCTATGTGGACGACCTGACGCCGGAGCAGATGCGCGAATATCGCGGCACACTCACTCAATCAGGAAAGAATAGCCCCTACCGTGATCGCCCCGTCGCCGAGAATCTCGACTTATTCATGCGCATGAAAAACGGCGAGTTTGCGGATGGCGCAAGAGTGCTGCGCGCGAAGATCGACATGGCTTCGCCCAACATCAACCTGCGCGACCCCGCCATCTACCGCATCCGCCGCGCGCACCACATCCGCACCGGCGACCAGTGGTGCATCTACCCGATGTACGATTACAC
>JBAQCT010000147.1:0-1794 GCA_049294375.1 Gallionella sp. | reverse complement strand
CACCAAGTCCTGCCCGCAGGGGCTACAGGTCATGGACTATGTCCAGGCCGCCAAACGCGGCGATATTGCTGCGGTGATGGATCTTTCCTTCGATTGCGTCGTATGCGGGATGTGCATGCTGCGCTGCCCTGCCGAAATCACCCAGCCCCTGGTGGGCATCCTCGCGAAGCGCCTGTATGGCCGCTACCTGCGCAAAGACAGCCCGGAGCTGGCGGAGCGGGTCAAGGCCGTGGAAGACGGCGCTTACAATGCAGAGTACGCAGAACTGATGTCGATGGGCCGCAAGGATTTGTCGGATCGCTACTATGCCCGGGACTCTGAATAACCGGCATTCGGAATAACCAGCACACGAAATAAATAAAGGGAACCTCTAAAAATTCAGAGTTCGCCCAAATGCAAGGCGCGGAAAAAATTTCGCCGCGCCGCATATGTTTGATATGTAAGCAAGAAATTTTTTACGCAACGCAGCAGTTGGGATGAAATGTGGATTTTTAGAGATTCCCTAGAGAGGATTTAAGATGTATCCAGAATATATGGCGGAGTCGCTCCGCAAAGTGGCTCAGACACGCCCCGCACGTTTGGAACTGGCCCGCAAGCCTGACCCGGTCTATCCGCCGATGAGCGCTGAGGAACGTCGCGCCGTCCTGGAGGGCTTCCACCCCGATTTCGAGGCCAGCGCCCGCCGCCCGGTGTGCGTCGGCCCCAACCGCGACGAGTCGCTGACCACCGAGGTATCCGACCTGTTGGAGTCGCATTCCTGGCTGCGCAGCGATCAGGTGAACCTTGACAAACCGGACTTCGAAACCGACCTGTTAATCATCGGCGGCGGCGGGGCCGGTTGCAACGCCGCGCTGATCGCGATGAAAGAACACGGGATACGCTCGATCATCGCCACCAAGCTGCGCATGGGCGATGCCAATTCGATGATGTCGCAGGGTGGCATGCAGGCCGCCGTATCGCGCACCGACTCGCCGACGCGCCACTATCTGGATGCCATCGGCGGCGGCCATTTCGAAAATAAACCTGAACTGGTCAGGGCGCTCACCGAAGACGGCCCCGGCGTAGTCAAATTTCTCGAAGATCTGGGCGTCTGCTGGGACAAGCAACAGGACGGTTCACTGAAGACCATGCACGGCGGCGGTACTTCGAGAAAGCGCATGTTGTCGTGCCGCGACTACACTGGCGCGATGATTATGCGCACGCTGATGGACGAGGTGCGCAACCATCCCGATATGATTACCGTGAAGGAATTCATGCCGGCCGTGGAACTGATCATGGACGACAAGGGGCGTTGCGCCGGTGCGGTTCTCTACGACATGGAAAGCGAGGAATTCTTCACCGTCAAGGCGAAGTCCACGCTGATCGCCACCGGCGGCTACGGTCGCCTGCACATCCGCGGTTACGATACCACCAACCATTACGGCGCGACCGGCGACGGGTTGGTGATGGCCTACCGCGCGGGCGCCAAGCTGATGTATATGGACTCCGTCCAGTACCATCCGACGGGTGTTTCTTTCCCCGAACAGATTGCCGGTTTCCTGGTCACCGAAGCGATCCGCGGCGCGGGCGGCCAGCCGCTGAACAAAGAGGGCGAACTGTTCGTCTACCCGCGCGAGCCGCGCGACATCGAGGCGTCGGCCATCATCCGCGAGTGCGTGCAAAACGGTGGCGGCGTCCCGACACCGTCGGGGCGCGTCGGCGTGTGGCTGGATTCGCCGCTGATCGACATGCTGCACGGCGAGGGCTACACCGACAAACACTTCCCGGCGATGTATCGCCAGTTCATCCGCTACG
>JBAQCT010000146.1:0-9935 GCA_049294375.1 Gallionella sp. | reverse complement strand
TCGTACTCCGCGCGCATCTCTGTCTTTGATTGGCTCGCCTTGGTGGCCAGCTTGTCGATTTCGGCGTTCCAATGATCCAGCTTCGAGTGCATCTTCCGGACATATTCGTCTTTGGTAGGCATTTTTTTCCTTTCAGGTAAGTTATGGCATCTGTTTAGGTGGCAATGCTGCGATGGTGCGATCCAACTTTTCCTCTATCTCGCCTGCATAAGCATAAAAGCTATTAGTGGTTTCGTCGAATTTTTTCTGGAGTGATTGCTCCATGCTTTCGGTATGCATCATCAAACTGGTGCGGGTTTCCTGGTTCGCCGTGTGCAACCGCGCGAATTCAAGGGTGATTTGTTCACGCAGTTGTTCGAACCGGGAGGTCTCGGCGCTCTCGGCCAACTTGCGTTGCGCCTGGAGTTCATGGGTGTGCCGGCGTGCATCCATCAGCATGGTGGTTCGCAGCATCAGGGTGTAGCTGATGAGGAGTGCCGCGAACACCAGTGTAACACCCAGAAAAACAAAGCTGGCGGGGATTTCCGCGTCAAAAAACAGGAAGGACAGTTGAGTCGGAGTGGTCAGCGTATTCCAGTTGGCGAACAGAAACACGCCCAGCAGAAATAACACGATGATGATGGTGGCTCCGATAAACCTCATGCGGATGCTCCTTTCTATCTATTGAAAAGCCGAGAACAACTCAGTCTGAGCGACGATTAGCGAGGTCAACACGCTTCGATTTGAAGCGACCGAAGATTACTCGGTCACACGCACCCTTCTCTCCCCTTTAAGCACGGTGCAGACCTCGACACGGCGATTCATTTCGCGGCCTTCGCGAGTTTTGTTGTCTCCTATCGGCTTGGATTCGCCATAGCCAACAGTATTGATGCGATCTGCGACCACGCCCTTCTTGACCAGATAAGCCTTGACCGACTCGGCACGCCGCTCCGACAGTTTCTCGTTATATGCTTCGGTGCCGATACTGCATGTGTGCCCGCTCGCTTCCAGTTGTGTATCCTTGTATTTTTCGGCGAAGGAGGCCACTTCATCCAGCTTTTCGATCTCCTCGCGGCGCAACTTGGCCGAATCGAACTCGAACTCGGTGCCCCCGATGCACACTGGTTTATTTTCCAGCAATATTTTCCAAGTCTCGGGGATGGGTTCCTGAACGAGTGTGGGCTTGGGTTCTTCCTTCGCCATCACCATCACCGGCGCTGCAACTGGAACAGGTGACGCTGCAACAGCAGCAGGCTTGGGTGCCAAATTCGAATCACATTCCGGAATCGCCATGGCGGGAGTCCAGAAGCCGGTACGCACGCATTCCTTAAAGTTATTTCTTAAAACATGCCCCCTGGAATCGATTACATAGCCTTCTGTCTTAGCTTCATGTGCGGAAGCAACACCAGCCAGTGATAAAAGAGCCATTGCGGTAATAGTAACAAGTGTTTGTGAGGCTTTCATGTTATTTCTCCTTAATTTATTTAATGAGAGAATCAAAAGCTCGAGTTTCACAATTGATGGAGTTGCTGACCGAAACTACTAGCTAGTAGCTACTAGCCATTTCAATAAATTGACAAGAGATTACGCATTGCTATCTACTACTCTTATAAGGGCAGTATAAAGTATATGCAGCGCAGCATCAATGCTATCGCAATATCTCATTTGTTATCCTCATCCACTGCCTTTTGCAGCATCTCGAAAATACCCGGAATGGCCGAGGTCACCCGGTTCCAGTTCGGAATGAGCGGCGTGGTCATCGGGTTTTCCATAAACACCTGCGTTGCCATGCCGATGGCTCTGGTAAATGCTTCCACCGCCATCGCCTCTTCGTGCCGGTCAAACTTGAGGCCGTTGATCGCCGCATCCGCTTCGTATTTCATGATCGTATCCTCAGCCTGACGCAGATAGGCTACGAGCAAGGACTTGAACAGCCCATCCGAAAACACCACGCCCTCCGATGCCAGAGTCCTGAAGATGGATTTGCATATATCCACCGTCATTTTCATCAGGCCTTTGCTTGCGTCTTCGGCAGAAAGCACTTGATGTTTGTGGTCGTAGTTCGCGGCGATATCGACCTGGCAAACCCGGCGCGGCGAATAGTTGCGATGCACTTCGGCAAGGGAGCCCACCTCCAGCCCCCAGTCCCATGGGATTCTGTTCACACGTGCCAAGTCGGTGGTCATGCAGAATTCCCCGGCCAGCGGGTAGCGGAAGCTATCGAGAAAAGCGAGAAAAGCATGCGGCCCGACAAGCTGCTGGAGGGATCTGACCAGCGGCGTCACCAACAGGCGGGTGACGCGCCCGTTCATTTTTGTGGATATCCGGCTGTAGAATCCCTTGCAGAACACATAGTCCAGATTCGGGTTGGCGACGGGATAGCACAACCGTGCCAGCAGTTCGCGGTTGTATGTGACAATATCGCAATCATGCAGTGCAATGACGTCGGAGCGGCCCCGCGCAAGCACATAGCCGTAGGCAATCCACACGGAGCGCCCCTTGCCGCGCTCGCCAACATTGAACCCGTTCCGTGCGAATGTTTCATATATTTCGCTTATTCTTTTGCCGTCATTGTGGATGATCTTGATTTCCGTCGATATCGGCGACATAAACTCGCGCACCTTCTGAAATTCTTTTTCCGATGCCTTGTCCAGCACGAGCACGATTTCGTTCAGGTAATTTACCTTGGCCAGTTCCTGGACAATTCCCGGCATGGCCGGGCCTTCAAACTCGGAATAGAGCGACGGCAACACCAAGGCGATCGGCCTGATCTTTGAGAATCCATGCAACTCGGATTCCAAACGCTCCAGCGAAGGCTTGCCGAGCTGGTGCAGGGTCGTGATGATACCGGTCTGATAAAAATCAGTCATGGTGCCCTCCTACCTCAGATGTGTTCAATCTCGTCTTTCGTTTCGCCTTCGCGCTTTGGCGTGGCCTCTTTTTCGATCATCCGTCTGGCCGCATTAATGCCGCCCACGCCGAAGGCAATGGCAAGGGCGATCACGATACCGCCAAAGATGATGGAGAAAGCGGCAAGCACGATGCTGGGAGCGATCTGCAACTGCTCCATGACCATGGCCAGAATCAGCACAATCAGCAGGGTATGTATCGCTTGGGCAAGCAGTTTGGCATAGTGAAAACCGCTGTTTGCCGCAGCAATCAACACCGCGCGGCTGACGAATCCAGAAAGCAGGTAGCCGACAATCAGGATCATGGCGGCGGAAAAAATACGCGGTATATAGCCGAAGAACTGCTCTACCAGATGGTTGATTGCAGTCACCTGAAGAGCGTTCATGCCGCTCATCAGCGTGACGATGACCAGCAGCCAGAAGATGATCGCACCAAGTATCGCGGAAGGTTTGCCCCACATATCTCCCTGGCGCATGAGTTTGGTAAAACCCATGCGGTCGGACCAACTGTCGAAATTGATCGCAGCCAGAAACTTTGCGAGAACCCGTTTGATGACGAACGCCAGAAGAACCCCGATGACCAGGATCACCAGCATGGCCAGAAGGTTGGGCAAAAACACCTTGAACTTCAAGAACAGATCCATCAACGGATCGAGAATCAGGTCGATAAAATCTTCCATAACATACCTCCTTGTGGTTATTTCCAGTTGGTTACCAGGTAATCCTTGCGCTTTTCAAATTCCAGGCATAGCTTTTCGATTTCCGCGTCCGCTTCCGCTTGCCCCATGTCTTTGGCTTCCAGGATGAACGAGGCCGTCTTGCCGATATACAGCGGGGTCATGGATTTTATCAGGTGCTCGACGGGCAACTTTCTTTTGTGGAAGGCGAGCGCATAGTCATACACCACCTGCGCCCACAAGCCGATAGGGAAATGAAATTCGCTGTCAGGTAAAGCGCCCAATCTCTCGACTTCGCCAAAATCGCCCGCGCCGAGAATGTCGCGCCAGATTTCACCGAGATTCCTGATCCCTTCGCGGAATGTGTTGAGCATTCTCGCGGTGTTGACGTTGACCGGTTCGAGGCCGACGGTATATTCGAAACCGAAAGCCGGAACCGGCTCGGTGCCGCGAATCGGCATCCACACCTCGGAATAGGTTTCCATGAGTTCGAAAGTTGCGCTGACCACCTGATAGAGCATGCTGCTCAGGTCTGCACCGGGGTCCTTGGCATCGTGAATCTTGGCGCCGAGAAACGATTGCGTGACCTTGAAGCCGTTGGCAATCGCCGTCGTGGTCATCCAGATATCGATGCCGAAGCGCGCGACATCGGTATGCCACACATCCTTGGTCAGGTAATACTGCGCGAGGCTGCCGGAAAAACCAAAGTCGCCGCCGATGGGCTGCCGCACCCGCCTGCCGTAAAGTGCGCGGGTGAGCGGATAAACGATGCTGTTGGTGATGGTGCCGTCAAATTTGTGCCGGTGATACAGCGGGGACACGTAGTCGTAGCCGCCCTTCAGTATGGGCGTCACCAGCAGCTCGATCCATTCCGGGGTAATGCTCCTGAGATCGGAATCGACCACGGCGCAGGCTTTTGCACCCAGCACTCCGGCAATCTCGAAAATGGTGCGGAAGGCGCTGCCTTTGCCGGGAATGCCCGAGTAAGGGAAGGCTATTTTGGAGATGGGCGACACGCGGTGATGCAGGAGGATGGCGTTGAAATCGTCAATCGAAGAGCTATGCACCACGTCGCTGGTGCCGTCGCTGGAGCCGCCGTCCGAATTCACGATCACCGCCTTGTGCTCCGGGAAGTATTTTGCCAGGCCGCCCTGCACCGCGCGCACCACATGGCCGATGGTGCGCGCGTTATTGAAACTGGGGATGCCGACGATGATATCGGCCCGCCCTATGCGTTCGAGCTGCTCATGCACTTCCGCCCTGAAAATGGCAGTTTTCATCGCCGGATAGCCTCCTGAAAAGCTCTGTCCGGCTGCTCCTGTTTATTCAATAGCACAATCTGGATATCCATGACATTTGTGCCGGTCGGCCCTGTTTTTAAATGGCTGCTGGCACCTGATGCTGCGTCGAATTGCTGGAAAAAAGTATATGAATTATTTTGGTGGAGATGGCGGAGCGGGTCCATCCCCAACTCACGTGCCCGCGATACCGTTGTTCCATCAACCATCGCACCTGCGGCATCGGTCGGGCCATCGCTGCCATCTGTGCCCGCAGATAGCAGCGACACGCCCCGCCAGCCCTCTATTTCCAAGGCGAAGGCCAAGGCTAACTCCTGATTCCTGCCACCCTTTCCAGTGCCGCGCACGGTGACGGTGGTTTCGCCGCCGCAGAGCAGGCAGCGCCGTTCCCCCGGCTTCATCTCAATCAGTGCGGTGCGCGCAGCCTGTGCCAGAAAACGCGCCGCATCTCGAGCCTCTCCTTGCAATGTAGCAGAAATGGTCTTCGAGACATACCCGATCTGCCAAGTTTTCTCTTCCGCCGCAGCCAGCGCCTGGCGGATGCTGGCAATAATTACGTTATGAGTCTTATACAGGCAGTGGTCGTTTCCCTTAACGGTTTCCTGTGCCTGCCCGGCGATGCCGCGTTGCAGGTAATCCACAACATGCGGCGAAAGCTTTTCCTGCAACTTGTACTTCACAATCACTGCCCACGCATCGGCGAAAGTCGAATTGTCCGATGCGGTCGGCCCTGATGCGATCACGTCGAGCGGATCGCCGATGACATCGGAAATCAGCAGCGTTACCATCTGTGCCGGATAGGCTGCCCGCGCCAGCCTGCCGCCTTTCACCAGCGAGAGGTGTTTGCGCACCGCGTTCAATTCGGTTATGGAGGCGCCCGCATTCAGCAGCAGGCTGGTTGTCTCCTGCTTGTCTTTCAGTGTCAACCCTGCTACAGGGGCAACCAGCAGCGCGGAGGCGCCGCCGGAGAGCAGGCAAATAACGAGGGGTTTCTCGTCGGTGGCATGCATCATTCGCAGTATGCGTTGCGCGCCCGCTATCCCGGCTTCATTCGGTACAGGATGCGCAGCCTCCACTTGCTCGATGATGGACAAGGGTGCCTTATGCCCATCCTTGACGATGATCAAGCCTGCGGCAATTTTCCCGTCAAGCAAGGATTCGATTGCCAAAGCCATGCGCGCGGTGGCCTTGCCCGCGCCGATCACGATGACGCGGTCAAATGCTGCAAGGTCATATCTTTCGCCGGCAACCCGCAATTGCCCGCCCTCTACGCTGACCGTGTTGAGTACCGCGTTATAAGGGTCAACCGCCGCGAGTGCAGCATTGAAAATATCCGTCAGATTCTGCCGGTCCGGAAGCGCGGAGAAATTCCCGTCAGGCTCATGCGCCAGCAATTGCAGCACGGCTTCGTTCCAGCCAGCAGGGCCGGCAAGTTGTGTCTTCAGAATATCGGGAACAGTGATGCGCGAATCGAAACTGCCATCGACATGTCTGACAAGAACGGGATGATCCACAGCCATCAGCATGGGCAGATCGTTCAGGCTGTCGCCCAGCCCGATGCTTGCAACGCCCCCATATTGCTGCCTGTAAAGCGACATCAGGATGTTCACGGCGCGCCCCTTGTCATGGTTGCCCATGATGTGGAATATGCGGCCTTGGGTCCAGCGCAAGCCGGATGCTTCGATTGCGTGCAGAAAGCCTTCATCAGGTTTGCCTTCGAACACGAACGGCTCATCGAAATCACGCTGTTTTGACAATGCCGCCTCAGCTTCCGAAAGGCCGGTTAATGCAGCGATCCCGGCAATGGACATATCCGCAAAACCGAGCACTTTTGCCCCAAACTGTTCGCGCAAACTGACAAAACATTTCCTGATTTCCGCATAGGGCATACCGAGCAGGATCAGCCGATAACCGTTTGATTCTTCCCCTTCAACCGGAGCCGAGAAGTATCCTTGCGGGATGTATATGCCACCGCCGTTTTCGGTGATGAACGGGTGGCTGTTATCCAGACGGCGGCGATAATCCTCTATTTCTGCGCGCGTTTTGCTGGAGCAAAGAATCAGCGGTGTACCGCTCGCCGCAACCATGCTTAAAGCAGGCTGAGCCTCGGCATAGGAATAGGTCACCTCATCAAGCAAAGTCCCATCCAGATCGCTAATTATGATTTTTTTTTGCATTTCTTCCATTGGCGGAGTGAGCAACTATTTCGTTATAAGGCCAGCGTCGGATCCAAGTTCGAAAAGCAACTTGGCAGATTTAATCTTGAAGCGAAAATGTTGCCATATAATCTCATGGCTTTGCCGGGAGATACTTACTTCCCGTTTGCAGAAAGGTGTTTGAGAGATTCTTGCGCAGCGCCATTGCCCTGCGCAGCCGCTTTTTCCCACCACTCCACCGCCTTGGCTGCGTCCTTGGGCACACCCTCACCTTTGTCATACATCGCGCCGAGTTTGTATTGTGCAAAAGCGATCCCCTGTTCGGCGGCTTTCTGATACCACTCCGCCGCCTTGACGTCATCCTTGGCTACGCCATCTCCGTTGTTATACAACTTGGCAAGACCTAATTGATCTTTTGCCAAGCCTGATTCCGCTTTCTGTTTCGTCTCGGCAAACCTTTTCTCGGGGGCTTGCGGCCCCGCGCCGAACTGGCTGTTCAAGCTTTTATTGTGCGCGGGGGCGGCATCAGATACGGCCTTGTCCGCAGACCCCCTGTCACCGCAACCGGCGATTGTCAGCATCATCATCAAAATAATTTTACGCATTGCAGTGCTCCTATAAACGGGCAGTTATGAAGGGTGGCTTTCAACATATCGCAGAAGTTCATGTGCTTTATTTCTCCTTAACCGGTTTCGCCGCGACTTGCGGTAAATGCCAAATATCGCGGTGCGCGATAACATCCTGTTTGCTCAAACGAAACGCCGGGGCACGGCCTTGCTTGCTCTGCCGGCATAGGGAGCACGACATGCCTTACTCTTCGCCTGCTATAAGCGATGCCAGGATTGGTATAGCCCGCCGCACAAGCAAAGCAAAAGAAATCAACCAAAGCACAAGGGCTGCTCCCGTACTGGTCGTGTTATGTTGAGATGCGGCGATTATTCCCAATAAAAGCAGGATTGTCGCCAACAGAAACCAGCCCAACATCGCCAAAACTCTATTCATTTCAACCCTAGTCGTCCCATCCGCCCCAGAATGTACTCGGCGGAGATGGCTCAAACCATGCGACCGGATAATGGGCGTGACCGGGGTATAACCTGCTCCATACGGCGGCGACTACTGCAAGTGAGGTTACTCCGATAAAAACCGGATGCCAGAGTGCCGACCAGCCAGCATGGGCATAGATCATCAGGATAGGGTTTGCGCCGGCGGGCGGATGTACCGTCTTGGTGAGGAGCATGAAGGATAAGGCCAGCACTTGCGCGAGCGCGTAAACCCATAGCGCATCGCCGAAGGTATGGTAGCAGGCGATACCGATGAGCGCACCGCCAAGATGCCCACCGAAAAGTGCGCGAGGTTGGGTGGCCGGGGCGCGCGTGAGGCCAAAAAGAAAAACAGTCGAACCTCCCAGCGACACTAGGAGGAAAGGGATGGCGGGGGGTCCAACTAAAAACAGAGACAGAACGATGCCGGTAGCCGCACCAATCACGCACCAAAGCATTCGTGCAGCCGGGTGGCGGTGTATTTTTTCAGGTATCTGATAATTCCTGAATAAAATGGCTGGCAAGAATTTGGCTACAGATTTTGTTTGGTTTTTCACTCGATCCTTTCATCGCTTCCAGCCGAGACTGACCATGAGATCGAGAACGCTGAACCCCCGATCACATGACGCGCTCCCGTGCTTGGTATCGGAGGCGGCGAAGGTGCTTTTTATTTGCGCCGCCCCAACTCTTGGCTAGATGCGCAACCAGTCTAAATATCCAACAAAAGCGCCACCCAAGATGAATAATGCGACAATGAAAATTAATACATCCTTTATCATGGATAAATATTATTTTTCATGAACTGCGGCTATTCAAACTTATGGATGAAATCGTTTCTACGGTTTTCTTTCCAGCATTTTTCTTCATGGCACGAGAGCCGTGACTTTTCTTCTCCCATGCTTACAGCCCTGATTTGATTTGACGAGACACCCAGTAACTCCATGTTTTTCCGAACAGCGTTGGCGCGCTTATCGCCTAGCGCAAGGTTATATTCATTGCTTCCGCGCTCATCCGCATTCCCTTCCAGAGTGACAGTGACATTTTTGTGCTTTTTGACGAATTCTGCCTGCCGCCGAACAACAGCCCGATACTCTGGTTTAACAACGTACTTATCAAAGTCAAAGTAGACGCTCTGTTTTTGCAGCTCTCGCGCTTCATTGCGTGCTTCTTCCAATTTGCGAGCCGCTTCCAAGCGTGCTTCTTCCAATTTGCGAGCGGCCTCCAATAAGCGTGCATCCTCCAACTTGCGCGCATCGGTTTCTGCTTGATTAATCTTGCTTGCCCCTGTATTGGCTGTTACCGGAGTCTTGCTTTCTGTTTTTGGTGAAGATGCACAAGCTACAAGCAGAACGGGAATCAAAATAATTGCTATTTTTTTCATGTTTCTCTCCTTATATTTGAAATATTAAAACCCGCTTTACATCACGCTAAAGACGCATCATATTTTGGTATATTACCATAAATTCTATTTATATCAATATAATTATCACGTGATAATTATTTGAGCTATGATGCAATTCCCACGCAAACAAGGGGCATAAAATGAGTAAACGCAGCAAAAATCAGCTTTCACTGCAAGTCCTCAAAAAATTCCGCATTATTTATGGCTCTGTTCGGCAGCAGTTCCGCGAAATCGAACAGACCTGTGGTGTCACAGGGTCGCAATTGTGGATATTGCAAGAAGTAGGCAACACGCCCGGAATAGGCGTGTCCGAGCTGGCGGCGCGCTTATCCATACACCAATCAACAGGCAGCCAGCTTGTCGAAAAGCTGGTAGGCCGCAATCTGATAATTAAAGAGCGCAGCAAGGAAGATCAACGGCGCGTCGGGCTGCGCGTAACCGAAGAGGCTTCAAGGTTGTTAACTAATGCGCCCG
>JBAQCT010000145.1:0-2515 GCA_049294375.1 Gallionella sp. | reverse complement strand
CGCTCAATATTCCTGAAACGGGGAACCACGTGGCTGAGAAACAGGTTCTCGGTATCGGAACATTCAAATGACTGAATCATGCAGCGATATTATTCTTAGATACAGATTCCGTCAAACAGAATTATTTGCTTTGCAGAGGGTGCATTAAAAGTGTTTTTCGCTTAAAAAAACGTGAAAAACATTGTCCACGAAATACACGAAAAACACGAAAGGAATGCTACCGGACATAGCGTTTTTCTGCCTTTTTTCGTGGCTTTCGTGTATTTCGTGGACAAATTATTTTTTTGATGGATTGACCAACACTTTCAAATGCACACTTTGCAGGGAACAAATGAAATGCCCAGCTCTGGAGTACGTAATATGTCCGGTTTAGGGAAATGGAACTATTGGGGCCACAACAATACAAAGCGCACTCAAAGGCAACCAACCCCGCTGCGAATGATTGTCAGTAAAATCCCATCTGTCTTTTCCTTCAATTTCCCTATGCATCCCACCCCATCGCCGAATTATCTTGCCGGTTACCCTGCCGCACAGGCGGAGCAGGTGCAGCGGCTGATCGAGCAGGATCGGCTGGCCGGTATGTTGCGGCAGAAGTATCCGCTGGCGCACACAGTGCGCACCGACAAGGCGCTGTACGACTATGCGCTGGAACTGAAGAACGAATATCTGCGCAATGCCGGGCAACTGAGCAGGGTGGTGTTCGACAACAAGTTGCATGTCATCCGGAATGCGCTGGGTACGCATACCCGCATCTCGCGGGTGCAGGGTTCGAATCTCACGGCCAAACGCGAGATTCGCGTCGCGGCAATGTTCAAAGAAATGCCGGCAGAATTTTTGCGCATGATCGTGGTTCACGAACTAGCGCACCTCAAGGAGCTCGAACACAACAAGGCTTTCTATCAGCTCTGCCGGTATATGGAGCCCGATTATGCGCTGTTGGAATTTGAGCTGCGGGCGTACCTGACCTATCTTGATGCGGGCGGCGTGGGGCTATGGGTGGCGGGTGTTGAAACTGGCGCGCTTTAGTCTCTACCAGTCAAATAATGTCAAAAAATGACAAGAATTTTTCAACGAGACCGTAGGGTGGGCTCTGCCCACCATGTCGGGCAGAGCCCGACCTACAATTTTGGCTCCGGCTTGCCCGTCTTAGGCTGTTCCCGGATTTCGCTACGCTGTATCCGGGCTACTGGCTTCCTTAACCCGCCAGCCCCGCATAAACATTCTGCACGTCATCATCCGCGTCAACCGCTTCCAGAAACGCTTCTACTTCTTCGCGCTCGGCATCATTGCCGAGCGTGACGGCATTCTTCGGGCGATAGCCCAACTGGGCGGAGATGACGGTGAAGCCTTGTGCTGGCAAGGCGCGGCACACGGCATCCAGATCGGTGACGTCGGTGATGAAAAGAGTTGCGCCTTCGTCTGCCGGTTCAAAGTCCTGCGCGCCGGCTTCGATGGCGGCCACTTCAGCATCGGCTTCTTTGGAATTCGGCGTGGCTTCAATCATGCCGACATAGTTAAAGTCCCACGAGACGGAGCCTTCTGCGCCGAGCTGCCCTTTGCGGAACAGTACGCGCATGCTGGACATGGTGCGATTGATGTTGTCGGACAGGCATTCGACGATCACGGGGACGCGGTGCGGTGCGAAACCTTCATAGACGAGGCGCTCCAGATTCGCGCCTCCGTCGAGCAGGCCTGCGCCTTTTTTGATCGCGCGCTCCAGCGTTTCACGCGGCATGGAGGCCTTCTTGGCTTGCTCGACCACGAGGCGCAAGCGCGAGTTTGAGTCCGGGTCGGCTCCGCCTCGCGCGGCGACCGTGATTTCTTTGCACAGCTTGCCGAAAATCTTGCCGTTTACGTTGGCTGCGATTTCTTTGTGCTTTGCTTTCCACTGTGCGCCCATAGTTATTCTCTTGTTTGTTTATACGAAAAATTCAGAGAGCGGTTCTGCTATCGCCCCAACCCTCAACCATGAATCTGGTTGAGCTGCTTCGCGATGACATCGTGATTGAGCCACAGCACCGGGGCGGATGGGTTGGATGCTTCCATAAACATCAGCGGGCCGGTTCCCTCCAGCACCAGCGCGCTGAGGATGTCTGTCACCAGCGCCTTGCGGTCTTTGTGCATATTGGTGATTTCCTCGGAGGTGCCGATCATCAGGTCGGCCAGTTCGGCGGAGTTGTCCATCGGCCAGGCCTCGAAATTGCGGAATGCCTGCATCACGCTGCTTGCATTGTAGTCGCTGATTTTTTGCAGCAGCGCCTCGAGCGATGCGCCTTCCAGCAGCAGGTCTCGGCAGGACTGCCACTGCGCCTCCGCCCAGGCCGCGCCGCCTTCCTTCTTCAGTGCCCTGAGCAACGGGAACAGCGACAGTTCGACGCCGACGAAGATGTCCGAGGAGTTGGTGCGTATCTCCGGGCAATTGAACACCGTGGCCTTGATGCCCCGCGCCCATGCGTCCCGCGCATGGTTCTCGAGGCGCATCTTGGCGTAGCCTTGGGTGTAGTTGGTGTAGGTC
>JBAQCT010000144.1:0-25946 GCA_049294375.1 Gallionella sp. | reverse complement strand
AAGGGTGGTGCCATTACCTTGTATCAAGTGCAGCAAGGCAAGTGGCAACCGCTGGAGACACTCGGCGCAACTGCTCCGGCAGCGCACTGATGCATCATTTGATGCAATGACTTGAACGACACCTTCGCGTGTCGTTTTTGTTTGCTTGGAAAAACAATTATCCTGATGAATTAACTAGCAAGCGTAGCCCGGATGAAATGCAATGAAATCCGGGGTATTCTCGGATAGGCACACTGCTTCCCGGATTCCGCTTTGCTTCATCCGGGCTACAGAGATAAATTGCATTTTTTATGGAAATATTTTTACAGCAAATCATCAACGGGCTGGTGCAGGGCAGCGTTTACGCGCTGGTCGCGCTCGGCTATACCATGGTGTATGGCATCCTCGGCCTGATCAACTTCGCGCACGGCGAAGTGGTGATGGTCGGCGCGATGCTGGCGCTTTCCGCGCTGGCCGCGATGCTGGGCTGGGGTGTGCCGCCGTTGCTGGCGTTGCCGATCAGCCTGATTCTGGCGATGCTGGGCTGCATGGTGCTGGGCTACGGCATCGAGCGCATCGCCTACCGCCCGCTGCGCCATGCGCCGCGCTTGGCCCCGCTGATCACCGCGATCGGCGTGTCCATCGTGTTGCAAAATCTGGCCATGATGATCTGGGGACGCCAATATCACGCCTTTCCGCAACTGATCCCCAACGAGCCGCACCTGATCGGCGGTGCAATCATCAACGATATCCAGATTATCATCTTCATCCTTGCGTTGGCGATCATGGCGGGCTTGATGATCGTGGTACACCGTACCCGCCTCGGGCGTGCGATGCGCGCCGTGGCCGAGAACCAGCATGCCGCGCAACTGATGGGCGTGGATATCAATAAAGTGATTTCCATTACCTTCATGCTCGGCTCGGCGCTGGCCGCCGTGGCGGGGCTGATGGTGAGCGCAAACTATGGGCTTGCGCACTACTACATGGGCTTCTTGCTCGGGCTGAAAGCCTTCACCGCTGCGGTGCTGGGTGGTATCGGCAACCTGCGCGGAGCGATGCTTGGCGGGTTGTTGCTCGGCCTGATCGAAAGCCTCGGTGCGGGCTATATCGGCGACATGACCGGCGGATTCCTCGGCAGCCATTATCAAGATGTGTTCGCGTTCTTCGTGCTGATCGCGGTTTTGGTATTCAGGCCGTCCGGGTTGCTGGGAGAGCGCATTGCTGAACGCGCTTAAAACCCCTCGCATAAGCTACTGCGCGCCCGAATCGCGGCGTCGCGTGCGCGCTCACTCCTCACCTACCCATACGGTATGTCTCGTCGTTCGCTGTGCTGCTCCTTGCGCTTCGGGCTGCTCGCAACGCTTCTGCGAGGGTTTTGTTCTGTGAAATCATCCGAATTTATATTAAACAAGCGCAATTCACGCTTGGCGTTCTGGCTGCTGCTCACCGCACTGCTGTTGTTGCCGTTCGTCACCGACGCGCTGCTCGGGCGCGGCTGGGTGCGCATCGCGGATTTCGCGATGCTCTACATCATGCTGGCGCTCGGCCTGAATATCGTGGTCGGCTTGGCGGGCCTGCTGGATCTGGGTTATATCGCCTTCTTCGCGGTGGGCGCATATTGCTACGCGTTGACCGGATCGCCGCATCTGGCACTGGCGTTCCCGGCATTGTTTCCCGGCGGCGTGCATCTGCCATTCTGGGTTGTGCTACCGCTGGCGGCACTGATAGCGGGCGGTTTCGGCGTATTGCTCGGCGCGCCGACGCTGCGCTTGCGCGGCGATTATCTCGCCATCGTCACGCTCGGCTTCGGCGAAATCATCCGCATCTTCCTGAACAACCTGAACGCCCCGCTTAACCTCACCAACGGCCCGCAGGGCATCAGCCGCATCGACCCGATTAGGGTGGCGGATGTATCGCTGAATGCCACGCAGGAGATTTTCGGCATCACGCTGCCCTCGGTACATCTGTATTTTTATTTGTTCCTGGCCTTCACCGTGCTGGTGATATTCATTTCGCAACGGCTGGAAAAATCGCGCATCGGCCGTGCGTGGATGGCAATCCGCGAGGACGAGGTCGCCGCTTCCGCGATGGGCATCAATACGCGCAACCTCAAGCTGCTGGCGTTTGCGATGGGCGCGATGTTCGGCGGCGTGTCCGGCACGCTGTTTGCCGGTTTCCAGGGCTTCGTCAGCCCGGAAAGTTTCAGTCTGATGGAATCCATCATGGTGCTGTGCATGGTGGTGCTGGGTGGCATGGGCAACATCGCCGGGGTGATACTCGGCGGCGTGTCGCTGGCGTTGCTGCCGGAAGTGTTGCGCCACGGCGTCGTGCCACTGCAGCAGGCGCTTTTTGGCAAGACGATCATCGACCCGGAGAGCCTGCGCATGTTGCTGTTCGGCGGCGCGCTGATCGCGATGATGCTGTATCGCCCCGCCGGGCTATGGCCGTCGCGCGTGCGCCGCCGCGAGCTGGATACGGATGAAGCGGGGGATGCAGTATGAAGATAAAGACTCTCATACCGTTCGTGGTGAGCCTGTCGAACTACCTGTCACTCAGACTTCACCCTTCGACAAGCTCAGGGCGAACGGGAGGGTTAATTGAATAACACCGCAGCCCCCCCATTGCTGCAACTCTCTTCCATCGGCAAGCAGTTCGGCGGATTGAGCGCGTTGTCCGATGTGTCGCTGCATATCCGGCGCGGCGAAATCTACGGCTTGATCGGCCCGAATGGTGCGGGCAAGACCACGCTGTTCAACGTCATCACCGGGCTGTATCAGGCGAATGCGGGCGAATTCACGTTCAATGGCCATAGTTATAAAGCTTGCAAACCCCATGTGTTGGCGCAGGCCGGCATCGCGCGCACCTTCCAGAATATCCGCCTGTTCGCCAATCTCACCGCGCTGGAAAACGTGATGATCGGCCGGCATCTGCGCACTCGCGCGGGGGTATTCGGCGCGTTGCTGCGCAACCTAGCCGCACGCAACGAAGAGCGCGCCATCGCCAGGCGCGCCCATGAGTTACTGCATTACGTGGGCATTGAGAAGCCCGGACAGACACTGGCCAAGCACCTTTCTTACGGCGAGCAACGTCGCTTGGAAATCGCACGTGCGCTGGCGACTGACCCGCTGCTGCTGGCGCTCGACGAACCGGCGGCGGGCATGAATGCCACCGAGACCGAAAGCCTAAAAACACTGTTGCAAACTATCCGCGCCAGTGGCATCACCGTGCTGCTGATCGAGCACGACGTCAAGCTCATCATGGGGCTGTGCGACCGTGTCGCGGTGCTCGATTACGGCAAAAAAATCGCCGAGGGTGTGCCGGAAGAAGTGCGCCGAGACCCCGCCGTGATCGAAGCCTATCTGGGAACAGAAGCCCCTCTCCCCTCCGTGGGAGATAACCAGCGACTTGGCTGTGGTTCTTTGCAGCCTAGTCGAATGGCTAGTAGTTCCCATCAGGGGTTGGGGAGAGGGGGCGGCTATGGCTGAAGCCCATCACCCACTGCTCGAAGTCCGCAACCTGCAAGTCGCCTACGGCGGCATTCATGCGGTGAAAGGCATCGACCTGCATATCGGGCCGGGCGAGCTGGTCGCGCTAATCGGCAGCAACGGCGCGGGCAAGACCACCACGCTGAAAACACTGGCTGGTCTGCTTCATCCTTTCGGCGGACAGATCCAATACGATGGCAAGAGCCTGAATGATGTCGCGGCTCACCGGCGCGTGGCGATGGGCATCGCATTGGTTCCAGAGGGGCGCGGAGTATTTGCGCGGCTCACGGTCGCGGAAAATCTGCTGATGGGTGCATACAGCCGCAATGACCGGCATGAAATCACCACCGATCTGGAACGCATGTATGCGTTATTCCCGCGCCTTGCCGAACGCAGGGATCAGCTTGCCGGAACGCTCTCCGGTGGTGAACAGCAAATGGTCGCGATGGCGCGCGCGCTGATGAGCCGCCCGCGCCTGCTGATGCTGGACGAGCCCAGCATGGGGTTGGCACCGTTGATGGTGCAAAAAATATTCGAGACCATCCGCGACATCGCGGCGCTTGGTATGAGCATCCTGCTGGTCGAGCAAAACGCCAGGCTCGCCTTGCAAGCCGCCGAGCGCGGTTACGTGATGGAAAGCGGCGCGATCACCTTGTCCGGCGCGTCGCGCGAACTGCTCGGCAGCGATGCCGTGCAAAGCGCGTATCTGGGCGGATAACATCTAGTGGATGATATTTGGAAGGATAAATCTTGCCAGTTTATAAGCCGGTATAATCCGATTTCCCGGCTATCATCGGGCTGTGACAAGCCACGCGGTTTCAGCAAACAAATCATCGAAAGGAATTCGCCATGACAAAAAGCGACCTGATAAAAAAAGGCCTGATGGCTTTTGCGCTTGCCGTATTGCTGCTTTTAGGCACAATGTTCTTTTTACGCGGCTCGCTGGACGGCTTTGTCAAAAATGCTATCGAACACTATGGCAGCGCCATGACGGGAGCCAGCATCAAGATTGGCAAACTGGAGATTCGCACCACCGATGGCCAAACCATCATCAGCAACCTGGAAATCGGCAACCCGGCAGGGTTCAAAACGCCCTATGCGCTCAAAGTGGACAAAATCGATGTCGTAGTGGATATGAGCACGCTGACTGCGGATGTCGTCGTCATACGCAAAATCGTCATCGCCGCCCCCAATGTGATCTATGAAAAAGGGGAAGCCATGACCAACTTCGATGCCATCCAGAAAAATATCGCCACTTATCTTGGCCCTTCAAAAACCGGCGAGAAAGATTCCGGCGGCAAGAAACTGATTGTCGAACAACTGCTCATCCGCGACGCAAAAGCCGAGGCCAGCGCACCCATCCTCGCCGGCAAGACTGTTGCCATCCCTTTGCCGAACATCACCCTCAACGACATAGGCAAGGCAAAAGGCGGGGTCACACCGGGAGAGCTCGGGCAAACCATCGCGGGCGCGATCAAGCAGAAGCTCACCGCCGGTTTCAGCTTCGACAGCCTGTCTGAAGCGGTCGGCAAGGTTGGCAGCGCGATCAAGGGACTATTCAAATAAGGGCTTCAGTCCGCTCTGCCGGTAAACTGAAACGCGGCCCAGAAAAACGGGTGAGGGAAGGTAACCAGTGTTTTCAACTGGGCTTTCCGTAGCGCTTCCGGCTTGGAGTTCCCCTTCAAGTTCTGGTAAAACGCCAACATCAATTCCGATGTTGCCCGGTCATCCACGCTCCACAAGGTGGAAACAACGGAGCGCGCACCGGCAAACAGGAATCCGCGCGCCAGGCCGACAACATCGTCGCCGTTGCTTATTTTACCGAGGCCGGTCTCGCAGGCCGATAGCGTCACGAGATCCGCATTTATTTGCATCGAATAAAGTTCGGTTACACGCAGCATGCCGTCATTTTCGCCATCCGCCGCCAGGTATAGGCCGGAGTCGAGAGGAGACCCTGCCTGAAATTTGCCATGCGTGGCAAAATGAATGTGGCTGAACAGGCCTGCCGCATTGCGGAAATTGCTCTCGGTGGCATCCTTGCGCAACAGCAACCGCGACCCTGCCATCTGGCCGGCTACTGACTTGGCCTCGTTTTCGGCAAAAGCGAGATTCAGTTTCTGATCCCCGAGATCAGGGTTGCCGATGACAAGAATCGGCGAAGCGTTTTGCGCGATCGACGGCTTGAGAAACTTCAGGATGCTGGCTGAAGGCAGCATGCGTATCGTGTAATGTTCGATGAGCATGCTGCCGTCATCGCGCATCAGCACGTTGAACGGCATATAGTGCAAAGCCCCGTGCGCGACGACAAGCAGCTTGTTGCCGGATATGAACGGTTTTACAGGCTCCACCAGGCGGGAATAAAGCGCCTTGGCGAGTACCGGCCAGTTGGTGCTTGACGGATTCCCGACACTGTCGCTGAACTGCCTCGCCTGGCGGGTCAAATCCGGCGCATCGAGTTTGACTGCCCGGACAGCGCGCTTGTCCACCACAAAGATAAACAGCGCGCTGCCCTGATAATAATATTCGATCAACTGCTCATCTTCGGCGAGCAGCCTCTGAATTTCCGGCGTGGGCACCGAACTCACGGTCACCAGCGTGGAAAGCTCCGGCGCGGTTGCCTGGATGTCACGCCGCGCCGCCTCCAGATTGCGATACTCCATACCCGCGCCCATCCCCATGTCTGGAGCGGGCGCGGCGGTCAGCAGGCGCGCATTGCTATCCGCCCGTTCGAGTTGCGCCAAGACGAGCTTCGCCTTCTCGGGGTCTGCCCCGGCAACGGCAAAATCCTTTTTCTCTGCCAGCATATCCACCAGCGCACGCGATTTGGATCGCTCGATATACTCGAAAGCTTCCGCATACCGTCCAGACTGGAACAGGAGGTCGATCACGCGGGAGTAAACCTTCTGTTTGTCGCCCGCAAAACCTATTTTTGCGGCTTCGGTATTGATGGAGGATCGCTGTTGCTCGATCACCTCAATCGCCCTGCGATAGTAATCGGCAGCTTTGGGATCGGATTCCCTTTCCGCGAGCCGCCCCCGCTCCATCAGGGCAACCCAGTATATATCCGGCTGTTCTTCCACGCGTTTGTGGCCGATCAACGCATCGAGCGTTTCGCGCGCCTCCTTGAGCTTGCCGGTTTCAAACAGCACCTTGCCCAGCATCAGGTACTTCGGCAGATTGTAGAAGGTGCTGACGCTGTCGCCGCCACCGCCGATGAAGCTGTCAACAACGGCCCGCGAAAAGGCGTCGTGCTCTCCCTTCTTGAGAAATTCATGCGCTTTTTCGTGGTTGCCGAGCGCGAGATACACCTTGGCAAGACCGACATCTTTCATGTTCCTGAATTGCTGGCCACCAATGTAAGGCACATCGGTTGCCAGCAAGGTCGCAAGATATTTCTCGGCATCTTCGCGCTTGTTGGCCATGACAGAAGCGATGGCCAGAACGGGCAGCAATTCGACACGGAAGGCGACTGGCGGGAATACCGCCCCCACCCCGGCTTCGCGGATCAGCGCATAGGCCTTGCGCCCCTTTTCTATTGCGTCGTCCGGGTTGCCCAGTTCCAGGCTGGCGACCGCCCTGAGGGTGTCGGGCAACGCCTCGATGGGAGACGGCGTAAACATGGAGTCGGTATGCTTGTTATCTCCCGCCTTGATCCGCAGATCCAGCCTATCGGTGCATTCAAACAGCTTCCCGTAGCGCTTCAGCCTCGCGTAGACATAACAAAGCGGCGCCAGCGCCGATGCGTCGGCTTCTCCGAGGTTCTTGATGTTTTGCTCGAGAGTTTTTTCGGCATCATGGTACCGGTTGAGGCCAATGTCCGTGTATACGCTGTAAGGTAAAGCATGAGCGGAGAACGAATACATCAGGAATAAACACGGGAGCACGCGAACGAACAACATGATTCCTCCCGACGAGGGCAAGTTGCCCGATTCATGGAGTTGCTGTCCGGTGAAGACCATCACTCCCCCGCCATAGCTTTCAAGCGGTGATCATCAGGCCGCTCTGCTGCTGCGCTTTTCCAGTATTTTCTGGCCTCATCGCGCAATCCTGCTTGCTCCAGCCATGCCGCAAACACCACGCGCTCAGACAACGGCGCTGTGGATGCGGGGCGCAAACTCTCCGCTTGCATCTGTAACTTGGAAGAAGCCACACTAAAATCCCCGGCATTGGATATCTCGCCGCCGCCGGGCAGCTCCGCCGAAACCGCCCACGTATAATTGTTCGCTTCAGACAGGTGAACCTGTTGCGGCAACTCGAACGAAATACCCTCGACAAGCGCTTCATAAACCAAGTTGCCTTTTCCATCGGTCAAACGGAACTGATACTTGAGCCCGGGCTGCACAGCCTGCCAACGGAATACCGGCCTGCTCTCCAGAATTATTGTTCCGGAAAGACCCAGCAGCTTGATCTTCGAAGACGGCTTAACGGAACGCCACACAATCGCGGCCTGCGCTACGGAAACGGGTTTGATTCGGATATTCTTGCCGCCCTTGGCAAGAGCAAGTCCTTTTTGCTCCGGCTTGATGCCGCCCAGCGACTGCGGCTGGCTTGTACCAAACTGAACCACGGCAGGCCCGTTGAATTCATATTTTTGCCCCGATTCCAGGTACACAGCGTCCATGCGCGCCCCGTTTTCCAGGCGCAATTTATCGCCCTGCCTGATTTCGGACAGGATGGAAAGGGCGGATTTTCCCGTGCTTTCAACGAGCGCAACTTTACCTTCCATATCGGTAACCATTGCCACGGGCTCCGCCGCCTGTGCCGATCCCGTCATGCCACAGGCAAGCAACGCCAACATTAAAGCCAGTTTGCTGAGGTTTACACAATAGGAGGCAACAACTCTGCTTTGGTAGGCTGGGCTACGCCCGGCGCGGCGGGCAAAGCCCGCCCTACGATGAATGTCATGAATGATGAAAAAGTCAATAATATCCCGCATGATCGGCATGTCTTTCCCTTTCGTATATGCATCAGGCATGGCGTTGTCCCCAGCCGTAGACTTCTACCGGCGTATGGCCCTTGATGGATCGCGCGCCAACCGGAGACAACTCCGCAGGCATGCCCAGCTCTTCAGCAACACTCTTGGAGCAAGCCACGCTATACCCGATTTCCTTGGTTATCCCTTCAAGGCGGGACGCAACATTCGTGACATCTCCGATAGCCGTGTAATCGTGTCGGCCGGAAGACCCGACATGCCCGATCACCGCTTCCCCCGAATGAAGCCCTACGCCAATCTCAATGGGTGCCATACCTTCGGCCATGAGAGCCTTGTTCAAATTTTCAACTTCCCGCTGCATGGCCTTGGCCACCGTGAATCCGGATGCAGAGGGATTATCCGCCGGTTTCGGCGCGCCGAAAATTGCCATGATGCCGTCCCCCATGAAGCATATCACCGCGCCGTTCTCCTTGTGAATTTGCGCCACCACGCATTCAAAATAACGGTTGAGCAGGGTAATTACTTTTTCCGGCGCCATGGACTCGCTTAACGTGGTAAAGCTGCGGATATCGGCAAACAGGATACAAACATATTTGCGCTCCCCGCCCAATTCGGGCGACAACTGCCCCGCCAGAATTTCCTCCATCACAATGGGGCTGACGGAACCGGAAAATGAGCGTTTGAGGAACAGGCGCTCCTTGAGCTTTATTCCCGCATCGACACCTGCCCGCCCGGCCAGCGCAAAAAAAGTGGCTGCAAAAGTTCCGCTCGATGAAACATACCAGCCATGCCTGAATAACCAGAGAAGCGCGGCAAAAAGCGCGCCGCACCATAACAAGAACACCAGCATCGCGGTTGCCGCCCTGAACTCCAGAAAAAACCACAAGGCGGTCACCACGATCAACGGCAGCGCTATCCATGAAGAAACGGGAGTCACCAGGCCATGGCCAAGAATGGAGCGCAGGGCTTGCGCCTGAATTATCACTCCCGGCGCAAGATTGGCGTTGTCTTCCCATGCTGCAAGATTGACAGGCTGCGGCAAACGGTCATCCGCAGGTAACACCGAGCCCAGGATCACCGGCTTGCCCTTGAATTTCTCGCGGAGACTTGCCGTATCGTTTGCCCGAACCCAATCGAGAACCGTGTGAAGCGGCACATAACTGAAAGCATCGCCCACGGAATAATCAATGATCCCGGGAGCCGGTGTCATACCCAGACCCCGCGCCAACTGCCCGACCAAGGTAGGCACGGCAGAGCCATTTTCCGCCAACCGCTCGTCGAATCTCCTCACAACCTGGTCAACATCCCTCGGGAACAGGGCCAGACCCGTTCCTTCTTCCCCGGCCAGCAACTGGAATTTCCGGTAAAGAGGGCGCTGTTTGCCATTACCGTCTATGGTTATGGCAAGCACTACCGGCATCACTTTTTTGGCGGCAATGATGCCCGTCATCAGGGATTCGTCGTATCCGGGAAGAATCTCGTTGAACGACCGGTCCGGAAGCACGATATCGATGCCTGTGGCGGCAGCCTGGCCTTCCACCGTTGCGCGCAGGAAATCCCCCAGATGACGGTGCCAGAGAGTGATGGGCTCCTTGATATGGCCGACAGTCGTTTCGTCGATTCCAACGATGACCACGTCCCGCATGGCAGGCGCAGGAAAAACGGATCGCAATATCCGGGTATGCGTATCGATCAATATCGCATCTATTTTTTTGCCGAAACCCGAATGCTGGACGAGCAGACCCAAAGCCACGCATACCGCAAAGCCCATGGATAGTGCACCCATGCCGGGCTTTTTATTCGGGACATCGCTCATGGGCACCTCTAAAAATCCAGATTTCATCCCAACTGCTGCGTTGCGTAAAAAATTTCTTGCTGACATATCATACATATGCGGCGCTGCAAAATTTTTTGCGAGCCGCCGCTATGCGGCTTGCCTGCTTACCCCACTTCCGCGCCTTGCATTTGGGCGAACTCTGAATTTTTAGAGGCGCCCTCATGTCAGGTCTCTGTCGGGCTATACGTGGAAATAAAGTATATCCGCCATGAGTCATGTTGCAAAACGCCGCAGACGCCTTCCGCAGCAATTTCTCAAGAGCACCTACACGTTAAACAGGAAATTCATCACGTCGCCATCCTGCACAACGTAGTCTTTTCCTTCGACGCGCATCTTGCCTTTCTCCTTGGCGCCGTGTTCGCCGCCGCAGGCGATGAAGTCGGCGTAAGCGATGGTCTGTGCGCGGATGAAACCCTTCTCGAAATCGGTGTGGATCACACCCGCAGCCTGCGGCGCGGTGTCACCCTTGTGGATGGTCCATGCGCGCACCTCCTTCACACCGGCGGTGAAATAGGTTTGCAGGCCGAGCAGCTCATAGCCCGCGCGGATCAGGCGGTTGAGGCCGGGTTCTTCGAGACCCAGATCGGCGAGAAATTCTTTTTTGTCGGCATCGTCGAGGTCGGCCAGCTCCGCTTCGATCTTGGCGCATAGCGCAACCACCGGCGCATTTTCCCTGGCGGCGTACTCGCGCAAGCGGTCGAGGTGAGGGTTGTTTTCGAAACCGTCTTCCAGCACGTTGCCGACGTACATCGCGGGCTTGATGGTGAGCAGGCACAGCGGTTTGATGATTTCCTTTTCTTCGTCGGTGAACGCGAAGGTGCGCGCAGGCTTGCCTTCGTTGAGGTGCGGAACAAGTTTTTCCAGCGCAGCCACCAGCTTCAAGGCTTCCTTGTCGCCGGACTTGGCCTTTTTACCGTCGCGCGCGATGGCCTTCTCGACGGTAGCAAGGTCGGCCAAGGCCAGCTCGGTGAGGATGACTTCGACGTCGGCAAGCGGGTCCACCTTGCCCGCGACATGCACCACGTTGGAGTCATCGAAGCAGCGCACCACGTTCACGATCGCATCGGTCTCGCGGATGTTGGCGAGGAACTGGTTGCCCAGCCCTTCCCCCTTGGATGCACCCGCGACCAGCCCCGCGATGTCCACGAATTCGACGATGGCGGGTTGCATGCGCTGCGGCTTGACGATCTTCGCCAGCTCCGCCATGCGCGCATCCGGGACTTCGACGATGCCGACGTTCGGCTCGATGGTGCAGAAGGGGTAGTTCTCCGCCGCGATGCCCGCCTTGGTCAGCGCATTGAACAAAGTGGACTTACCGACATTGGGCAGCCCGACGATTCCGCATTTCAAACTCATGGTTGTTCCTTATAAAAAACATTTCTCCGCAGATTACGCAGATTAGACGGATTAAAAACAAGACGCTCAAAGGCATTGCTCAGTCGTTTGGAGCATCACGCGTTTCTGGAGTGTCGTTTAATCTGCGTTAATCTGTGTAATCTGCGGACACAAGCCTTTGATTTTTTCAGGTGCTATGCAGCTTCAGCATCGCCGCTTCGGTTTTCCCTTCGATGACCAGATGCGCGACATCCAGCGCGCGCTGCATGGCCTCGTCGATCAGCTCGCGCTCTTCGCGGCGCGGGTCGTTCAACACGTAGCTGGCCACATCGGCGCCTTCGCCGGGATGGCCGATACCGAGGCGCAGCCGCCAGAAATCCTTGCTGCCGAGATGCGCGATGATGTCCTTCAGCCCGTTGTGCCCGCCGTGCCCTCCACCCGTCTTCAAGCGCGCCGCACCGGGCGGCAGGTCCAGCTCGTCATGCACCACCAGGATTTCAGCCGGAGCGATCTTGTAAAACTGCGCCAATGCGCCAACGGCGCGACCACTCACGTTCATGAATGTCTGCGGCTTGAGCAACAGCATTTCATGGCCATGCAACTGGCCGCGCGCAGCCAGGCCGTGAAATTTGGCCTCGCTTTTGAAACTCAGGTTTTGCAGGCGCGCAAGCTCATCCACCCACCGGAAGCCGATATTATGCCGGGTGGTTTCGTATTCTCGCCCGGGATTGCCCAGGCCAACAATTAAACGTATCGCGGTCATAGAGCACGAATAAAAAAACCCGCCATTGCTTTCGGCATGGCGGGTTTCACAAGGGTATTTTCCTGCTTACTTCTTGCCTTCCTTGGCTGCCGGAGCTGCCGCCGTTTTGGTTGCACCTGGAGCTGCCGCTGGAGCCGCCGCCGCAGATGCAGCCGCGGCAGCTTCAGCCTCGGCAGTAACTTCAGCCTCGGCCATCCCGCGCGGAACTTGCACGGTGACCACCACCGCTTCCGCAGTATGTGTGCCGTGGGCTGCAGCCTGCACGCCTTTGGGCAATTTCAAATCCGATACATGAACCGAATGCCCCAGTTCCAGCGCACTCAGATCCACTTCGATGAAGGCCGGCAGATCCTTGGGCAAGCAGACGATATCCAGTTCGGTCATCACATGGCTAACCTTGCCGCCGCCGGTTTTCACGCCCGGTGCGATTGCTTCGTTCAGGAAGTGCAACGGCACCTTGATATGCATCTTCTTGTTTTCATCCACGCGCTGGAAGTCGATATGCTGCACTTGCTGGCGGAACGGATGCATCACGAAATCGCGCAACAGCACTTTCTCTTTTTTGCCTTCCAGGTTCAGCGTCAATATCGAAGCGTGGAACGCTTCCGCGCGCAGCTTGTGATAAAGATCGTTGTGATCCATGTCGATCAGGTTCACGTCGCCCACGCCATACACAACGCCTGGCACACGGCCGGTGTTACGCAGACGGCGGCTCGCACCCGTACCTTGCGCCTTACGAATTGTTGCATTGATTTCGATTGTCATTTCACTTCTCCAAAAATTAAGGAATTGTCCGCGACCAGACGATCCCTGCATTGCTGCAGCCACCATGGCCGCAGCTAATCCTATTCGGTAAACAAGGAGCTTACCGACTCTTCATTGTTGATGCGGCGGATCGTTTCCGCCAGCAATTCCGCCGTGCTCAACTGGCGAATGCGCTTGCAGTTGCTCGCCGCTTCGCTCAACGGTATGGTATCGGTAACCACCAGCTCATCCAGCGCGGAATTCTCGATGCGCTCGATTGCTTGGCCGGACAACACCGGGTGGGTGCAGTAGGCCAGCACGCGCACCGCGCCTTTTTCCTTCAGTGCGTTGGCCGCTTCGCACAGCGTGTTGGCGGTATCCACCATGTCGTCCATGATCAGGCAGGTGCGCCCCACCACATCGCCGATGATGTTCATCACTTTTGCCACATTCGGCTTGGGGCGGCGCTTGTCGATAATCGCCAGGTCCGCATCCATCTCCTTGGCCAGCGCGCGGGCGCGCACCACACCGCCCACGTCAGGCGACACCACGATCAGATTCGGGTAATTGCTCTTCCACACATCCGACAACAAAATCGGGCTGGCATAGATGTTATCCACCGGAATATCGAAAAAACCCTGAATCTGGTCGGAGTGCAAGTCCATCGTCAACAAGCGGTTCACGCCGGCGCCGGTAAGCATGTCGGCCACCACCTTGGCGGTGATCGCGACACGCGCCGAGCGCGGGCGGCGATCCTGGCGCGCATAACCGAAATACGGCATCGCAGCGGTGATCCGTCCTGCCGAAGCGCGTTTCAGCGCATCCACCATCACCATCACTTCCATCAGGTTGTCGTTGGTCGGCGCGCAGGTTGACTGGAGTACAAACACATCCTTTCCGCGCACGTTTTCGAGGAGTTCAACCATCACCTCGCCATCCGAGAAACGTCCTACCTTGGCGCGGCCAAGATGAATGTGCAGGCGTTGCGCGACCGCTGCGGCGAGCTTGGGGTTGGCATTACCGGTAAACACCATCAAGCGGTCATAGGACATTCGAAGCACCCTCAAATCGAAACTGAAAACTGGCTGGGGAGGTAGGGATCGAACCTACGAATGCCGGAATCAAAATCCGGTGCCTTACCACTTGGCGACTCCCCAATAAACTCAACCGGGCATGGCAATGATGCCACCCCATAAACTCGTCTCGCCCGTTTCCCTCTCTCCTAACTCTCTCCCGCAAGCGGGCGAGAGGGACGCGGTCTCGCTACGCGAGTCTTTCGTCATTCGGGCACCCAATCATGCAACGGATGCCTTGCCAAACCTTGCGCGATCACTCCGCGCATCCCGTGCGGCAATTGCCGCAACACCGCTTCAGCCTCGTCGCGGCTGGCAAACTCTGAAAACACACAGGCGCCTGATCCGGTCATCATCGCCTTGCCGTAATTTCCCAGCCAGGCTATGTAGCGCGCCACTTCAGGGTAAAGCTTGCAAGCCACAGGTTGCAGGTCATTGCGCAGTTGCGAACGCCGCTCCGAAAGGGCGCGCATTGTGATGGAAACCGTATCCCGTGTCAATTCCGGATGCCCAAAAATCTCGGCTGTCGGCACATGCACCGGGGGGGTCAGCACCAGGTACCAAGCCTCCGGCAGAGGATAAGCTTGCAACTTTTCTCCAATGCCCTCGGCAAACGCATTTTCACCGAATACGAACACCGGCACATCCGCACCCAGCCGCAGGCCGAGCTGCATCAGGCGCTCGCGCCGCAAACCCAGCGACCACAAGCGATTCAGCGCGATCAGCGTAGTCGCCGCATCCGAGCTGCCGCCGCCCAGGCCGCCTCCCATCGGGATGCGCTTCTCGACCTCGATGTCCACCCCCTTGGCGCACCCTGTTTCCTCCTGTAGCAGGCGCGCGGCACGCACGCATAAATCCTGCTCTTCGGCCACGCCCTCGATGGTATTGGTGCGGCGCACCATGCCGTCTTCGCGCAGGCTGAAATGCAGCGTGTCTTGCAGGTCGATGAAGCGGAACAGGGTTTGCAACAGGTGATAGCCGTCCGCCTCCGACACGTTACTGGCGGAGCCAGCCGATTGCGGGAGGAGGCGGGGGGGCGGCATTCCCGCACCAGACGCTTGCGCGCACCGTGTCATACCGCCCGATCTGCGCCCGACAACATGCAGGAATAGATTAAGTTTGGCCGGTGCTGGGCAAGTCAATTGCATGTTTTTATCATGCCGAGGGCGCTCCCACGCGGAGCATGGGAACGATGAACCTGGAAAAACCAGTTGTCCGCAGATTACGCAGATTTCCGCAGATTAACCCAAATAGTTCATTAGCAACAAACTGCGTCATTCCCGCGCAGGCGGGAATCCAGTTGATTGAATAATTCTCGCGTAGCGAACCAAAAACTATGGTTTTGTCCGCTTCGCGGCGTGTTTGTTTAGCTGGATTCCCGCCTGCGCGGGAATGACGGGCTAATGGATTATTTGGGATTAAATAACAAGCTAATGTAGGGTGGAAAAAGCGTGGCGTTTCCACCAAAGGGTTGTCTCGGCGGATGGGTGGATACGCGCTACGCGCTTTATCCACCCTACATTTTTGGTTCCGGCTCGTCCGGCTCAGGGTGATCTGGTATCCATCAGCAACCCTCTTAAAATCTGCGTCAATCTGTGTAATCTGCGGATAAAAAGAGGTTTTCAGAATATATGCGCCTCGGTTCACTGCGGATCCCATTCCCACTCGTCGATCAATAATTGCACCTGCAAATCCTCGTGGAGCAACTGCATGCGCTTCGGCAGGCTGTCCGCCCTGTCGCTGGCATAGCCCGGGTAGCGCACTTCCCAGCCATCCTGATTCAGGACGGAAATCTGGCCATTTGCGGCGCGCTCGATCTTTGCGGGGCTACTGGAATCCGCCATGCCCAACACCCAATGATGCAAGCCGCCCAGCGGTAGATGCCAATGCAACACCTGCTGCATCAGCGTTTCCGCATCACTGGCCTGATGGCGTTTGCCGCCCTCCTCCAGCGTCGCCTGCCCCGCATCGCGATAAATGCGTGCGCCCGTTTGCCCGAGCGGCCCGAGCAGCAATATTTCATCGGATTGCAGCAGATGTTTCCACCGAAATCCGGCGGAATGGCGTTCGCCACGGTGGTTGATCGAGATGCGCCCATTCAATGCAAACGTTGCGGTTTCGAGCTGTGCGGGGCGCACGGCGGGCGCGGATGCGGGCGGCACTAACGCGCAGCCGCCCAGTATGCCTGCCAGCAATACGGCCCACCAGCGCATCAAGGAACAAATTTCTTGATGACCGCCTGCAACAGCGCATTGCCGGGATGAGCCTTGAGGCTATCCTGCCATATCTTTCTGGCTTCATCCTTGCTGCCGCGCGCCCATAGCACCTCGCCCAGATGCGACGCAATTTCCGGGTCAGGGTTGCCTGCAAAAGCCCGCCGCAACAATTTCACGCTCTCGTCGAGCCTCCCGCTGCGGTAATAACCCCAACCCACGCTGTCCATGATGGCAATATCGTCGGGGGCGAGCTGCAAGGCTTTCTCCACCAGTTCAACCGCTTCCGGAATGCGCTCGTTACGTTCGAGCAAACTGTAGCCCAGCGCATTGTAGGCATGCGCGTAATCCGGTTTAACCTGGATCAGCTGGCGTATCGTTTGCTCGAACACATCCGGTTTGCCGTTCTTCTCCGCCAGCATTGCGGCTTCGTAAAGCAGATCGGGGTGGTTGGGCAATTTTGCCAAGCCTTGCTGCAATACTTCATAGGCATCCTCCAGCCGCTTTGCATCGCGCAATAATTGGGCCTCGATCAATATCAGTTGTGCGCGTTGATGATTGCTGTAGGTTTTTACCTGATGCAAATACTCTCTCGCCTCATCCAGCTTGCCGTTTTTGCTCAACAAATAAGCCACGCGCAATTGCGCCGCAAAATAGTATTCGCCGCCGGTCACTTCGCGGTAATACGACATTGCCTCATCTTCCTTTTCTTTCGCCTCGCTTAACTGCCCGAGGTAATACTGCACCGTATCACGCTCTTTCTTGCCTTTGCTCAGCGCCTGCTTAAGCTCCGTTTCAGCGCCCTCCAGATCGTTCAGTTGCAAGGAAATCAGCGCAATTGCGAACATTATGTCCGGGCTATCCGGATTGTCTTTTGCCAATCGCCGGAATTCATCGCGCGACGATTTATACTGTTTCTGATCCAATAGCGTGCGCGCATATTGCAAACGGATCTCGCGCGCACCCGGATAATCCGATAAGTAGCGGCGCAACACCTCCAGGCTTTGCTGCGGCGCATTCTTATGCAAAAACTGCGCTTCCAGCGATACCGCCATATCCCAATCCGGGCGCAAGTTGCGCGCCTGCCGGATTTCATCCAGCGCGAGTTCATTGTTGCCCGACAGCTGCGCCAATTGCGCTATCGCCCAATGCGCCTCGGCGACACGAGGGTAAGGTTGCGCAAGATTGCGCATCAGCTCAAGTGCGGCAGGTTTTCCGGCATAGGGGGCAACCAGCTGAAAAATCTGCATGAAAGTACTTCCCGGGTTTGCTTCTTCCGCCTTCAATATCTTGGCCAATTCCAGCTTGGCCTCATCCAGCTTGCCGCCGCGCAGAAACATCGAAGACAACATCCGTCCTGCCAGCGGCGAAGCCGGTTCGATCTCCTGCCATTGTCTGAATGCGTCGATCGACTTATCCATGTCGCCGGATTCGAATGCCAGTTGTGCGGCACGTTTTGCAATGCGCGGATCACGTGTCTTTTTTGCCATGGCGATGCTGCCATCTACTGCAAATGCCTTGTATCCGCGCTGGCCGGCAATTTCGGCCAGCAGGAATTCATACATCAATTCCTTGCTCAATTCGACATTGGGCAGCACTGGCGCAACCTCCGCCGGTTGCCCGTGTGGCGCAACCGGCTGTGCCGGTTCGGCGAGCTTGGGCTGTTGCGCGCAAGCGGCAAGCAGCAAACTGCAAAAAATAATCAGGCAATTAATCAATTTCATGACGATACTGCTTTCTATAGGGGAAGCACATATTAGGTTATATCCAGTCGAATCCACAACCAATTATTTACCCGCTTATTTTATTATTTTCGGATTAAAAGCCACCACAATCCCTTTTTCCACAACGCGCTCTTCGACCTTGAAACGGGCTAAATCTTTATTCATATTTGCCGATATTCACTTATGCCTGATAGCTATTTGTGGCGTAAATTCAACCATCATCCTGTTTTAATAAAGGCAAACAAAGTGAGAAGGCGACATGGAGGCCATACAAAAAACAGTTGAAAAGCGTGCGGCAAACGATGACCGCCCTTTATCGAGCCATGTTGACCGCGGCCAGGATGTTGTACGAAAGTCGTTTGAAAGATGGGCGTCAAACGAAGGACATCCTCTGGTGCGCCACCCGGATGGCAGCTATGTGTATTCGGATGTCGAGCGTGATTGGCATATATGGCGCGCCGCCATCATGTTTCAAGGAACGCACCATTAAACCTAGAAAAAGCAGTTGTCCACGAAAGTCACGAAAAACACGAAAAAATTCAAAAGGCTCCATGCTGCCAAAGAATACCCAACGGGTGAGTTACTAATCCAATGCAACTTATTGTTTTATTTCGTGCCTTTCGTGTTTTTCGTGGATGAATTGCCGTTTTTAGGTTAAACGAATATCAAGATCAACCCTTCTCCAGCCATTCCTTTAAAAACGCCCACTGCTCGATGTCGCGTGCCGCCAGATGAGGGGGCAGGTCGAACAGGGATTTCCCCTCGAAGGCGGCATTCACATATACCTGAGTTTCGCGCAGATACGCCAGTATCGGCAAATCGAGCGTAGAGAGAAAGTGCTCCAGCGCCCAGGCGGCCTTGGTGCGCATCTCCATGCGCATGCCGACTATGCCGACATGGCACCTGTCCTTGCGCACCGACTTTTCCTCCGCCAATGTTTGCAGGAAATCGCGGCTGGCATGCAAGTCGAATAGGGAGGGCGCGACCGGTACGACGATTTTGCTGGCCAGTTTGACGGCATGCGCGAGATTCTTCCCATGCAGCCCGGCAGGCGAGTCGATCACCAGCCAGTCGTGCGGGCGGTCATGCTCTTTACCGGAATCGAGCATGCGCACCGGCGGCAGATCTGCCGGACGCGTAGCGAGCCACAGAGCGGAGGATTGCTGCCGGTCAAGGTCAAGCATCGCCACCCGCTGGCCGCAGTTGGCCAGATAACCGGCGATGTTGATCGACAGCGTGGTCTTGCCGCTGCCGCCCTTCGGGTTTGCAATCAGAATGGTCTTCATTTCAATTCCGCTCCCCTGAATATTTGCGGCACTTAGCTGCGATTTACCGGCAACGAACCCGGCGCGCCGCGAATGATCTTACGCCCGACTACCGAGCCGATGAGATACACGGCGTTTTTGATGATCATCTCGCCGATGCGGCTGAACATTTCCGCCTGCAGTTTGCAGCGTGACAGTCTGGCTCGTGTTGTCCGGTATTGGGATAACAGGATGGAAATGATACCATCACGGAACATTTTTTCGGAGGCAAGCATGGCCGGGCATAGCAAGTGGGCAAACATCCAACACCGCAAAGGCAAGCAGGATGCCAAGCGCGGCAAAATCTTCACGCGCCTGATCAAGGAGATCACCGTCGCGGCGCGCATGGGCGGCGGCGACCCGGATGGCAATCCGCGCCTGCGCCTGGCGATGGACAAGGCGTATTCCAACAACATGCCCAAGGACAACGTCGAGCGCGCCATCAAGCGCGGCAGCGGCGAGCTGGATGGCGTGGATTATCAGGAGCTGCGCTACGAAGGCTACGGCATCAACGGCGCGGCGGTGATGGTGGATTGCATGACCGATAACAAGACACGCACCGTGGCCGACGTGCGCCATGCCTTCGCCAAGAACGGCGGCAACCTCGGCACCGACGGTTCGGTGTCATTCATGTTCAAGCATTGCGGGCAGATGATCTTCGCACCCGGCACCGATGAGAACGGCCTGATGGAAGTCGCGCTGGATGCCGGTGCTGAAGACATCGCGACCGATGAAGACGGCAGTATCGAAGTGATCACCGCGCCCAATGATTTCGTCACAGTGAAACAGGCGCTGGAAGCGGCGGGCTACAAGCCGGAATTCGGCGAAGTCACGATGAAACCGTCCAATGAAGTGGTCTTTACCGGCGACGATGCGGTGAAAATGCAGAAACTGCTCGACGCACTGGAGAATCTGGATGACGTGCAGGAAGTTTATACCACGGCAGTGATCGAAGAATAATGAGTGCTGAAAAGCTAACCCCCCCAGCCCCCCTTGTCAGGGGGGAGCTGATTTGTTCTCCCCCTGACAAGGGGGAGCTAGAGGGGGTTTAGGGTTTTGCTCAATCCTCAACCCTCGACCCGTATCCTCGGCATAGACCCCGGCCTGCGCATCACCGGCTTCGGAATACTGGATAAAACCGGACAGCAGTTGAGCTATGTCGACAGCGGTTGCATCAAGACTCCCGATGGTGAGCTTCCCGAGCGGCTGAAGGTCATCCTGAATTCATTGTGCGAGGTGATCGCGCTGCACAAGCCCGACCAAGTGGCGGTGGAAAAAGTATTCGTGAACGTCAACCCGCAATCCACCCTGCTGCTCGGGCAGGCGCGCGGCGCGGCAATTTGCGCGGCGGTACTCGCGAACCTGCCGGTGGCCGAATACACCGCACTGCAAGTCAAACAGGCGGTGGTCGGCAGCGGCCACGCGAAGAAAGAGCAGGTGCAGGAGATGGTGAAGCGCCTGTTGAAGCTGTCCGGCACACCCGGGCCAGATGCGGCAGACGCACTGGCTTGCGCGATTTGCCACGCGCACGGCGGACTGGGGTTGGGCGCACTGGCAACCAAGGGGTTCCGCGTTCGGGGAGGCAGGCTGGTATGACGGCACGACCGTTGGAGCCGACCCTTGAAACATTTCAAAATCCGTTGATACGCTACGCCGCAGCGACACGCCCGGCGTTTCTTACCGCGAGCCTGATGGCGTGCCTGATCGGGCTGGCGATGGCACGACATGACGGCATAGCACTCGATTCTGGGCTGGCAGCGATCACCTTGCTGTTTGCATTGCTGGCGCATGCCGGCGCGAATGTGCTGAACGATTATTACGATGCGCTGAACGGCACCGATGCGCAAAACACCGAGCGTATCTTCCCGTTCACCGGCGGCAGCCGCTTCATCCAGAACGGCGTGCTGACACCGGCTCAAACGCGCAACTTCGGCTTTGCGCTGCTGTTTTGCGTAGTGCTGGCCGGGCTGTGGCTGATGCTGCGCTCTGCCCCGCAACTGGGGTATGCCGGTCTCGCCGGGCTGTTTATCGGCTGGGCGTATTCCGCGCCGCCGTTCCGGTTGAACAGCAGAGGCATCGGCGAGTTATGCGTAACAACCGGATTTTTATTGATCGCCGCAGGCAGCGATTTTGTGCAACGAAAAGGCTTTTCTGCCGCGCCATTTGTGGCCAGCTTGCCTTATGCGCTGCTGGTGACAAATCTGCTCTACATCAACCAGTTCCCTGATCGCAAGGCGGATATCGCAGCCGGCAAGCTGCACTGGGTGGCCAGGCTGGAAGTGCGGCATGCGCGTTGGGGCTACCTGCTGATCGCATTGTTTGCCTATGGCTGGCTGATCGTTGCGACCGCGTTCGGCGCATTGCCGTTGTGGGCATTGCTCGGATTACTCGCTGCGCCGCTCAGCCTTAATGCCGCATGGCAACTGTTGCGCCACGCCGCACAACCGCAGCAACTCGGTGGCACGATCAGGATGACCATCGCCGCGATGTTGTTGCATGGGGCGCTGTTATCTCTTGGTCTACTGGTTGAATAGAGGTCGAAAAAATACAGGGAACCTCTAATCGATGAAATCCGCAGATTTCTTTTCAGGAGCGACTGACCTGTTGTACAGCCTGCGTGATTTGCCGCGCGTACGGCAGACTGGTTTCAGCTCACAGGCGCGCCCATCTCACCTTACAATGCATTAAATCTCATTAAATCACTTTAAAAATACAATAATTTCACTTAAGTAGCACTTAAAATACCTATCCACAAAACCTTGATGCAAAAAACCGGAGGAACCTTATTCGGCAAGACGCGTCCAACCGACCGTATATTTCGTAGCTGAGCCAAATTACCTGAGAGGTGTAGCCATCATTATCCGCATCTGTTTTATCGTGATTGCAAGTATGGCGCTCGGCGGTTGCGCGTTATCGCCCAGCGGGCGCATGCAAATGACTGCACCCGCGTCGGTAAGCGCCGTTTATTCCGAGATAGACATGAAATTATCCCTTGTCACAGAGGGAGACACAGATTCAACCTGTATTGAAGAATGCAAACTCGACCGCGCTTTCGAGCAAAGGATTCTGGGGCTGGGCACACGCCTGGCGCATACGGCTTTTGAAACCTACCCTGAGCTGCCTCAACGATTCGACAAATTCAAGTTCGTTATTGCCGAAAAAACCAACCCGGGAAGCACCTCCAGCGCGGCCGGTACGGTGGCGATCTTCCGAGGTGTACAAAAACTTCAACCTAGCGAAGAAGTCCTGGCCTTCCTGATCGCCCGCGAAATGGGGTATGTGATCGGCCGCCATCATGACGAAAAAACAGCAACCAGCATCCTGTTTTCAATACTGGGCTCAGTGTTTATTCCGGGAATCAGTTTTTTTAGCGGCTCTGCGGTCATGGCGCAGACGGCAGCAGCGACTGCAACGTCTACAACGATCGCCTCGGCGGCGGCTTCGTTTATCGGTTCCAAGATAACCATGGAAAGCTACAAGCTCGACCAATTGCGCGAGGCCGATGCCATTGCCCTGATATTGCTGGGTAAGCTGGGGTGGAGCAAAAACGATATTGCGGATGCGCTGGTCTCCGGCACCCGGGTCATGGGCAACGACAACTGGTCGAATGATCTTCGCGCCTCCGCCGATGATGTTTTCAAATTGGCCAGCATGCGGAACAGCATCACCGGGCTGGGCATCAGCAGCGCCCGCAACGGTGAAACAGTCATCAAGGTCGGATTGGAGCAGCCGTTGGTCAACTTACCGACCGGATTTACTACCGATACTCCGCCACGCATCGTTCTCGATTTTCCCAATACCACAAACGGTTTGGGTAAATCGTTTCAGGATTTTCGCGAACGGGATTTGAACAGCACGCACATAATCCAGGCCAGCGGGCGCACACGTTTATCGATCAACCTCAACCAGATGCTTTCCTATAAAACCAGAATCGATGGGAACAGCCTGTTGATCACCCTGCGGGACAAAGTTGCGGATACCGTTGCGATCAACGATATATCGAGCTTGGGTAAAACCGATCCCGCTGCGCGTCGGCGCGCACAATAAACTACCACGCTGCGAGCAGCGGGAGATTGGGTAGGGTGGATAAAACGCCAAAGGCGTGTATCCACCGTTTGCTTCGGTGGATTCGCGCTGCCCCCTATCCAATTTTCCCCCGGAGGGGGAAAGGGCGATCGCTCCCTCTCCCTTCGGGAGAGGGTTGGGGTGAGGGCTGGCGCTTAATCCACCCTACGAAAATCGTTACGCCGCGAGCGGCGGGGAATTTAACCCGGAGAGATTAATAATTTCCGGTTTTTGTCTTCTGGCGGGTGAGTTTCGCGTTAGCCAGTTTTTCTGAACAGCGCCGATTGGGCGTGCGCCTGCAAGCCTTCGCCGAACGCCAGAGTGGACGCGATTGCGCCCAGTTTCTGCGCGCCTTGCGCGGAAACCTGGATCAGGCTGCTGCGTTTCTGAAAGTCGTATACGCCCAGCGGCGAGGAAAAACGCGCGGTGCCCGAGGTCGGCAGCACGTGGTTCGGCCCGGCACAGTAATCGCCGAGTGATTCTGAGGTGTAGCGCCCCATGAAGATCGCACCGGCGTGTTTAAGTTTGGGCAGCAGGGCTTGCGGGTCTTCAACCGACAATTCCAGATGTTCGGGCGCGATGCGGTTGCTGATGCGGCAGGCTTCATCGAGGTCGGCGACCTGGATCAATGCGCCGCGATTTTCCAGCGCGGTCTTGATGATGTCGCGACGCGGCATCTGCTCCAATAATTTGTCTGCGCTGGCGGCTACCGCTTCAATAAATTTCACATCTGGCGACAACAGGATCGCCTGCGCAAGCTCATCGTGTTCGGCCTGCGAAAACAGATCCATCGCGATCCAGTCCGGATCGGTCTGACCGTCGCAGATCACCAGAATTTCCGATGGCCCGGCGATCATATCGATACCGCACACGCCGAACACACGGCGCTTGGCCGAGGCCACATAGGCGTTTCCGGGACCGACGATCTTGTCCACTTTCGGGATGGTCGCCGTGCCGTAAGCCAATGCCGCCACCGCCTGCGCGCCGCCGATGGTGAACACGCGATCCACGCCGGACAGATAAGCCGCCGCCAGTACCAGTTGGTTCTTCACGCCGTCCGGGGTCGGCACGACCATGATGAGTTCGCCCACGCCCGCAACTTTGGCGGGCAGCGCATTCATCAGCACCGAGGAAGGGTAAGCCGCCTTGCCGCCCGGCACATACAGGCCGACGCGATCCAGCGGGGTCACCTGCTGGCCGAGCAGCGTGCCGTCGGCCTCGGTGTAGTTCCACGAAGTCTGCACCTGCTTCCTGTGATAATCGGTGACGCGCTGCGCGGCCTGCTCCAGCGCGCTCTTCTGCTCGGCAGGCAAGCCGTCAAACGCCGCCTTGAGTTCGCTCTTCGGCAATTCCATCGCCACGGCATTTTCCAGCGGCAGGCGGTCGAACTTGCGCGTGTATTCGAGCACGGCCGCATCGCCGCGCTTCTTAACATCGGCCAGAATGGATGCGACCGTCGCTTCCAGTTTTTCGTCAGCGGTTTCTTCGAATGCCAGTAATGTGCTCAACTGTGCATCGAAGTCGGTTTGTTTGGTTGAGAGTCGTTTGATGTTCATTCCATTTCCATCCCGCAGTTCGTCATTCCCGCGCAGGCGGGAACCCAGTAGTAGGGCGGGCTATGCCCGCCGTATTAATTTCGATGTCGGGCGTAGCCCGACCTACGGTTGCCGCTCTAAAGCGGAGGTTAACTCCTAACTGCTCCCGCAAAAGCATCCAGTATCGGCTGGATCGCCGCATGCTTCAGCTTCAGCGCGGCCTGGTTCACCACCAGCCGCGACGAGATGTCGGCGATATGCTCGACCGCCTTCAGGTTGTTGGCCTTCAGCGTGCCGCCGCTGCTCACCAGATCGACGATCGCATCCGACAACCCCACCAGCGGTGCCAGCTCCATCGAACCATACAGCTTGATCAAGTCCACATGCACGCCTTTCGCGGCAAAGTGGTCTCGCGCCGTCTGCACGTACTTGGTCGCCACGCGCAGGCGCGCGCCCTGGCGCACCGCCGAGTCGTAATCGAAATCGTTGCGCACCGCGACCATCATGCGGCAGCGCGCGATATTCAAATCCAGCGGCTGGTACAACCCGGCGCCGCCGTGTTCGTTGAGCACATCCTTGCCCGCCACGCCCATATCTGCCGCGCCATATTGCACATAGGTCGGCACATCCGAAGCGCGCACGATGATGAGCCGCACATCGGCGCGATTGGTCGGCAGGATCAGCTTGCGGGAAGTTTCCGGGTCTTCGGGCGTGGTGATGCCCGCCACTTCCAGCAACGGCAGGGTTTCCTCGAAAATGCGCCCCTTGGACAGGGCTATGGTGATGGTCATTTCGGTTTGGCGATTTGCGTAAAGGCGCGTATTTTACCGTCAAATGAGGAGCAAGATGAAATCAGGGTTATTTCCGTTCGCCTTGAGCCTGTCGAAAGGTATAGTTTTCAAACATCAAAACAAAAACCGCCGGGGGTAGCCCGGCAGCTAGTCACTTTTTCTTGC
>JBAQCT010000143.1:0-15962 GCA_049294375.1 Gallionella sp. | reverse complement strand
AAAAAATGCCTACCAAAGACGAATATGTCCGGAAGATGCACTCGAAGCTGGATCATTGGAACGCCGAAATCGACAAGCTGGCCACCAAGGCGAGCCAATCAAAGACAGAGATGCGCGCGGAGTACGACAAGCAGGTTGATGAGCTCCGGACGAAGCGGGATGAAGCCAAGAATAATTTGGAACGACTACAGAGTGCAGGGGAAGGTGCTTGGGAAGATATGAAGGCGGGTGTGGAAATGGCATGGGATGCCATCGGCGAGGCTGTTGATTCGGCCAAGTCCCGTTTCAAATAATAGCGCCTTGCTTATTCTCAAGCCGCGTAACCGATGATGGCGAGACAAATCAGGAATTGCAGCCAGAGCAGCATATCAGCACTCCTGTAGCGATAGAGGAATAGGGCTGTGCAGGCCTCTTCATCGCGGGCTTGGTGTTTGAGCGGTACTCAAGTTGATGCAGGCTATCATATCTCCCAGCCCTGTGGCTACATAGAGGCGATTATCCCAAAATCCACGATTGAAATTGAGGCAGCGTCATCCCAAAGAGATCAACACCTTCCTATCTGGCGTTTCGGCAAGCTGAGGCCGCTGCTGCCGCTGATGGGGTCAACCTTTGGTGGCCAAACCCAAATCTGGCGCTTAACCTGGATACCCGGTCAACGTCACTACTCCTGCCGACCATGCGGCATACAGCCGCCCCAGACGGGAAGCCCAAGCAGCTAGCGCAGCGCCAATAAAAGGAGCGAGGACAGCGAGGAGGAGATTCATCGGCGCGGATTATAGCATCGCCACGATAGTGGTTATTGGCGGTTGGGGTACAGAATTGCTGCTGGCCGGGTGGTGTTCAGCGAGGAGTATCCGTGGCGTCCGGCAGGAAAAATTCGCGTGGCCGCCGCCACAGGCGCGACAGGACAGCTTTTATCAGGTCGCGGCGCTGGTTAAAAGTCACACCGCGCGCCTTCAGCCCCACCCACATCGCCAGATAGAAGCTCACCACCAGATTGGTGAGGCCGATAGCCAGCACGCCGATTGCGGCCAGCACCGCCACGGTCCATTGCACATTGAATTCCAGCCCGATCATGGAAAAGCCCCAGTAAGACGAGGAAAAGGCAATATGGCGGATGTCTATCGGCAGGCCGAGCAGGAAGCCTAAGCCCGCTGCGCCGCCGAGCAGAAAGCCGAAAGCAAAATTTCCGGCCAGCGCGCCAAGGTTGTTTTCGATGTAGCCGACGGCGCGTTGCCAGCGGGCGGCGCCGAACAGGCTCACCGGCCATTTGAGCCGCAGCAGCCGCTGGGGTATCCGGTTGTAGTCGCACAGGTTGTCGTAATATCCGGCGATGAGTCCGGCCAGAAACAGGCATACACCCGTAATGGCGGCGTAGAGAATGGCGCCGCTGCCGACCGGGTCGATGTCGGCAAGAAGGTGCTGCGCCTTGTCGGGGCTAATGAAATGTTCGCCCGAAACAAACTGCACCGCCAGTCCAATCAGCATGGCGATCGGAAAGGCTAGGCTGACGTTGCCGACGATGGCAGCCAGCTGGCTGCGGATGGTGCGCGCCACCAGTTCGGCGAGCGGCTCCATGTCGCTCTTGCGCCCGTTGGATTCGCCGATGGCGGCGGCAATGGCATTGGCGGTCATGGCCGGCTGTTTGGTCGCTACCGAGAAATGCAATATGTGGATGAAAACGAAGCCGAACGCGTAGTTGAGGCAGAAGGCCAGCACTTCGGTGAGCGGCGGCAGCCCGAGCGTGCCCAGCCATATCTTATTGGCCGCCATGAAGGCGATGATGAAGCCGCCGCCAAGTGCCGAGCGCAGCAGATCGAAATACTCGGCACGCGTTTCGCTGATGTAATGCTCCCCCGCATGCCCGGCATTTTCGCTGATACGCAACGCCATCAGCTCCAGATTCTGGCCCCAGAAAGACAGCAGATCATTGCGTCGGCATTCTGCCAGGGTCAGTTCACGGCACAATGCGGCGGTTTGTTCGAGTGCTTCGGTATCTGCCCTGCCGCACCGGATGGTAGCCAGTCCGGACAGCTTCGATGCACGTTCCAGATACTGCTGCAGGCGGCGCAGACGGAATGTCAGATAAAAACTGGCGCCCTGTTGCTGGGCGCGGCGCCGCACCTGTTCGATGGCCTTGTTGCACTGGTCGATCAACACCAGATAATGCTTGATGTCCTCGATTCCGCACTGCGCCTGTCCGGCGTGCTCGGCAAGATCGAGCGCTTCTTCGCATTGGGCGAGAAAGGGCGATTCGTGCAGTTCGAGCGCCGGATAGAGGCGCAGCATTTCCGGTTCCAGGCCGCTAGCGGCGATACGGTGGCTGACCACACGCAGTGCCTCCAGCAAATTGGCGTACAGCTCGTCAAACGCGGAGGCATCGGCATCATCAAAACGCAGGGCGCTGATCAGCATCATCCAGTCCTCAACAGCAATAGCCTCCACCCAGCCGGCATCGCCGGGCTGAAAAACAGTGAGAAAAACATCCTTGAGCTGTGCTTCATCCGGTGCCTCCGGCAACAGCTTGTGGGACAGCCTGCGGAGCGTCTCGACGATGAGGCCGGTTTCGGGATAAATGCCGGAAGTGGCAAACAACAGCACTGCTCCCCGCTCATTGAACAGCGTGCGCAAAGCCTGCTTCAGGCGGTCGCGCAGCCCGTCCTGCTGATCGAGGTTGCGAATCAGGGCGTGAAAATTTTCGACGGCCATGGCCACATCGCTGGGGCGGCTTGGCCGCAGGCCGGCTACCAGCTCCGCAAGCAGCGCCACCGCACCGCCATCCGGGGTGGCGGGCTGCTGCAAGGAGGTATTGGTCTGAATCGGGTCAGCCATAAGTTATTTTCTTTCAGGTTAAGAAAAATGGGAGCGGGCAATCAGTCGAGCGTGAAATTGTAGAACACTTCAACTGCATTATCTTCTCCCGCCCGGGTTACCACAGAAATCCGCGAGGTCAGGATATAGGTGAGCTTCACCGCGCCGGCCGCTACCGCCAGCCCCTGCCCATAGTTGAGAAAGGCGCACGCAGAAAGGCGTTTGCCCTGTGGGGAAGGGGTGGTAGTGCAGTGGAGCCAGTTGTTAAGACACGTCGTTTAGGCGACGCGTATCCGGACTTTCAGTCCGTAATTCAAACCCACCAGCTTTAGCAGGTGGTTGTTTAGTGCCCCTCGGACTAATGCGGCGGCAACACAGATTATTTTTCCCGCCTGCCTTTACTTCGTACATCAATTCGTCGGCGGCTTTCAGCATGGCGGGGAACGTGCGGTCGGTTTCCCCGAACCACGCGACGCCGACACTGCTACCCACCTGAGGAAAATCTTGCAGCGCGCCATTTACCGCAACGAGAATTTTGCGCCCGGCTTCTGCAGCCTCGTCGTAGCCAATTTCCGGAAGCAGGATGGCGAATTCGTCGCCGCCCAAACGCGCGACCCGGTCATTCGAGCGCAGGGTGCCGCACAATGCCCTAGCTGTTGCTTGCAGCGCCGCATCGCCGGCATCGTGACCCATGGTATCGTTAAGCTGCTTGAAATCATCCAGATCGAGGAAAACCACGGTCAAGGGACGCGCATAGCGCTTCGAGCGCTCGGTTTCAGATTTCCCCGCTTCGAGAAAAGTACGCCGGTTTAACAGCCCGGTCAAGGCGTCGCAGCTCGCTTGTTCGTGCTCTCGCCGGTATTGCAGGCACACCTGGGCGGCGAGGATGGCCACGAGGCTGTAGATAAATAACCGGGTTGCAGCGTTGACCCAAGGAATCCACGCTGCGCTGAATTGGCGCTCCGCAACAATATCTCCCACCGCCCACATTGCGGCTCCGAGGAAGGCCATGAACAGGCCATTCCATTTGCCGCCAGTCCATGCAATGAAAAGCACCGGAAACAACGTGAAAGATGCAAAGGCAAGTTCGGCGTCGGTTGTTGTTCTGAACCAGCCAAGCAACATAACCGCACCGATGCAGACCAACCAGACAGCCCAACGCCGCCATCCTTCCCAGAAGGCGCCATGGAGAAAATCGGACATCTCGGCCATTCTCATTCCCCTTCAGATTCATCCCGGATCAGAGGTGCAGGCGCCGGATTTTCAGTATCTCACATTTCAGCAAAATGTTCCGTGTATCAGCGCACTTGCGAATTGAATAGATGCCTTGCACGCACGCCTCCACCTGCCACTGGCTCACCGCGTCGACGCAGGTGATGTGGTACACCCCTTTGATGCCGTCAAGATCGTCTTGGTGGACGGTGTCGACGCGTATAAAACCGGCACGCCCGTCGGGGCGTGGCGCTTTGCGTGTTCCGATGGAATTGCACGCTGGGTGGGTTTTGGTGAAAACCACCCGCAAGGCGCGGTAACCCGCGCTTTTGCGCAGGTTGTACAGGTGCGAGACCGAGATACCTGCCAGTCGCTCATAGCGCGTGTCGCCATAGACGCGGTAAGCGCGCCGCAAGAGGTGCGCTATGGCCGGGCCGCAGATATCCTCGTTGGCTTTGTCCATCTCGGCGAGCAGCCCGATATCGAGATGCGTGTATTTGCGTGCAAAGGGGGCGGCAGGTGCGCGGTAGCGCTTCGTCAGCGGCACGGCGGCCAAGCGGTTGGCGTGCCAGTGGGCGATCAGGCGGGTGATTTGCGCGCGGCTGTAGCCGCTGGTGTGCCGCAGGTATCTCAGCAGTACGCCCCGCTCGCGCTTGGGTCGCCCGTGGTAGTCAAAACGCTTGAGCACGCGGCTGATGTGCTCGTAACGCTGGGCATCGTCCCCGTGCGCCGTGAATTCGATCTGCGCGCTGGCACCGAGAAATTGCTCGATTTGCTCAATCGTACAAAGCCGTGTTTCGTTCATGTTGATCACCATCCTTGAGATGATCAACCCTCTTCTTCAATCCGAACTCAAATTCTTCGCTTCAGGCTCAGTCCTCGTTGGAAATACAGCCCTCGTTCAGGCTCATACCACATTGGACAAGGCTCAGCGTTGCATTATTCCACTGCGTTGCGTAGTATTCATGTCGGGCGTCGATGAAGTATTCAGAACTTGCATCTTGCCAGCAATGGCCGCCCATCTCTACAACTTTTTGCTCCCAATTCGGCAGTTCATTCAGCTCGGGTGGGGAGTTTTGCAGGAACCTCACATATCAGGAGTGAACGATGATCACGAAATGTCTATTCCCGGTGGCCGGATATGGAACCCGTTTCCTTCCCGCCACCAAGGCACAGCCCAAGGAGATGCTGCCTATCCTCACCAAGCCGCTGATCCAGTACGGCGTGGAAGCGGCGCTCGATGCCGGCATGAGAAACATCGTCTTTGTCACCGGGCGCGGCAAACGCGCCATCGAGGATCACTTCGACATCACCTATGAACTCGAGGATCAAATCAGCGGCACCAGCAAGGAAAGCCGCCTGGACGGCATTCGCGGCTTGATCGACCAATGCACCTTCTCCTACACGCGACAGATACGGATGCGCGGCTTGGGCGATGCCATCCTCACCGGCGAAACCCTGATCGGCGACCAAACCTTTGGCGTGATTCTGGCAGACGATTTGTGTGTCGGCGAACCTGACAGCGTCATGGCGCAGATGGTGCGAATCCATGAGAAATACCATTGCAGCATTGTTGCGGTAGAAGAAGTTCCCATGGAGGAGGTTAGCAAATATGGTGTCATCAGCGGCCAACTACTGGATGATGGATGCATCCGCGTCGAGCGCATGGTTGAAAAACCCTCGCCGAAGGATGCGCCGTCCAATCTCGCCATCATCGGACGCTATATTCTGACCCCAGATATTTTCGACATCTTGAGGAACACGCCGCCCGGCAGGAATGGCGAAGTGCAGATCACCGACGCGCTGCAAACCCAGGCAGCAAACGGCAATGTCATTGCCTATCGTTTTCAGGGGCGCCGATTTGATTGTGGCAGTGTGGAAGGTTTTGTAGCAGCCACCAACTTCTTTTTCAATAACCAAGGTGAAACGCAGTGATGCAAATCGTCAGTAGTCAGGTAGCGGTAGATATGATGGCCGCAGTGTTTTTCAACCATAATCAATTGAAGGAGGAAATATGTTTTCCCTATTACGCGCATTTTCAGTTTCGCTAATTTGCTTGTCGCTCGCCGCTTGCGGCACTGTCCAAGTCCATGCAGGGCGGGATTTCGATATGCGTGCTTTCGAAAACAAGGTAGAGCGCGGTGTATCCACGCAAAACCAGGTTCGCGCATGGCTGGGCGCACCGACTGGTACTGGGGTTAATGTAGATACAAACGGTGAGCGGTTCGATGAGTGGACATATTATTTCGCTTCAGGAAAATTGCCCGATATGGCTGGCGCTAAAGTGAAAACACTGCAAATCAAATTCGACAAACAAGGAATCGTTCGCGGCTACAACTGGTCAAACCCGGATCAATAGCAGAGGTGTATGAAGTAGAGTGTTGGAAGCCCATCACCTTGCAGGCGCGGGATACGTTGCCAAGTTCGGCGGCCAGATTCAGCAAGCCGACTTTGTGTTTGATGACGTTCTGTTGAACACTGCTCATGGGGTTACTCCTTGCGCTTGTGCGCTTTGGTTGATAAAGATTCGACACCTCTATCAAACCGGGTAACCCCACCCTTTGGCAAGGCTCTACTGTCAGATCAAGTCTGAACTACTACAAATCAAAGGAGGCAGGTTCGCTTTTTTATGCCGCCTTCCGCCCAAGCCCCTCTGCCACAAGTGCCAGTACCAACGTGTTCAGGCTGACGCCTTCCGCCTTGGCACGTTCTGCCAATTTGGCGTGGACAGATTTGGGAAGGCGTGTCACAAATTTGCCGGATACTTCGGGCACGGTGTCCGGGCGGTAAAACGGTTCGGGAGTTTCTTTGCCAGCGTCTTTGCGCGCAGACACCCAAGCCTTGAACGCATCCTTGCCGTTTGCAACCGCTTCGGCTTCAGTCTCTCCATCCGACATGCAGCCGGGCAGATCGGGAAAAGTGATCAGGGATCCACCGCCGTCTTCTTTGGGAATCTTGCTGATAACATGAGAATACGCATCGAAGGGATAGGGCGATCTAACAGTTTTGATTTTCTTGATGGTCGCAGTGGTCATTTCTTTAACTCCTTCACGGCATTTACCAGCATCAAAAACTGGCGAATATACACGGGTTTGATGGGAACAGACCTCAGGGTCAGCCTCGCTTATTTCTTCCCGATCCTCTTGCTCGCACGCTTTGCCTCGGCCAATAGCTTCACCCAGTCATCAGGCGGATTTCCGCTTTTCAGCATGCGCTGGAAAACTTGATAGGCATCGTTATCGCTACCGTATGCACGCTTGGTGCTTTCGTCGTTGACCCAAGCGTAAACGATAATTTTACTCTCCTGGTGGTAGCGGAAAAATAAACGGTATTGCTGGAAAAATTTGGCACGGAACCAGTGTTTGCGATCATCCCCCAGCGTTGCTCCCTGGCGATACTCCGGTCGCGCCGGGTTTTGCGGGATGACTTCAAATGCCAGTTTGTTGATGGCGGCCAGGCGTTTTGTCGCGTTCTTGTTGATATATCTGCTTGGGTCTTTTTGCTGCAATGCGGCTACTTGGGCGGTCAGGGCTTCGAGGGTGTCGAGAAAAAGCGGATGTGCAAAAATCGTCCAACCATTGATGACCGAGGCGGGCGACGGCAAACTCATTCGTCTTCAGTCGCCAAAGGCGCATTAAGGTCAATCTGGGCATTTTTTACCAGAGACTTGATGCGTTTGCGCAATCCGGCATCGATACTTTTCAAGCATTCTGGATGGGTAGCCATGTCGCGAGCCAAGAAATCCAAAAATTTCCCCAACACTGGATCATCCTCGATTTCGCTGGATGCGCGCGCCAACATCACACCGCCGTCCGGTTGGATGAGATAGCGAATTTTGTCGCGTTTGCCCAGCTTGAGTGTATGACGAACCGCGTTTGGAACTGTGGTTTGGTAGCGGTCGGTCAACGTGGATTCGAGTTTGAGCGTGCGTGCCATGGTGGGTTGTCTCTGGTGGAGTATCGAATGTTTATGGTAATGCGAATGCATTACCATGTCAAATGGCTCTCTTATTCCATTTCTAAATTAGAAGTGCGATGTCGTAGGGTGCGTTCCACGCACCATCCTCATTGGTGCGTGGAACGCACCCTACATGATTATTGTTGTTCCAAAATAGAATTGGAATTATTGAGAATCGTATAAATGGATAAAATAACGGGGGCAGCATCAAAATGCTTTTCATGAAAAAAGCCCGGCATTACCGGGCTTTTTCTTTGCGAGAGTGGTATCAAAGGGGCGGCATCATGCCGCCGCAATCCAATTATTACGCCTCCGCCGCGTCCCCGCCTTTGGCCTTGCGCGGCACGGTCTTGGGGTCGCAGGTGATGGGGCGGTAGATTTCGACGCGGTCGCCGTCGTTGACCACGGCGTCCAGTTTGCTGGCCTTGCCGTATATGCCGACCTTGTTTTTCTCAAGGTCGATCTCAGGAAATTGCTTGAGGATGCCCGAGCGGTTGATGGCGTCTTGGATGGTGGCGCCGTCCGGCAGTTCGACGTCGAACCAGGCTTGGCGTTGCGGCAGGGCGTAGGCGATTCCGATCTTCATGGTTTCCCCTCTTACGCTGCGCTGTGGGCGCCGCCCATCTGGATTTCCTTGCCGGCGCGCACGTCCAGGATGCGTTTGCCCACCACCAGCAGGCCGAGCACCAAGAATCCGCCGGGTGGTAGGATCATCATCATGATGCCGGTGTCTTCCGGCAGCAAGCGCAGTTCCATGAATTTGAAGTACGGGCCGAACAGCAGCGATGCATCCGCGAACAAAGTGCCGGAGCCGACGATTTCGCGCACCGCGCCGATCATGGTGAGCGCAATGGTGAAGCCGAGCCCCATGAAGGCACCGTCAGCCAGAGAGGGCATGGTCGGATTTTTGGCGGCAAACGCTTCGAGTCGCGCCAGCGGCAGGCAGTTGGAAACGATTAGCGGGATGAACATGCCCAGCACCTTGTAAAGCTCGTGCATCCACGCATTCATGAACAGGTCAACCAGCGTCGTCATGGCGGCAACGACCAGGATGAATACCGGGATGCGCACTTCCTGGGTGATCTGGTTGCGGAACATGCCGATCAGCATACTCGATGCGGCCATCACCGCCGCCGTCGCCAGACCCATGCCCAGCGCGTTGGTGGCGGTGCCCGTCATGGCCATGGCCGGGCACATGCCCAACAGCATGGCGAACACGCCGTTGTTTTCCCATAAGCCATCCTTGACGATGGTTTTATATTGAGCCGCCATTTTAATGTCCCTCCTTCTTCACTTCCGCCTTCGGGGCGTTCATGTCCATCATTTTCGCCTTGTTGGCGTCGAATAATTGAAGCCCTCTGCGGATCGCATCGACGATACCACGGGGCGTAATGGTGGCACCGGTAAACTGGTCGAATTGACCGCCGTCCTTTTTCACTTTCCACTTTTCGATAGGCGGGTTGCCCAGAGACAATCCGTCGAAGCGCAGTATCCAGTTGCCCTTCTTGACCTCCATCTTATCGCCTAGTCCGGGCGTTTCCTTGTGGGCGAGAACGCGCACGCCGAGGATTTTCCCCTCTGTGTCGATGCCCAGCATGAGCTTCATCTGCCCGGCATAGCCTACACCGAATGTTTCGTAGGCCAGGCCGGTAACCTTGCCATTTTTGGTGGCGCGATAGACGGTAATTTCCTTGTCGCGCTCGTTCTTCATGGTGATGGCATCATCGACCAGGTTGTTGTCGTGGATGCTGGACGGAATCACCTGAGCGAGCGAATTCAACCTGTCTTCCAGCGCGCGTGCGGCGATATCTTCAACGGTAATGTGGTCGCTGTAGGCGAGCACGATCCCGAAACCCAGGCAAAATGCGCCCAGAATCAACCCGTGGCTCCATGTGCGCTGTTGTTTCATGGCTTCTTCTCCAGCGGCAGCGGTTCACCCTTGCCCGTTCGCCCGAAAGCGCGCGGGCGGGTATATTTGTCGATGATCGGAGTCAATCCGTTCATCAGCAATACCGCGAAAGCCACGCCTTCCGGATAACCTGCAAAATTACGGATGAGCCAGATCAGTACACCGCAACCGATGCCGAATATCAATTGCCCCTTTTTCGTAACCGGCGAGGTGACGTAATCGGTGGCGATGAAGAACGCCCCGAGGAAGGTGGCGCCGGATACCAGATGGAAGGTGCCGGAGGCATAGCGCGACGGATCGACGGCGTGGAATATTGCCGCCATGACGAACAGCCCGCCCATCACACTCAACGGGATGTGCCACGAGATGATGCGCTTGTACATCAGGAACAGTCCGCCCGCGAGGATCAATATGGCCGAGGTTTCGCCCATGCTACCGGCGCGGTAACCGAACAGCATGTTTATCAGGCTTGGCACCTGTGCCATCGATTCCGTCACCGGAATGTGGCGCGACAGCTCTGTTTTGATATGCCCCAGCGCCGAAGCGGAACTTACCGCATCGGGCATGTGACCGCCGAAGGTGATGGCAAAAGCATCCAGCAGACCCGGCGCGCTTGCCGAGAACAGCGGGTGCGGCACAATCCAGGTGGTCATCGCCACCGGGTACGATATGAGCAGCACAGTTCGCCCGACCATGGCCGGGTTGAACACATTCTGGCCGAGTCCGCCAAAAGCATGTTTGGCCATGGCGATGGCGAAAATCGCCCCGATCACGCCGAGCCACCAAGGCGCCCAAGGCGGCAGGCTCATCGCCAGCAGCCAGCCGGTGAGTAGCGCCGAACAGTCGGCCAGCGTCGCCACCACCGGCTTGCCCGCCAGCGCCAGGCAACCCGCTTCGACTGCCAAACATGCGCCGACCGTGACGGTGAACAGCAGGATCGCCGGCCAGCCGAACAGGTATAGGTTGAAAAGGGTGGCCGGAGTCAGCGCCAGCAGCACCGTGAACATGGTTTTCTGGACGCTGCTGAATCCGTGGGCAAACGGCCCGCTCTTTTTTAGGGTTGCGATACTCATGCGTTGGCCTTTTCTTCGGTTGCGGCTTTTGCCTCACCGCTGTTGGCTGGCGGAGCATTGTCTGAAGCCGGTTTGCGCGCGGCCAGAGCGGCGCGCTTGGCATCGGCGGCTTTCTCGATGCGGATGACGCGCACCTCGGCCAGCGTCTTGACGCGTTCGTTTTTGCGCAGCTCGCGCTCCAGGTCGTTCAGAGCTCCCTTGGCGTAGTTGAAGTAGTGTACCAGCGGGATGTGCGACGGACATACCCACGAGCAACTGCCGCACGAGAAACAATCCATCACGCCCAGCTTGGCGGCAACTTCCAGATTATCCTTGCGGATGAAGGCGGACATCTCCACCGGCGACAGGCCGCAGGGGCAGACGGTGATGCAACTGCCGCAACGGATGCAGGCGCTGGTCGGGCGGTCGTTGATTTCTTCGGCGGTGAGCGCCAGGATGCCCGAAGTCCCCTTGACCACCGGCACATCCAAGGTAGGCAGCGGCTGGCCCATCATCGGTCCGCCATTGACTATGCTCTCGGGGCGAACCGCAAAACCGCCGCAGAATTCGACGAGGTCGGTTACCTTGGTGCCGATCGGTGTCATGACGTTCTTGGGTTCGCGTATCGCGCCGCCGCTCACCGTCACCACCCGCTCAACCAGCGGACGGCCAAAGCGGACGGCATGATGCACGGCACGGGCGGTGGAAACATTGTGCACCACCACGCCAAGGTCGGCGGTGAGCTTGCGCGCCGGAGTCTCGCGACCGGTGATCGCCTGCACCAGATGGCGCTCGGAACCCATCGGGTACTGCACCGGCACACCGATCACTTCAACCCCGGGAAAAGCGGAGGCGGCTTTGGTCATGATCTCAATCGCCTGCGGCTTGTTTTGCTCGATGGCGATGACTATTCTTGGTGTGCCCAGCGCGTGTCCCATGATGCGGGCGCCGTCGACTATTTCATCGGGATACTCGCGCATTACGCGGTCGTCGCAAGTCAGGTAAGGCTCGCATTCGGCACCGTTGAGCAGCAAGGTATCGAGTTTCTTCTGTTCGCCGAGGTTCAGTTTGATCGCCGAAGGGAAGGCGGCGCCGCCCATGCCGACGATGCCCGATTGCGCGACGCGGTCGTTGATCGTATGCGGGTCGGCGGAAAATGGATCGGCGATGGGTTCGGGCAGGTCGCCCCATTCATCCTTGCCATCCGGTTCGAGGATGATAGTGGTTTGCGGTAGCCCGGAAGGGTGGGGCGCCGTCACGTCGGTCACCGTCTTGATGCGGCCCGACGTGGGCGCATGCTGCGCTGCCGATACCGCCCCCTGATTGCGCGCGATCATCTGGCCTTTTTTGACCAGATCGCCCTCGTTAACCAGCACCTCGGCGGGCGCGCCGATATGTTGTTGCAACGGAATGTACAGCGCCTTCGGCATCGGCATGGCAACAATGGCCTTCTCGCTGGCCAGCTCCTTGCGGTAGTCGGGATGTATGCCGCCGCGGATCGGGAAAAGTTTCATTTTTGCATATTCCTTTAGTGCGCGTGCCCGACTTCGGGCTTGGACTGCGTATTCTCAATTTCCGGTTTCGGCCAATGCCAGTTGCGCAGCGTCACCTGTATTGGAACCATTACGATGGCATCGGTGGGGCAAACCTTGACGCATTTGCCGCAGCCATGGCAGGCATCGATGATGATCGTATGCATCAGCTTGTTGGCACCCATGATGGCGTCCGTCGAGCATTCACGGATGCAGCGCGTGCAGCCGATGCAAAGATCCTCGACGATAAAAGCGTGTTCCGGTAGCTTCTCTTCGTGCTCGGAGGTGTCAGCGGTGACGCCCAGTTTTTTGGCCAGCGCCTCGATCACCGCCTTGCCGCCGGGCGTACACAGTGTCACCGATGCCTCGCCCTTCGCCAGCGCCGCCGCGTACTGGCTGCAACCGACATAGCCGCACTGCCCGCATTGCGAGCCGGGCAGCATTTCTTTCAATTCCTCTTCCAGCGGGTTTTCCTTGACGGCAAGAAATTTTGCCGCCAAGCCCAGCAGCGCGCCCAAGATGAGGCCCATTGCCGTAAGACTGCCAATTGCGATCCACATAGTCTGTAGCCCTTAACTCGTCATGCCGGAAAAGCCCATGAACGCCAGCGCAAGCAAGCTGGCGACGATGAAACCGATCGGTGGGCCGGCGAACAGGCGCGGGATATCGGCCAGCGCCAGACGTTCGCGCAGTCCGGCGAACATGACCATCACCAGGCTGTAGCCGACGGAGGAGGCGAAGCCGAACAGCGTGGCGCTGATGACATTCATTTTTTGCTCGACCAGCAGGATGGCGACGCCCAGCACCGCGCAATTGGTGGTGATCAGCGGCAGGTAGATGCCCAGCATCTGGAACAGCGGCGGCGATACTTTCTTCACGGTCAGTTCGGTGAACTGTACGGCGGCGGCGATCACCATGATGAAGGTCACCGTGCGCAGGTATCCCAGGCCGTAAGGTTGCAGCAGATAAGTTTCGACCGCCCAGTCGGCCATCGACGAAACGGTAATCACGAAGGTGGTCGCCAGACCCATGCCGACGGCGGTGTCGATGCGCGTGGTGACGCCCATAAACGAACACAGGCCGAGAAAGCGCGCCAGAATGACGTTGTTGACCAGCGCCGCGCTTACAATTAAAAGTACATATTCTTTCATTTTCCTGTTTCCTGCCTATTCAAGATTGCACGTTTCGCCCATGCTGGCGCGGCGAAGAAAACGGGGGGCGAGTTCGCCCTTGGACATCAGTTGCCCTGCGCGCAAGCGCGCCAGCCATAACCCGAACACGAGTCCTGCCAGCATCGCCCCCATGGTGATGAAGTCGTTGTTGGCTACCCACTGTGCCAGTGCTCCGGCGGCCAGCAAGGTTGCGAGTGGAATGGCGTAGGCGGTGATCGATGCCCTGAGTACAGCGTTCTCTTGAATACCTACCACCACACGATCACCGACCCTGAGCCCGGCATCATTGGCGAGCTGGAAGCGGCGTTGTTCCAGGCGGCTGGCGACGGTGCCGATGCCCTTGGAACCGCATGCGGACGCCGAGGCACAGCCGCCGCAACTGGAACCCACCTCGGGCACCAGCCAAGCTAAATCGTCTTTCACTTCGACCACATGGGCGAAGCCCTCGACTAGGGTCGGAGCACTGAAATCCGTTGAGCTGTCCATGGTTCCGCCCAAGGTTACGCCTCCACGGTGGAAACCACGCCATCCGGCGTGACGTAGATCGCCTTCTGCCCTCCGGCAGAACGGAGAATATGTTGGCGGCGCTCGACTGGTGCCATCAGCATCGCGGTGGAAAGGCCATCGGCGACTGTGCCGGTGTCGGCCACCACCGAAACGCCCAGCAGCGCGGGCGCGGTGCGTCCGGTGCGGGTGTCGATCAGGTGGGTGAAGGCGCTCGCGGAATCGAACAGGGTGCCGTAGCCGCCGGAAGTGGAAACGCACTTATCCACCACGTCCAGCGTGACGACGGCGCGGCTGGGGTCGGCGGGATTGGCGATGGCGATGCGCCAAGCGGAGCCGTCGGGTTTATTCGAGATCGCGCGCGGCTCACCCATATCCACCAGCATGCGGTCGAAACCGTGGGCGCGCAGCTTGTCGGCGACGCGGTCGGTGATGTAGCCCTGCGCGCCGCTGTTCAGCGTCAGCCCCATGCCGGGGCGGGCGAAGGATACGCGCCTGTTCGCAGCATCCACTTCGACCGCGCGCCAGTCCACCAGCGCGAGCGCGGCGGCGAGATCGCGCGACGACGGCCCTGCCGGATCGGGATTGCCCGACGTGAAGTGGCGGAAATAGGTTTGCCACACCGGCTGGATGGTGGGGTCGTAGACACCGTCGCTGATTTTCGCCAGCGACAGGGCGCGCGTGAGCATCGCGATGAAATCGTCCGGCGCGTTTTCGAGTACGCCCTCGCGGTTGAGTTTCGACAGTGTGCTGTCCGCGCGGTAGACGCTGAAGATCGCTTCGAGGCGTCTCAGCTCATCCAGCCCGGCGGCGATAGCGGCGCGCGCCTGCGCCTCGTCGGCATGGTAAAGCTGGATGGAGGCTGGTGCGCCCAGCGCGGTGCCGTCCCAGCGCACCGGTTTGGCCTGTGAACTGCCTGTCTTCAGCAAAAGAGGCAAGCCTGCTGCGGCAGCAACGAAAGTGATAAAACGGCGGCGTGATATGACGGTAGACATAAGTAGTACCTCGTTAATTAACTAACAGCTTGCTTGGGGCAGCTGAGTTATCGTACAAAAACGGTGCAACCAACAAAAAACGTTGTAACAGCTTGTATTAAACGCACAAACAGGTTTTATGCTGCTTATCTGGTCCAACTTTTTTGGCCAAACTTCAAGGGGAGCAACGTACGCGAACGTTATAAGGCGAGATAGACGGGTGTCTCTGCACCGCACGAAACCAACCTCATCCAAATTTGTGCGTTACGCTAAACCCGCTTGGGACAGACAACATGACAGCATGAAGCGTTCAATCAAAAGTTCGACGCGCAAATTATATTGCAGCGCGCAAATTTAGGGAAGCGGCAGGGGGCGCAATTCAACCAGCCGCTTACCCTTTTTTCATTGATGGGTAAGCGGGAATGGTCAGGTGCATCCAGAGGTGTTGTGCCGCCTGTGAAAAATAAGATTGTGCAGCGGCCAGATTACTCCGGTTCCCGGTATTGATCTTCCTGCAGCTTGGCTTGCGCTGCCGCCAAGCGTGCGATCGGCACGCGCGGCCCCGAGCAGGAGACATAGTTGAGCCCGATGTGGTGGCAAAAATGGATGGAGCCGGGGTGCCCGCCATGTTCGCCGCAGATACCCATTTTTAAATCCGGGTTGGTTTTGCGGCCTTTCGTCACGGCCATTTTCATCAATTGCCCCACGCCTTTTATATCCAGTACCTCGAAGGGGTTGTCTTCCAGGATGCCCGATTCGGTATAGGATGGGAGGAACTTGTTTTCCGCATCCTCGCGGCTGAAGGAGAACGTGGCCTGGGTCAGGTCGTTGGTGCCGAA